>NZ_QREH01000001.1:640129-960193 GCF_003386075.1 Citricoccus muralis
ACTGATGCCGCCCGTGGCGGATTCGATGTACCAGGTGACCGAGGAGGAGGGGACATAGTCCTTGAGGTGGACCCGACCCGTGACACCGAGCTGCCCGGCCCGTTCCATGATGCGTTGCCGGATCGCCACATCTCGGGACCCGATGAAGGCGATGTGGGTGTCTGGCAACAGGGGGAGCGATTCCACCATGGTGAGGACGCCGCGACGCTCACTCATCTTGCCGACGTAGACGAACAGGGGAGTCTCAGGATTCAGCCCGCACTCCTCGCGGATCGGCCGGCGGACTGCCGGGTCCATGGGCGTCCGGGTCACGGCTGGAGCGTTGATGACCGTCCCGGGCCGCTCCTTCAAATGGTGCCGCTGTTGCATTCGGGTGGCGAGCTCGTCGGAGACCGTGAGCACTGCATCGGCGTGGTGGATCAGTTCGGCCTCGGCGGCGAGCCATCCGGTCCGGGCGGCGGCCGGACCTGGCAACTCCTGGCCCGGAAGCCATTCATGGGCGTCGTACACCCACGGTACGTCCTGGCCCCTGGACCTCTGCCAGGCGGCGTAGGCCGCGGCACCCGGCAGCGGGTGGCGGTCATGCACGTGGATGATGTCCGGCTTCAAGCGCTGGAGGACGTCCAGGAAGGCATCCTCGTAGTCGGCGATATGCGGCCAGACCCGTCGCCAGCCGCGCGGCAGGGCCGCCATGGCACGGTCACGCACCTGGCCGATGGCGTCGGCTGCCCGCGTGGCACGGTCATCAAGCTGTTTCCCGATCCGGGTTCTCACGGCGTGGGTGGCTCGGTCCAACCGGTCCACGGTGGAACGGATGCTCCACACCGGCGCATCCCGCGCCCGGCCCCAGACGGCCAGCGGATCATCGTCGTCCGACCACCGTCGTGGCTTGACCTCCTTCCACTGACCCGAGGTCACGTGGCGGGCGAAGTCCGCGGGAATCCGGTAAATGGGAATCCCCGAATACTCGCCGATGTGGAACGTGCTTCGGTGCCTCGTGCCGACGATCGTCACCCGATACCCTGCCTTCACGGCGCTGAGGGCGCTCTTCTCCACCCGGGAGTCACCGACCACATGGTTCCCCACCAGCATGACCATGTGGGGTCGGAGGGCGGACTCTCTCGGGGCGCTGTCGGTCACGCGTGGACTCCTCTATAGATTCGAAGGCGAGTGGTTGCTGGGCTCGGATGGTGCAGCACCAGTTCAGCAGTGGGCATCTGGATCAGTCCTTCTCAGACGTTCCATATGCCGCGCAGACCCGCAACGGCCATCTTTCCACCGTAGATCGCCTCGGCGAAATCCCGTCCGTGCCGACGGGTTTCTGCCTCCGCCGCTCCATCCAGGGCATGTGCCAGGTCCAGGACGGTGTCGACGATGTCGTCGACGGACGATTCCAGGAGGGGCGGAGCCGGAGCCGTCATGAGAGGAGAGCCCGGGCTCGTGCTCAACGACTCGTCGAGATGTCCGACGACGAGCCGGGACGCTGACCAGGCATGGGCGGCACTGTGGCTCCATTCCCCGAGGGTGAGCGCATCGACGACGATATCCGCGTGGCCGGCCTGCGAGGGATCGTACCGGGAGGACCGGGGGCGTCGGACCGAGAAGCCGTGTCGCGTGGCGTCCTCCACCAGCCGATCGAGTTGCCCGTTCTCGGCTTGTGACCGGATGGTCGGCACGATGAGGATCCTCACTGGGGTCCGGGAATCGGCTCGTGCCTCGCCAGGTGGAGACGGAAGAGGCGGTGACGGGAAGGGGAGGGGGGCAGGAATCCAGTGGACTCCGTGGAGCATGAGCGCGTTGCGCTGGCTGGAGGTGAAGAGAGGGATGCCCTGCTCCAGCATCGTCAGGTAGGGGCGGGCCTGTTTCAGTGCCTGCCGTCTGTACCGTCCGAAGACCTTGGGATCCCAATCGCTGAAGGCGTGCCCGGGTTGGTCCCTCAGGAGCGCCGCATCCACGAGGGGTGCCTCCGTCAGGACGCCGACCTGCTTTTGGCGGCGTTGCAGGGAGAGCATCTCGGACAGGGGCCCGCCGTCGACGTCTCCATGCGCGCAGGACAGTCCGCGGTACAGCGCGGCATCGGCGTATCGGTCGATCTCCAGCCAGGAGTCCAGGGCCTCTGACATCAGCACGCCGTCTCCGTCAGCCTCGGAGTCGGAGCCGGCATGACCGCGGGCATCACCGGCAAACCGGGACCATGCCTCGGCCCAGGGATCGGCGGCCGAAGCACCGACGACGACCAGGGTGGGATGCCGCTCGACCCGTGTTTGCGATGCGGCGGCGGCGGCCGGGGCCGTTGAGCGGGGCTCGGCCAGTGGGGACTGCGCCGGGCACAGGGAGTGCCAGGTCGCCGCCAAGGCCGTCTCGTTTCCCTCCCAGGTCTGCGAGGCAAGGAAGTCAGGGTCACGGACGGCGCGGCGATACGACTCCTGATCGTCAAGGAGGCGGTGGAAGGCCGCGGCCAGGGAGGAGGCGTCTCCGGCGGCGAAGAGCGTGCCCACTCCGTGATCCTTGACGAAGGCGGACTGCGTGTCCAGGTCGCTGGCGACGACCGGCAGACCGGCCTGGGCATACTCACGCAGCTTCGTGGGCATCGCGAGCTCATGAGCCGGGTAGGGCATCAGGGCGCTGATACCGCAGGTCGCCGATTCGATGTACCAGGTCACGGAATGGGACGGAACATAGTCCAGGAGGTGCAGACGGTCCCTTACACCATGCGTCATGGCACGGTCGTGCAGCTGCTGGCGGACCGTGGCGTTCTGTGAGCCGACGAACGCCACGTGGACGCCCGGCATCTCCGTCAGGGCATCGACGATGGTGAAGACCCCCCGGTGCTCGGCCAGCATGCCCACATACACCAGCAGGGGCGTCTCCGGGCCCACGCCGCACTCCTCCCGCAGGGGGCGGCGCTGGTCCGGGGGCAGTGGTTGCCGGGCCCTGCGCGGGGCGTTGATGACCGTTCTCGGGCGGGCATCAAGCCGGTGCCGGGCGTGGAGCTCGCCCGCCACATGGTCTGTGACGGTGATGACGGCATCAGCAGTGCGGATCAGCTCGGCTTCCAGGGCGACCCATGCCGTCTTGGCCTGCGGAGGCCCGCCGATGATGGTGCCGGGTACCCATTCGTGGGCGTCGTAGACCCAGGGGACCGGGGTCCCAGCAGCCCGTTGGAGGGCGGAGTATGCGGCGGCCCCGGCCATCGGGTGCCGGTCATGGGCATGGATGATGTCTGGTTTCAGCCGATGGAGGACCTCGAGGAAGCCCTCCTCGTAGTCCAGTGTCTGCGGCCAGACCGTTCGCCAGCCCCCGGGCCGGCCGGCCTGAAACGACTCCCGCGTGGTGCGGAATCGCTCGGCCCACGAGCGGTTCAGGCGTTGGCTCATGCGTTGCAGGGCCCTGTTCGCCCGGTTCAGTAGGCTCGTGCCGGAGGTCTCGGGTGCTCTGCTGCTGTTCCGTCGCCGGTTCTCGACCGTCCACGCCTTGTGCCGTGAGAAGTCCAGGGGGATCCGATAAATCGGAATGTGCTCGTAGTGGTCGACGTGAGAGGTGCTGGCGTTCCCGACCCCCACGATCGTCACCCGATATCCCGCCCGAACGGCGCTGAGGGCGCTCTTCTCCACCCGGGAATCGCCCACCACGGGATTGGCCACCAACATGGCCATGTGGGGCTTCTCGACATGTGACAAGTTCGTACTCATGCGGAGTCCTCCGCGCGGCGCCGCCCGAGGACCACATCGGCGAGCTCCGGCAGGACGCGGGATGCGGCGAATCGTTGGATGACCAGCTGTCGTGCCTCCGTCGCCTCAGCCTGCCACTGGGACAGATCGTGGGTGGCTTCAAGGATGGACTCCGCCAGCGTGACGGCGTCCGGTGCCAACCAGCGGAGGGGATAGAGCAGGTCGGCACCGGGCCAGGACAGGGAGCGCGGGAGCACCCCGTGGGCGGCTCCGTCCGGGAGCGTGAAGTGGAAGGACTCGAAATCACTCGTGGACAGGGCGATTCCGATCCGGCTGAACCAGGCGTCCATGTCCGGGCCGAACGGCTCGAAGCCCACCGCCGAGCCCAAGAGGGGATCGTCGTCGATCCGCGCGAACTGGTCCCGGAAGTAGTCGCGCTCAGCGGGGCGATCGGCCATCCACGGGTATTCAGATGGTCGGCGGCCCTTGATGCTGAGGGTGTAGCGGTCGTCGGTGGAACGCAATCGATGTAGGACGTCGAGGGCTGTGTGGAGGCCCTTGCGGGACGGGACGATACCCACCAAGCCGAGCCGGAACCGGCGCTCTGGCTCCACGGGGCTCTCTGGTGCCCCGGGAATGTTGACGGCGTTGGGCACCACCAGGCTGCGCGCAGCCGGCCAGGTGAAGTCACGGACCACCTGTCGGCGTAGATGCTCGGAAACGAAGACCGCAGCGTCGATCCGGTCGGCTCGGACCCGGGCGGGGAAATCGGTGGCGGCCTCTTGAAGGTGGAGGCGAACGGTCAGCCGGGTGCCGTCCGGGACGTGGCGCGCATACCAGACCGCATTGCCCAGGGCCCATTCACACAGCACGGCATCGGCCCAGCCGGCCAGGTCCCGGCTCAGCTGTGGATCGTGGCGTTCGTGCCCGGCCCACTCGTCCAGCCGGACCTCGTGCCCCTCGCCCCGGAGGTGCTCGATCAGCCCGCCGGCGAATTTGAGGTCGTGGCCCGCGACCACCACGCGGCGTCGCTCGGTGCCGACCACGAGCCCCGAGGAACGGAGGCGCTCGGGCAACGGACCGGGCACCGGCTCCAGCACCGTCGGATCGGCGCTGACGAGGGTATGGCGTGCCACCCGGCCGGAGACCCGTCGTTCGGAGGGCAGACCGAGATCCCGCGGCAGTGGTGCGGGGGCGGTATGGGTGAGAAGGGCCACGCCGGCGGCACCCGCCTCACGCGCCCAGGGTGACTGCAGGGGGTCCGTGCCGGCGGGGACGGCGACGGCGGCGCACAGGCTGAGCAGGGCGGCGCGGCGTTCACTGCCGGGATCGTCGAGGACGAGACAGCCGCGGTGCACCCCGGCGTCCTGGAGCGATTGCGCAACATCGACAGCGGAGCCGTCGGCCACCACCACGAGGGTGTGCGGGCCGCGGCCGTCCCCAGCGTCCGCAGCGGCACGGTCGGCGACCAGGGCCGCGGCGTCGGCGGTGGCGAAGCACCCGTCACCGCTGTCCGTCGGACGTGTCCGGCCGAGGTACACGGCGAGCAGGTCAGAGGAGCGATCGCCGCCGTCGTTCCTGTTTCCGGTGTCTCCCCACAGCCAGCGGGACAGTCCCCAGGCCGGCGGCAGGGGCATCACTCGGTTGGCCAGGGGAGCCGTCCGTCCGGGAGAGTCCTGCGAGGCCGGCCAGACGGCGTCGGGGACGCCGATCCGTCCGGCCCGGTCCCAGAGGGCACGCCTGCCGGTCAGAACGGCGTCGGACCATCGTGACCCCACGGCTTGTGCGGCCCGGCGGGAGCGGGTGGCCGCGGCGCGGACCAGACGAGTCATGGGCAACCGGTCACGGGGTGGGCGAGGACGGGGAGCGTTGATCATTCCAGACGATCTTGGTGCGGACGAGTTCACTGCGGCACTTGTCCAGGAGATCCGCGGCCTTCTTGTCGTGCTTCTTGCCCATATGGCCGGCATACTCCTGGTAGCGGCCGGTGACGTCCTCCGGCGTCCCGTCCATCAGCAGCTCACCACGTTCGATCCAGATGGCCCGGGTACACATGTCCCGGATGGTGCCGAGGGAGTGGCTGACGAGGAAGACGCAACCGGCCTGTTCTCGCAGCACATTGATGCGTTGGCGGGTGCGCTCGCGGAACTGGGCATCACCGGTGTTCAGTGCCTCGTCGATCACCAGGATCTCCGGGTCCACGCTGGTGGCGATGGCGAATTGCAAGCGGGAGGCCATGCCGGAGGAATAGGCCTTGAGCGGCAGATGGAGCGAGTCCTTCAGTCCGGACAACTCCACGATGGAATCGAACTTCTCATCAGCCTGGGCCCGCGTCATGCCCATGGCCAGGCAGCCCAGGATGATGTTGTCCTCGCCGGAGATCTGCGGGACGAGGGCGGCATTGACCCCCAGCATGATGGGTGTGTCCGTGGCGTAGACGGATCCGCTGGTGGGGGCGAGCTGGCCGGTGACCAGTTTCATCAGGGTGGACTTGCCCGAACCGTTGGTGCCGATCACCCCCACGCTCTCGCCGTGCTCCACCACCAGGGATAGGGGCTTGAGGGCTTCGAGATGGGAGATCTCGATTCCGGACCCGGCGCGGCTGAGCCGGTCCCGCAGGGTCTGGTGCCGTGGGGCGGGGCGGATCGACCGCACCACATAGGTCATGGAGGCCGAGTCGATCACCACGGCCGCCTGGGTCGAGGGCGACGTGACCGCACTGGGCGCGGCCTCTGCTGCCGTCATCACTTCTCCTGTCCGTAGCTTTCCTCGGCCTGCCAGAACAACAAGGTGCCGACGACCAGCAGAACCAGGGTCCACGCGCCGAGGACGAGCCACCGGTTCGGATCCGGCCAGGTGTCATACAGCAGACTGTCGCGGGCGATCTCCAGGATGCAGTACATCGGGTTCAAATGCATGATGAAGAGGATCGTGGGGTGGTCCGCGAACCGGTCGATGCTGAAGAAGACGGCGGACAGGTACAGCCAGATCCTGGTGCCGAAGGTGATGAGGTTGGTCACATCGTTGAAGCGGGTGACCAGGCGGGCCAGGATCAGGCTCAGACCGAGGTTGAACAGGAACTGCACACCCACCAGCGGGATGAAGAGCAGCCACTTCCAGGACACTATTTCGAGTGGGGGGAAGGCGAGGATCAACACGAACATCGTGATGAACGCGGGAATCTGCACCATGAGTTCCCGGACGTTCACGGCCAAGGCCAGCGTCGCCCGGGGGAAGGAGAAGGCTCGCACGACGGAGCGGTTGCTGATGATGGCCTTGGATCCGCTGGTGATCGCCGAGGAGGTGAAGCGGAACATGAACACGCCGATGATCAGGTAGGCGATGAAGTTCTCGATGCCGCGGCCGGTCCCGAGGAGCAGGCCGAAGACGAAGAAGTACGTGGCGCCGTTGAGGATCGGGTTCAGCACCAGCCAGATCTGGCCCAGTGAATTAGTGCTGTTGCCCCCGGCGATCCGTGACTTCGAGTCGAAGAGGACGAAGCTCCGGAACTCCCAGATCTGCCGCAGGTACCGCCACAGGCTTGGCCTGGCGCCGACGCGGATCAAACCGTTCCGATCAAGGGCGATCGTGCGGGTTCCGGAGTCCCCGGTGTCTTCGGTGGTGTTCACCTAGGTCCTTCCGTTCAAGTGCGGCTCGCGCCATCCTGCCGTCGGCGGCAACATGGCTGACGCCGACGGACAGTATAGCAACGCGGACCAGGCCATCCGTGGGACGCGGACAGCGTCGACCGGGTCACGGCGGGTCAGAACCCATAGTCTGCCCCGTAGGCTGGGAGGCAACAAACGGCGGGCCATCACCCGCACCGGAATGAGGAGTGCGTACACACCGTGAACCAAGGACAGTTGAAGATCATGCCGATCTACGGCACCCGCCCGGAGGCCATCAAGATGGCTCCGATCATCAAGGCGCTGCAGGAGTCGGATGACATCGAGTGCGAGGTGACCGTCACCGGACAGCACCGGGAGATGCTGGATCAGGTCAACGAACTCTTCGGCATCGTCCCTGACCACGATCTCAACATCATCCGTCCCCGCCAGACGCTCAACGGTGTGATGACGCGGACCATCGACGGCCTGGACGCCCTCTTCGAGCACGTGAAGCCGGACGCGGTGGTGGTCCAGGGTGACACGACCACCTCGACGGCCGGCGCGATCGCCGCGTTCTACCGGGGCATCCCCGTGGTGCACGTGGAGGCCGGCCTGCGCAGCTTCGACCTCTTCTCGCCCTTCCCCGAGGAGGCGAACCGCAAGATGACCACCCAGGTGGCCAGCCTCCACCTCGCCCCGACCACGACCAGCCGGGACAACCTGCTGCGTGAGGCGGTCAACCCAGACGACATCGTGGTCACCGGCAACACGGTGATCGACGCGCTGTACGAGGTCGTGGAGAAGGCGGTGCCGTTCTCCGACCCACAACTTCAAGAACTGGCGGACAGCGGACGCCGTCTCGTGCTGGTGACCACGCACCGGCGTGAGAACCAGGGCGAGGCCATGCGCGGCGTCGGCCGGGCCCTGGCCCGGTTGTCGGAGCAGTACCCGGACGTGGACTTCGTGCTGCCGGCCCACCGCAATCCGGTGGTCCGGGAAGCCATCCTCCCGGAGGTCGAGGGCCGGACCAACGTCATCGTGACCGAGCCGCTCGCCTACGGCGAGTTCACGCACCTGCTGTCCGTGGCCCACGTGGTCCTGACGGATTCCGGCGGCGTGCAGGAGGAGGCGCCGGGCCTCGGCAAGCCCGTCTTGGTGATGCGCGAGAACACTGAGCGCCCCGAGGCCGTCACCGCCGGAACGGTGAAGCTGATCGGCACGGACGAGTTGCGCGTGGTCACCGAGGTCTCGACCCTGCTGGACGATGCCGGGGCCTATGAGGTCATGGCCAACGCGGTGAACCCCTACGGTGACGGCCGCGCCGCAGTCCGCACCGTGGCCGCCGTGCGGGCCCTGCTCGGACGCGGGGAACGCCTACCGGACTTCGCCGACTGACCCTCGACCACGAGACCCAACGCCCATGTACCTGAAGACGTTGACCGTCCGCGGCTTCAAATCCTTCGCCTCGGCCACCACCTTCCACTTCGAACCCGGCGTGACCGCCGTGGTGGGCCCCAACGGCTCGGGCAAGTCCAACGTGGTGGACGCCCTCTCCTGGGTGATGGGGGAGCAGGGGGCGAAGAACCTGCGCGGCGGGAAGATGGAGGACGTGATCTTCGCCGGCACCTCCGGGCGGGCCCCGCTGGGGCGCGCCCAGGTGTCTCTGACCATCGACAACGCTGACGGCGCCCTACCGATCGAGTACTCGGAGGTCACCATCTCCCGCACGCTGTTCCGCAGCGGGGGATCCGAGTACGCCATCAACGGCAGCTCCTGCCGACTGCTCGACATCCAGGAGCTGCTGTCCGACTCCGGTCTCGGCCGCGAGATGCACGTGATCGTGGGCCAGGGACAGCTGGACCGGATCCTGCAGGCCAGTCCGGAGGAGCGCCGCGGCTTCATCGAAGAGGCCTCGGGGGTGCTCAAACACCGCCGGCGCAAGGAGCGCAGCGTCCGCAAGCTCGAGTCGATGCGCACGAACCTGGACCGTGTCCGGGACCTCTCCGAGGAGGTACGCCGTCAGCTCGGGCCGCTGTCCAAGCAGGCCAAGACCGCCCGTAAGGCGCAGCGGATCCAGTTCGACGTCCGTGATGCCCGGTCCCGACTGCTCGCGGACGACCTGTTCCGGCAGCAGGTGGCCCTGGAGCAGCTGGGCACCGGAGACCGGGAGCTCGAGCAGGCCGTCGCCACCGCGGAGGCCGAAGTCGCCCGGGCCGAGGAGGCCGCAGCCGAGCTGGCCACGGACGTCGCCACGGCCGGGCAGGCCTCCGCGGCCGCCCGTGACCACTGGTACCGGCTCTCGACCCTGGCCGAACGGTACCGTTCCCTGGGTGCCGTGGCAGCCGAGCGGGAACGCTCCCGCAGTCAGCCGGTCCCGGCGCCGTCGGGCCCGGACCCGGAGACGGCGCGAAACCTCGTCGACCGGGCCGGAACCGAGGCAGCCGAGGCCGAGACCGCCGTGGTGACGGCCCAATCCGAGCTCGAGCGGGCCTCCACAGAGCGCCAGCGTGCCGAAGTCGCGGCCCGGGCGGCATCCGACACCTACACGCGGCTGCTGCAACAGGCCGCGGATCGGCGCCAGGCGGCCGCCGTCGCTGCGGGTCGCATCGAGGCCGCCAAGGCGACCGAGCAGTCTCTCCAGGCGCAGTGCGAGAAGGCCACCGCCCGGCTGGCGGACAGCGAGCGGGCCGCGCAGTCGCTGCGCGCCGAACTGGCGGACCACCAGAACCGACTGGCCGGCTCGCTTGATTCCGAGGAGGAACTCGATGCGGCCTATGAGGCCGCGGCCGAGACTGCCGATCGGCTGCGCGAACGCCTGGCTCGGCTCGACGAGGCCCTCGCTGCCGCCGAATCGGCCCACGGCGCCGCCCTGGCCCGTCGGGACGCCTTGGCCGAGGCCCTCGAACCGGAGGCCGGCGCCGCCGTCACGGCTCTCGGAGATCTGGCGCCCACCGCACTCGCCGAGGTCCTGACCGTGGAGGGCGGCTGGGAGGCTGCCATCGCCGCCGCCCTCGGCGGACCTGCGGAGCAACTCGTCCTCGATGGCCTAGCCCCGGCCGTCGAGGCGGCTGGTCGGCTGGCCGACGCCGGCGCAGCAGATGCGCGCCTGCTGTTCCCCTGGGTGCCGGGCACGGATGCTTCAACCGCATCTACCGCTACCGTTGCCGGCTCCGCGGCGCCGGGGGCCGAACTCCCCGAGGGGGCGACGGACGCGGGGTCCGTGGTCCAGCTTCCGGAGGGGAACTCCACGATCGCCGGAGCCGCCTCGGAACCGTCGAGTGCGGAACACGTGGTCGCGGACACCGTGCGGTCCCTGCTGGCCGGGACGGTGCTCGTGGAGGACCTGGCCACGGCCACCGCGTTCCTGGACGGGGGACTGCTTCCGTCGCACTACCGGGGTGTGCCGGTCCGCCTGGCCACCCGGGACGGGCACGTGGTGGGTCAGGGATGGGCGGACGGGCGCGGGGCCGGATCCGGTAGTCGGCTGGAGCGTCAGGCCGCGGCGGACCAGGCGGCCGGGGTGGCGGAGCAGGCCACCCATGAGGTCGAGCGGCTCCGGTTCCAACGCTCGGGGCTGGCTCGGGAGGCCGAGGAGGCCACCGCTGCCGAGACCGCCGCACTCGAGGCCCTCGACGCCTCCGATGCCCGCTTCACGGCGGTCACCGAGGAACTGGCCCGGCTCAACCAGCAGCTGGCCCATGCCGACGACGGTGTGGAACGCCAGCGCGCCGAGCTCACCGCCCTGCGGGATCGCCTCACGGAGGCGACGGCCGGCGTCGGGCAGGCCGAGGAGGAGGCACGGCGGGCCGAGACCGCCCCCACCGCGGAACCGACCAGTTCGGAAGAACTGACCACGGACCCGTCAGCCGACACGGCGGCCATTCCCGACCCGGAGGCGCGGGACAGGGCGGAGGAGCAGGCCAGCCTCGCCCGGCACCAGGAGACCGAGGCAAGGTTGGCGCTGAGGGCCGCCGAGACCAGCCGGTCCCAGCTCGCAGCGCGGGCCGAGCAGGCGCGCCGCCAGGTCTCGGCGGCCACGCTGGCCCACCAGGAGCGCGAGCGGGCCGAGCAACAGCGACGGGCCTGGCTGACCCGGATCTCGGCGGTCGCACAGGCACTGACACAGGGACTGGAACGTGTGCAGGACGCCGTGGACCGCGCCGATCAGGACCGCACGGAACTGGACCGCCGTGGCGAGGAACTCGCGGCGCGGAGGCAACAGCTCCAGCGCACCGCTGAGCACCACCGCTCGGTGGTGGCACAGGCCAAGGACCGGCTGCACGTGGCCCGGATGGCCCGGCAGGAACAGCAGCTCAAGCTGGACCAGTTGCGGGACAAGTCCCTCGATGACCTCGGCATGACCGGGGACTACCTGCTGGAGCACTTCGGCCCGCACCTGCCGGTTCCGCTGGCACCGCCCGCGGATCGGAGCGAGACCAACACCGAGACCGACACCGAGACCAACACCGAGATCGACACCGATCCCGGCGCGGAGGCCGGCACCGAGACCGACGCTGAGCCCGAGACGGTGCCGTACGAGCGCGCCGAACAGCAGAAGCGGCTGCGCCGGGCCGAGCGTGAACTGTCCGCGCTGGGCCGGGTCAACCCGCTGGCGCTGGAGGAGTACGCCGCCGTGGAGGAACGGCACCGCTTCCTGTCCGGTCAGCTCGAGGACCTGGACTCCAGCCGACGGGACCTCCTGAAGATCATCCAGGACGTGGATGACACGGTGCTGCGGGTGTTCTCCGCCGCGTTCGAGGACACCGCCGCCCAGTTCCAGCACGTCTTCGCCACCCTGTTCCCCGGCGGTGAGGGGCGGCTGTTCCTGACGGATCCGGACAACCTGCTCGAGTCGGGCATCGAGGTGGAGGCTCGGCCGGCGGGCAAGAAGGTCAAGCGGCTGTCCCTGCTGTCCGGCGGTGAACGCTCACTGGCCGCCGTCGCCATGCTCGTGGCGATCTTCAAGGCCCGGCCCAGCCCGTTCTACGTGATGGACGAGGTGGAAGCCGCCTTGGACGACACCAACCTCGGGCGGCTGCTGGAGATCTTCCGGGAGCTGCAACAGGACAGCCAGCTGATCATCATCACCCACCAGAAGCGCACCATGGAGGTCGCGGACGCCCTCTACGGGGTCTCCATGCGAGGGGACGGCGTCAGCACAGTCATCAGCCAGCGTCTGGAGGCGCTGCGGGCCGCTCCGGCGGACTGACCTTCGGCAGGGCGCCCGTCCGAGGGCCTCCCGGAGCCACCGGCAGATTGGTCTCCGGGGCGAAGGCCCAGGAGATGGCGCCCACGGCCAGGATGCCGCCGGTGAGCAGGAAGGCCCATCCGAAACCGGCCGTGTCCACCACCAGCCCGGCGATCAGCGGACCGGAGATCGCCCCGAGGTCGGAGGCCATCTGGGCGGTAGACATCACGGGGCCGGCCTTGCGCTCCTGGCCCACGATGTCCGCCACGGCTGCCTGCTGCGGTGCGTTGAGTGTGCCCGTGCCGGATCCGGCCACCACGCACAGGGCCAAGAACAGCCACGGGTTGTCCATCCAGCCGATCACGGCGGTGCCCGCCGCCGCCACCAGGAGACCGATGATGATCAGCGGCTTGCGGCCGTGCACGTCGGACAGCCGTGAGGAGAAGGTGACCGCGGCGATGTTTCCGACCGCGAAGAGGGACAGGGCTGCACCGGCGATCTGTGGTCCGTCGAGCCAGAATCCGGTGCCCGTGAAGGCGGTGGCGGCCAGCAGTGGCGTCAGCGAGTTCCGCACCCCGAAGGTCGCCCAGCCGTTGGCGAAGAAGGAAGTCAGTGCGGCGCGGAAGGCGGGCCGCTCCCAGGCCTCGGCCAGCCTCATGTCCGGCCGGGTGTCCGGCTTGCCGCGGTCGGCCAGCCGAGAGTCCCGGAGCAGGAAGAACACCAGTCCGGCGGCGACGACCAGGGCCGTGCCGTAGATCAAGAAAGGCACCCGGTAACCGAATACCGCCAGCACCGAGCCGACCACCGGGCCGGCGATGTTGCCGATCAGGAACGCCGAGGCATACGCCCCGGAGACCCGGCCGCGGATGCTTGGGGGCGCCTTCCGGGCCAGGAACGCCATCGCGGACACCGTGAACAGGGTGGAGCCGATGCCGCCGAGCGCACGGAAGAACAACAGCTGCCAGTACTCCTGCGAGAACGCGATGAGGAACATGGACAGCGAAACGATCAGCACTCCGGCCATGTAGGCCGGGGTCTCGCCGAACCGGCTCGTGATGCGCCCAGAGAACGGGGCGAACAGCAGCCGGGTGAGCCCGAAGGCGGAGACCACGGCGGACACGGCCGTGGCGGAGGCGTTGAACGACTGGGCGTACTGGGGCAACACCGGCGCGATGATGCCGAAGCCGATGGCGATGACGAAGGCGGCGGCGATGAGAACCTTGATTTCCCGGGGGATGGGGAGCGGATCCCGCTCCTGCCCGGTGTTCCTCGTGCGCGCCATGCCCTCCATCTTGCCACCTGCGGTCCGCCTGCCCGCCCCGGCCATAGCCGGCCATGGCGTACCACCGCGAACCACGGGGGAGCTGTGACAGACTGGTCCGGTGGATCCGATCATCTTGATTTCGCTTGCCTCTGTCCTGCTCGTCGGCCTGGTCCTGCTGGTCTTCATCGACCGCAGGCCCAAGAGCCCCCGGGGCGTCTACCCGACCACTCGTGACGCCAATGATCCGGGCCCCAGCGGTACTGGGAGCACCGCGGTCCTCGATCGTCCGGAGACGGACGACGCCGGCCACGCGGGTACCGCGGTCGCCGAACCCGAGGCGCCGGTCGCCGCCCCCGTGCCCGCCACAGACGTGGTGGAGGCCGAGGCACCGACCGCCCCCGAGCTGGAGACACCGGCTCCTGTGGCCGGCCGACTGGCGCGGCTGCGTGCGCGCCTGGCCAAGTCCAACAGCATCTTCGGCAAGGGCCTGTTGGCGCTGCTGTCCACGGACAACATCACCGATGACGTCTGGGACGAGGTGGAGGAGACCCTCCTGCTGGCGGACCTCGGCACCGAGCCCACCATGGAACTCGTGGACAACCTGCGCGAACGCGTCACCGTGGAGGGGTCCCGCGACCCCCAACAGGTCAAGGCCATGCTCCACGAGGAACTGGTCAAGATGGTCGATCCGAACATGGACCGCCGCCTGGACGCCTCCCGCAAGGATGGGCGCCCGGCCGTGATGATGGTCGTCGGCGTCAACGGTGTTGGCAAGACCACCACCGTCGGCAAGATCGGGCGCGTGCTCGTGGCCGAGGACCGCCATGTCGTCTTCGGCGCCGCTGACACCTTCCGTGCGGCCGCTGCCGAGCAGCTGGCCACGTGGGGTGCACACGTGGGCGTGGACACCGTCCGCTCCCACGAGGATGGGGCCGATCCGGCCTCGGTGGCCTTCGAGGCCGTGAAGACCGGCATCGAGCAGGAGGCGGACGTGGTCATCGTGGACACCGCCGGGCGTCTGCAGAACAAGGCCAACCTCATGGACGAGCTGGGCAAGATCAAGCGCGTCATCGAGAAGCAGGCGGCCGTGGACGAGGTGCTGCTCGTTCTGGACGCCACCACCGGACAGAACGGCCTGGCCCAGGCCAAGGTCTTCGCCGAGGTCGTCAACATCACCGGCATCGCCCTGACCAAGCTTGACGGCACCGCCAAGGGCGGCATCGTGGTGGCCATCCAGCGTGAGCTCGGCGTCCCGGTCAAGCTCGTCGGCCTGGGCGAGGGCCCGGACGATCTCGCCCCGTTCAACGCCGAGGGCTTCGTGGAGGCCCTGCTCGACTGAGCCGTCGTGCTGCCCGCGGCGAAACATGCTGTTTACCGCCGCCGGACGATCGTCATCTCGGGGAAACATCCTGACGAGGACCGTGAAACACGCCACGCGCATTCTCTTAAGCGGGACCGGTCGCAACCCGTCGCGACACCGCACGATCTCCCGGGCCATCCCCGCCCGGGAACCACGGGTGGTCCTTCGGCGAGAGGATGAACAGTGGAAACGATTGAACTGACATCGGGGCATGTCTGGACCATGGTGTGTGCCGCCCTGGTGCTGCTGATGACCCCCGGATTGGCCTTCTTCTATGGCGGCATGACCCGCGCCAAGGCCGCCCTGAACATGATGATGATGTCCTTTGTGTCCATCGGCCTGGTCGCCGTGGTCTGGGTGCTCTGGGGCTACAACATGACCGGCGGTGACGGCATCGCCCAGATATTCGGCAACCCGTTCGCCGATTTCGGGCTCTACGGCTCCTTCGGCACCGAGGACCTGATCGGCATCGGTTTCGGCGCCACCTTCGCCATCATCACGGTGGCCCTGATCTCGGGTGCCATCGCTGACCGCGCCAAGTTCAGCACCTGGGTGGTCTTCGTCCCGATCTGGGTCACCGCCGTCTACTGCCCGCTGGCCTTCATGGTCTGGGGCGGTGGACTGCTCTCCGCCGACGGTGTCATCGGCAGCGCCGTGGGCGAGGCCGTCGACTTCGCCGGTGGACTGGTCGTCCACATCTCCGCCGGCGTGGCTGCCCTGGTCATCGCCCTGCTGCTCGGCAAGCGCAAAGGCTTCGGCACGGACCCCGGTCACCGCGCCCACAACATCCCCTTCGTGATGCTCGGCGCCACCCTGCTGTGGTTCGGCTGGTTCGGCTTCAACGGCGGCGCCGCCGGCGATGCCACGGAGGCCGGCCTCATCTGGGTCAACACCCTCGCGGCCCCGGCAGCCGCCATGCTCGGCTGGTTGCTGACCGAACGGATCCGCGGCAAGCGCGCCACCTCGATCGGCAGTGCCTCCGGCATCGTGGCCGGACTGGTGGCCATCACCCCGGCCTGTGCCTTCGTCGATCCCGTGGGCGCCCTCATCATCGGCTTCATCGCCGGTGCCGCCTGTGCCCTGGCCGTCGGCCTGAAGTACAAGCTCGGCTTCGATGATTCCCTGGACGTCGTCGGGCTGCACCTGGTCGCAGGCATCATCGGCACCGTCATGATCGGCCTGCTCGGCCGGCCCCTGGAGGACGGCCGCGCCGGCCTGTTCTATGGCGGCGACGCCTCTCTGCTGCTGGCTCAGGTGGTGGCCGTACTGGTCGCCGTCGTCTACGCCGGCGTGGTCACCTTCGTGATCGGTATCGCCCTCAAGGCCACTATGGGGTGGCGCGTCACCGCTGAAGAGGAAGAGGCCGGTCTGGACCGGTCCCTGCACAGCGAGAACGCCTACGAATTCGGTGGCGGCGGGATGGGAACGTCCTATTCCGAATCCCCGGACACCGGAGAGCAGGAGACGGTGACTGCTGCGGCTCCGGCAGACCGGGAGGCCACCTCGGTCGGCGTGAAGTAGGGAGTCACGTTCGCCAGGGGGCCCCGCCAGCGAGCGGGGCCCCCGCTCGGTCTGACTTGATACCCTTGGGAACTGGTAGTTTCCGCCGCCACCCCCAACCACCGAAGGAAGAGCACCGCAGTGTTCAACTCCCTGTCCGATCGCCTGGCCGCCACCTTCAAGAACCTGAAGGGCAAGGGGCGCCTGTCCGAAGCGGATATCGACGCCACTGCCCGTGAGATCCGGCGGGCCCTGCTGGATGCTGACGTGGCCGTTCCGGTGGTGCGGGAGTTCATCAGTCACGTCAAGGAGCGGGCCCTCGGCGAAGAAGTCAGCCAGGCCCTGAATCCCGGCCAGCAGATCGTCAAGATCGTCAACGAGGAACTGGTCGCCATCCTCGGTGGTGAGACGCGGCGGTTGAACCTCGCGAAGAATCCCCCGACGGTCATCATGCTCGTCGGCCTGCAGGGTGCGGGTAAGACCACTCTGGCGGGCAAGCTCTCCAAGCACCTGAAGGAACAGGGCCACACCCCGATGCTGGTGGCGGCTGACCTCCAGCGCCCCAATGCGGTCAAGCAGCTCCAGGTCAATGGCGAGCGGGCCGGCGTGCCGGTCTACGCCCCGCACCCGGGCGTCTCCAGTGAGTTCGAGGATCCCAGCGGGGATCCGGTGCAGGTGGCCCGGAACGGCGTGGCCGAGGCCACGGCCAAGTACAACGACATCGTGATCGTGGACACCGCCGGCCGTCTCGGCATGGACGCCGAGCTCATGCAGCAGGCCGCGGACATCCGCGCGGCGGTCCAGCCGGACGAGGTCCTCTTCGTCCTTGACGCCATGATCGGCCAGGATGCCGTGGCCACGGCCCAGGCCTTCAACGAGGGTGTCGGCTTCACGGGCGTGGTGCTCTCCAAGCTCGACGGCGACGCTCGCGGCGGTGCCGCCCTCTCGGTGCGCTCGGTGACGGGCAAGCCCGTGATGTTCGCCTCCACGGGTGAGAACCTCGGCGACTTCGAGGTCTTCCACCCGGACCGTATGGCCTCACGCATCCTGGACATGGGTGACGTGATGAGCCTGATCGAGCAGGCTGAGCGCAACTGGGACCGGGCCGATGCTGAGAAGATGGCCCAGAAGTTCGTGGACCAAGAGGACTTCACCCTCGACGACTTCCTTGATCAGATGCAGCAGATCAAGAAGATGGGCTCCATGAAGAAGCTCCTGATGATGATGCCCGGGGCTCAGGGCATGCGTCAGCAGCTCGAGCAGTTCGATGAGCGGCAGATCGACCGCATCGAGGCCATCATCCGGTCCATGACTCCGCACGAGCGGGTGGCCCCCAAGATCATCAACGGCTCCCGCCGGGCCCGCATCGCCCGCGGCGCCGGTGTCCAGGTCTCCGAGATCAACGGCCTGTTGGAGCGTTTTGGTCAGGCCCAGAAGATGATGAAGAAGATGGCGGCCGGCGGCGGCATGCCGGGAATGCCCGGGATGCCCGGAGGTGGAGCCGGTGGGGCCGGCGGCGCCCGCAAGGGCAAGGGCAAGGGCAAGAAGGCCAAGCCCAAGTCGGGCAACCCGGCCAAGGCGGCCCAGGAGATGCGTGAACTCGAGGACCGCCGCAAGCGGTCTGGCTCCCCGGCCGCAGGTTCTGCCTTCGGTCAGGGCGTCGAGGGCGGTCTGGACGGCGGCTTCGACCCGTCGTCACTGAACCTTCCCAAGGGGTTCGAGAAGTACCTCGGCGGCAACTGAGCCGGCACGACTCGAGGGCCGCAACCACCACGGTGGTTGCGGCCCTCTGGCGTTTCCGGGCTGGACTGGTTCCTCTGGTGGGCCGGGTGGTTCTGGTCACACCGCACCGGGCAGTGGAATACTTGAAGCGTCAACTGAGTTGTGATGTGATGAAGGCGCTGACCGGGTGACACGAGCCAGTGAATCCGCAGTGCCGCCCGCAGACGCCACCAGCCCGAGTAGATACCGGGCCGAACCCGAGGAGACCAGTCATGTCCTTCACCGCCTCTGAGACCGCTGCGGATCCCGTTGCCCTGCGGCGCCAGTCCATGCAGCATCAGCCCATCAGTGGGCGCCCCGTCGCCGATCTGCTGCCCGCCGGCCTGTCCATGGGGATGGTGACCCTGAAGTCGGACAACGTGGCACGCCTGCGGGCCTATTACGAGCAGGCCCTGGGCCTCGTCGCCCTGGCCGAGGATGGCCCCCATGTCGTCCTGGGTCGGTCCGGCGTGCCGCTTGTCGGCATCGAGGAGGCACGCGGCCTCAAGCTCCCGACTGAGGGTGAGGCCGGCCTCTATCACGTGGCCATCCTCTTCGAGGAGGCTGCCGATCTCGCCGCCACGGTTTACTCGGCCGTGCGCCTGGACCCCACGCGGTTCGTCGGCAGTTCTGACCATCTCGTCTCTGAGGCCTTCTACTTCCAGGACCCGGACAACAACGGCATCGAACTCTACGTCGACCGGCCGCGTGACCAGTGGCAGTGGGGTTCCGACCGCCAGGTGGCCATGACGACCATCTACCTGCCGTGGGACCGGTACCTGGACACGCACCTCACCGAGGAGGCCGTGAACCGGCTGACCACCGCGCCCGCCGCCGTGGGACACGTCCACCTTCAGGTGGGGGACGTCCTGGAGGCAGAGGACTTCTATATCCGGGAGCTCGGCTTCGAGAAGACCACCGCGCTCGGCACCATGGCCCTGTTCGTGTCCGCGGGCGGGTATCACCACCACATGGCGATGAACACGTGGAACTCCACCGGTGTCGGGCCCCGCCGCAACACACTCGGTCTGGGATCCGTGGAGATCACGCTGCCGCAGGGCGAGGGGCTGGGGTCCGCCGAGGACCGGCTCAAGAGTGCCGGCCGGGCCGTCCAGCGCACCGGGCGCGGCCTCGAGGTCCGCGACCCGTGGAACACGCTGCTCGTGCTCTCCGAGGCCGAGGTGCCGGCCGGCGTCGGGACCGATGCTGGGCCTAGCGCGGAGGCCGCGCCCGAGACGAAGGAGGACACCCCTCGGGTGAACTAGGAGAAATAGCCGGGTGTCTGGCAGAATGGGACGGTACTGAACTGCCGTCCGGGCGACCCTCTATCACTCCGGCCGGCCGTTCTGTCAGTAGCACACCACCCCGCGCCAACCCCACGGCCGGCGTGTACGCTGCGCCAAAACCAAGAACCAGGAGCTACCACACCCGTGGCCGTAAAGATCCGTCTGAAGCGTTTCGGCAAGATTCGCGCCCCGTACTACCGCATTGTCGTCATGGACTCCCGCACCCGCCGCGATGGCCGTGCGATCGAGGAGATCGGCAAGTACCACCCCACCGAGGAGCCCTCGTTCATCGAGGTCAACTCCGAGCGGGCACAGTACTGGCTGTCCGTGGGCGCCCAGCCCACCGAGCAGGTGCACGCCATCCTCAAGATCACCGGTGACTGGCAGAAGTTCAAGGGTGAGCCGGGTGCCGAGGGCACTCTGAGGACCAAGCAGCCGAAGGAGTCCTTCGTGACTCCGCAGAAGGGCTCGGTCATCATCCCGGAGGCCATCACGCCGAAGAAGGATGCCGCTGAGGCCCCTGCCGACGCCGCTGAAGCCACCGAGGTCGCCGCCGACTCCGCCGAGGCTCCGGCCGACGAGAAGTCCGAGTGACCATGCTGCAGGAAGCGCTCGAACATCTGGTCCGGGGAATCGTGGATTCCCCGGAAGATGTTCAGGTCGACCTGCGGAACAACCGTCGCGGCGAAGTCCTCGAGGTTCGTGTCGATCCCGCCGACCTGGGTCGGGTGATCGGCCGCCAGGGCCGGACCGCCACCGCGTTGCGCACCGTGCTGGGCGGCCTCGCCGGCCACGCGGTCCGGGTCGACGTCGTGGACACCGACCGCCGCCGGTAGCTGTACCGAACCGCTCCGTCCCGCTCTGCGGTAGCGGCGCGGCCGCATGACATGATGGCCCGTGTCCGGACACCGTCCGGCGCGGGCCATTGTCGTCCCTGACCTTCTTACCTTCTTTTGACCTTCTTCTTGTCTTCTTGTCTTCTTCTTGCCTTCCCTCCGAAAGGACCCCACGAACATGCCGCAGCCAGGTGCTGAGACCCCGCCCCGGGACGACCGCGAGCAGGTCCGCGTCGCGAGGATCGGCAAGCCCCATGGCATCCATGGTGAGGTGACCGTCCAGGTGTTCACGGACGAGCCCGGAGAGCGGTTCAGCCCAGGAGCGGTGCTGCAGGGCCGCCGTGGCGGTCAGGGCGCCGGCCGGGACGGGACGCTGACCGTGGTCCGGGCCCGGTGGAACAAGGACATCCTCTTGCTGGCCCTGGAGGAGGCGGCCGACCGCAACCAGGCCGAGGCACTCCGCGGCACCGAGCTCTTCGCCGAGCCGGAGGAGGCGGGGGAGGATGACGCCTGGTACGAGGAGGACCTGGTCGGACTGGCCGTCATGGTCGACGGCACGAAGGTCGGCACGGTGACCGGGTTGGTCACCGGAGAGGTCCAGGACCTGCTGGAGGTGGAGCTCGACGGCGGAACCAGCGCGCTCGTGCCGTTCGTCGAGGAGATCGTCCCGGAGGTTGATCCCGAGTCCGGCACGATCACTCTGACGCCACCGCCGGGCCTGTTGACGCTCAACGACCCCACGGCTGATGGCAGCTCTGCAGCGGAGGATCCTGCATGAGGATCGACGTCGTCACGATCTTCCCCGAGTACCTCCAGGCCCTCGACGTCTCGTTGATCGGCAAGGCCCGCCGGGAGGGCCTGCTGGACATCCGCATCCACGACCTGCGCGACCACACCTCCGACCGGCATCGCACCGTGGACGACACCCCCTATGGCGGGGGTGCCGGCATGGTCATGAAGCCGGAGCCCTGGGCGTTGGCGCTCGAGGCGATCGCAGCCTCCGCAGCTGACGCCGACGACGCCGATGGTGCGCGTCCGGTCTTGCTGGTGCCGACGCCGTCGGGCACGTTGTTCCGACAGTCCGTGGCCCAGGAGCTGGCCGGGGCGGACCACCTCGTGGTGGCCTGCGGACGCTATGAGGGGATCGACGAGCGACTGTTCGAATGGGCCGCCGAGCTCTTCGAGGTGCGGCTGGTCTCCCTCGGTGACTACGTCCTCAACGGCGGAGAGGTGGCGGCCCTGGCGATGATCGAGGCCGTGGGGCGACTGGTTCCCGGGGTGGTCGGCAACCCGGAATCCCTCGTGGAGGAGTCCCACAGCGACGGACTGCTCGAGTACCCGGTCTACACCAAGCCCTCCTCGTGGCGTGAGCGCGACGTCCCTGAGATCCTGCTGTCCGGCGACCACGGGCGGATCGCCGCCTGGCGGCACGACCAGCAGTTGGCCCGCACCCGGGCCCGGCGCCCGGACCTGTTGCCGCCCGAGTCCACCGTGCCAGGAGACAAGACGGTCTCGGATCTGGCATAATGGTCAGCTGTGTCAACTGGACATCCGACCTGCCACAGGGGGCGGATGCCGACAGTCTGGCCCACCGGCACCCAGACGGGTCAACCGGTCCCTAGCTTGGGCATGCCCATCCCGACGCCTCCACTTCCGGAGGCACCGGCCGGCGTGCCGCTGATGACGTGGATGACCTGTGGCGTTCACCAGGAGTATCACTATGCATATTCTCGACTCCCTCGATGCGCCCTCGCTGCGCAACGACGTTCCCGATTTCCGCCCCGGTGACACCGTCAAGGTGCACGTGAACATCGTCGAAGGCAAGACCGCCCGCGTGCAGGTCTTCCAGGGCTTCGTCATGGGCCGCCACGGCCATGGCGTGCGCGAGACCTTCCGTATCCGTAAGGTGTCCTTCGGCGTCGGCGTGGAGCGTACCTTCCCGGTGCACTCCCCGGTCATCGACAAGATCGAGCTCGTCTCCCGCGGTGACGTGCGCCGCGCCAAGCTGTACTACATGCGCGATCGCCACGGCAAGGCCGCCAAGATCAAGGAGAAGCGCGACTTCTCGACCAAGAAGGCCTGATCTGCGTCTCCGCATGATCATGATCCGATGACCGACTTGTCGTCAGACTCGTCGCCTCGTCAGCGCCGCGGGCGCCGGAACCCCCTGGGGAACCGGCGCCCGCGGCGTCGTCGTCTCCGGGCGGCGTTCGAGGCACATCCCGCCCGGGCCTGGGCCGTCCTCGTCGGCGCGGTGCTGATCGCCGCCGTGCTGGCCGCTGCCCTGCTGCGCAGCACCGTGGCGGATCTGTATCGCATCCCCTCCGAGTCCATGGAGCCACTGCTGCTCCCCGGAGACCGCATCAGTGTGGACCGAGGGGCCTACGCGGCCGAACCCGTGGAGCGGGGCGACGTGGTCGTCGTGGACGGGGAGGGCAGCTTCGCGCCCTACGATTCCCGGCCGGCGCCGGCCCGCGCGGTGGACGAGGCGCTGCAATGGCTCGGCCTGGCACCGGACACCTCCGCCTACGTGAAGCGGGTGGCCGGCGTGGGCGGGGACACCGTCTCCTGCTGCAGCGCTGACGGCCTGCTCAAGGTCAACGGCGAGGCCGTCCCGGAGGACTATCTCGCCGAGCCGCCGGCCTCCCGCACCTCGTTCACCGCCGAGGTGCCCGAGGGGCGGCTGTTCCTCCTGGGGGACAACCGCCACCACTCCCTCGATTCGCGCGGCCTCCTGGGCGCCCCGGGCGGCGGCATGGTCGAGGAGACCAAGGTCATCGGGAAGGTGACCGGCATCGCGTGGCCCGTGGAGCGACGCACCCCGCTGGAGCCCGGTCCTGGAGCGGGCGAGCGGTAGAGTGGACAGCCGGACCAGCGGAGAGGATGGCGAGATGGCCCAGGAGAACTACCCGGGGGCACCTGAGGCCCCTCGAGGGGAAGGCTCTGGGACGACCCCCGCCGAGACCCCCATCGAAACCGCCGCAGGCCACGATGCTGGTCATGTCGCCGGCCCGGCCACGGACCATGCCGGTGCACCGTCTGGAGGGCACCGGCTCTGGCTCGCGGTCCGTGAAGTCGTCCTGATCGTGCTCATCACCCTGCTGGCCTCCTTCCTGGTCAAGACCTTCCTGTTCCGCGCGTACTACATCCCCTCCGGGTCCATGGAGCAGACGCTGCAGATCAATGACCGGATCTTCGTCAACCTCCTGGTCCCCGGCCCCTTCGATGTGGAGCGCGGTGACGTGGTGGTCTTCGAGGACACCAAGGGATGGCTCGGAGAGCCGGCCCCGGTGGCGTCCAACCCCGTCCGCGAGGCCCTCGAGTTCATCGGCCTGATGCCGAACTCCTCCGAGCAGCACCTCGTCAAGCGGCTCATCGGCCTGCCGGGGGACCGGGTGGAGTGCTGCACCGCCGAGGGGATGCTCACCGTCAACGGCACCCCGGTCGAGGAGCCGTACCTGCACCCGGGGTCAGCCCCTTCGGACATCCCCTTCGACGTCACAGTGCCCGAAGGCCAGATCTGGGTCATGGGCGACCACCGGGACGCCTCCGCCGATTCCCGCATGCACCAGGACGGCCCGGGCAACGGCTTCATCAGCCTGGACGACGTGACCGGCCGCGCCGAGGTCATCGCCTGGCCCCTCTCCCGCTGGGGAGATGCCGGCGGCAACCGCGACGCCTTCGAGCACGTCCCGGATCCCGAGGCGGCCCGGACGGAGTCCGAATGAATCCCGCCAGCCGCCGAGCTGGACGTCGGCTCGCATGACCACGCGGACCGTCGTGCACGGCCCCGACCTGTCCGTCGAGCTGTCCCTCGTCGCGGAGCGGCTGGCCCTCGCCTCACCCGCAGGTGCTGGCGACGTCGGGCGCACCGGGCGCCCGCTGCTGGTCGCCGGCATGGACGAGGTGGGCCGGGGTGCCCTCGCCGGTCCGGTGAGCGTGGGGGTCGTCGTCGCGGCCCTGCCCGACGCCGGCCCGCAACCGGCCGTCCGTGACTCCAAGGTCTTGTCCGCCAAGCGTCGGGAGGCGCTGGTCCCCGAGATCCTCGCCTGGGGTGCCGCGGCCGCCGTCGGGCACGCGGAACCGGGGGAGATCGACCGGTACGGGATCTCCGCAGCCCTGGCCCTCGCGGGTCGGCGGGCCTGGCACCGAGTGGCGACTGATCTGGGGCGCATCCCGGATGCGCTGGTGCTGGACGGGCGTGACAATTGGCTGCCGCGTTCCCCTCTTCAGGCGAGCGTCGGGTTGGCCCCCGGCCCCGGTGCGGTGCACCTCCAGGTCAAGGCCGATGCGACATGTGCCACCGTGGCCGCCGCCTCGATCCTGGCCAAGGTGGAACGCGACGGGCTGATGACCGGCCTGGCGGAGGCCTTTCCCGACTACGGTTGGGAGGGCAACAAGGGCTACGGGGCCGCGGTGCACCGGCAGGCCATCCTGGACCGGGGGCCGAGCCCCTACCATCGGATGAGCTGGAACCTGGGCCTGTCCCGGGGCCAGGAATCGACCCCGGTCTGGCCGCAGAGGCCGGAACAGGGCCGGGAGCAGGGCCTGCAGCAGGGAGAATGGACGGCATGAGCGGCGACGAACTCGAGAACTACGAATCCGAGATGGAGCTTCAGCTCTACCGGGAGTACCGCGATGTGGTCGGCCTCTTCCGGTACGTGGTGGAGACCGAACGCCGCTTCTACCTGGCCAATGCGGTCGAGGTGAAGGCCCGATCTGAAGGCGGTGAGGTGTTCTTTGAAGTCCTGATGGAGGACGCCTGGGTGTGGGACATCTACCGCACCGCCCGCTTCGTCAAGCGGGTGCGGGTGCTCAGCTTCAAGGACGTCAACGTGGAGGAACTCCCGCAGAGCGACGACCTTCAGCTGCCCCAGGACGGGCCGCCCCTGCCGTAACCGGAGAGCCGGTCGTGACCGCAGAGCCGACGCGTTCCTCCACAGCGCACCGGTTCACTCTCAGCATCCACAGTGACCAGCCGCCACGCCCCACGCAGCCCTGCGAGCGAGCAGGCTGGTACGTGGAGGTACATCAATGGAGCAATCCACCGCGGCCGGTCGCCGGCCGCAGCAATCATCAGCCCACACGGCACTCGGCCGCTTCGGGGAAGACGTGGCCGCCCGGTGGCTGCAGGACCAGGGCTACGAGATCGTGGACCGCAATTGGCGCTGCCCGGATGGTGAAATCGACCTCGTGGGGATCCACCAGGGGTGGTGGGTGGCGGTGGAGGTCAAGACTCGCCGCGGTCTCGGCTACGGGCACCCCTTCGAGGCCATCAACCCGCGCAAACTCCGCCGGCTCTACCGGTTGTCACTTCAATGGGCGGCTGCGCACCCGGAGTTGCGGGGGTTGGCCGGCTGGCGGGTGGACGCGGTCTCCGTCCTGCTCCCGGCTGGTGGGGGCCTGACCGTCGAGGTCCTCAAGGACATCCGCCCATGAGTGCGGCTGCCGTCATGGGGCGGACCCTGGCCGTGGCGCTCACCGGCATGCACGGCCATCTGGTGGAGGTCGAGGCGGACATCGGCCAGACGCTGCCCGGCTTCGTCCTGCTCGGCCTGCCGGACCAATCGCTCCAGGAGAGCCGGGACCGGATCAAGGCCGCCGCCCGCAACTCCGGGTTGCCGCTGACCCGGAGGCATTTGACCGTGAACCTGGTCCCGGCGGCACTGCACAAACGCGGGCCGGGATTCGACTTGGGGATCGTGATGGCCGCCTATGCCGCCGACCGCCAGGTGCACGGCGTGCACGGGCTCGTGTTCCTCGCCGAACTGGGGCTGGACGGCCGGTTGCGCCACGCGCCGGGGATCCTGCCCTCTGTGATGGCGGCGGTCGATTCCGGGTATCCGGATGTCGTGGTGGCCGAGGAATCGGCGGATGAGGCCTCCCTGGTGCCCGGCGCCAGGGTGCGTGGGTTCCGCTCGTTGCATGAGGTGATTCGGGCCTTCGGCGGCGAACCGGAGCCCCCACTGGCCAGTGCCGTGGCGGCACGGGCGCCGGCGTCGGGTGGCGAGGACAGGGCCACCTCCGCCTCTCTGAAGGGGGGACACGAACCCGATCTCTCGGAGGTCTCGGGGCAGTTCGAGGCCCGCTTTGCCCTGGAGGTGGCTGCGGCCGGGGGACATCACGTTCTGTTGGAGGGGAGTCCGGGGGCGGGCAAGACGATGTTGGCCGAACGCCTGCCCGGCATCCTGCCGCCGTTGGACGACCAGACGGCTCTGGAGGCGACCGCGGTACGGTCACTGACTGGACGGCCGCAGGACGCAGCCCGGCTGATCCGCAGGGCCCCGTTCCAGGCGCCCCACCATTCCGCCTCCATGGCGGCTTTGGTTGGTGGTGGCTCAGGCATCGCCCGGCCCGGGGCCGCATCCTTGGCGCACGGCGGAGTGCTGTTCCTGGATGAGGCACCCGAGTTTGACCGGCGCGTTCTGGATGCCCTGCGTCAGCCCCTGGAGTCCGGCGCCATCACCCTGCACCGGTCCTCCGGGGCGGTGCGCTACCCGTCCCGCTTCCAATTGGTGCTCGCAGCGAACCCCTGCCCCTGCGGTTGGGGCGGCGGGCGCGGCAGCAAGTGCCGGTGTACGTCCTTGCAACGGCGGCGCTACACGGCCAAACTCTCCGGCCCTCTATTGGATCGGGTGGACATCCAGGTCACGGTTCCGGCGGTGGACGCGGCTGCCCTGACCTCCGGGGCCGGAGGAGAGGACTCGGCCACCGTCCTGAGCCGCATCCTGCCTGCGGTCGAGAGGCAGGCCACGCGGCTGAGTCCCTTCGGACTGTCCCGCAATGCCCACATCCCGGCGGCCGTGTTGCGGGACGGACCGTTGGCCATCGAGCCTCGGGCACGCGCCGGAGCCGACGCGGCCCTGGATCGAGCAGAACTCACCGCCCGGGGTCATGCCCGCGTCATGCGACTGGCCTGGACCATGGCGGATCTGCGGGATGCGGACCGGCCGGAGGCGGAAGACGTGGACGCGGCCCTGTACCTCCGGCGACGGGGAGATGGGGAGAACGCAGCATGAATGAAAACGTGGACAGGGAGATGGAGTCTGACATGAGTAGTGGTGCGAGCCTGGAGAACGCCAGACACCCGAGCCGCCGCACGATCGGTCTCCTCGGCGCGGAGACGAGTATGGACGAGATCCGCATCGCCCGGGCGGCGCTGACCCGGCTGCTCGAGCCGGGATCGGTCCTGGGCGCCACCGCGGTCCGGGTCTGGGGTGCCTCGCGTGCGGTCCAGATCCTCACGGGTCGGGACACCCCGGGCGCCGATGAGCGGCAGGACCTGAGGCTGGTCCTCGCCTCGGAGGGTGTGACGCTGACCGAACGGACCTGGAGCACGTCCCTGGCCGGGTGGGCGGCCCGCGCCTCAAGCCTCGCCCCCGAACGGGACTTGGCCTCGCTCGAACGATTGGGCGGTGGGTTGTTGATCCCGGAGGATCCGGAGTGGCCCAGCGGCGTGGACGACCTGGGGCCGGCTGCCCCGGTGGCCTTGTGGTTCCGGGGTGCAGGACCTGTTCCCCGCGGCAGCTCCACCCTGGCTGTGGTGGGGAGTCGCGACGCCACCGGGTATGGGCAGTCAGTGACGCGGACCCTGGCGGGTGGGTTGGCCGCACGGGGACTGACGGTGATGTCCGGAGGGGCCTACGGCATAGACGCCATGGCCCATCGGGCGGCGCTGGCCTCGGGCACGGGCGCGCCGCAGACGGTGGCCGTCATGGCCGGAGGTCTGGACCGTTACTACCCGGCCGGCAATGAGGACCTGTTGCGAGAGGTGGTGGCCCAGGGGTTGCTGCTGTCCGAGCTGCCACCGGGTGCCAGCCCGACTCGGCACAGGTTCCTGCAACGCAACCGCATTATCGCGGCCCTGTCCTCAGCCGTGCTGGTGGTGGAGGCGCGGTGGCGTTCCGGCGCGCAGAACACGGCCGGTCACGCCTTGGGCTTGGGCCGGGAAGTCGGGGTGGTCCCCGGGCCGGTGACCTCCCCGCAGTCTGCCGGTTGCCACCGGTTGCTTCGGGAATCCCCGGCAGTCGTTGTCAGTGACGTGGAGGAGGCCCTGGCCTTGATGCCGAGCGGTGGCGGCGATGCCGAGCGTGCCGCTGGCGGTCGAGGGTCAGCGCTGCACGGGGCCAGCGCTGGAGGCGCTGGAGATGCTGGAGGTGCTAGAGGCCCTGGAAATTCGGGTAACTCGGATGGCTCGGGGGTTTCGGGTGGTCCGCCGAGCACCGCTCGGCCCCATGACCACCTCACGGTGGAAGAGCTGCTGGTCTATGAGGCGCTGCCCCTCCGCAACGCCGCGCCGGTGGACAGACTCTGCGCCGTGGCCGGGTTGGGCCCCGGCACGGTCATGGGCACCCTGAAGAAGCTCCAACGCCAATCGTTGGCCGAGCAACGGGAGTCGGGCTGGCGCCGCGGTGCGGCCGCGGGGACGTGTTAGCGGAAACAACAGCGGCAGGGTCAGCGGCAGAGACACCGGCAGGGCTAACAACAGAGGTGACGTCAGAGATAGCGGCGAAGCAGTCAGACTGACAGTGACCCAGAAGGGAGTCGTAGCCCAGCCAGAGAACGGCACAGTGGCAGAGTGGGAGCATGTCCTCCTCCACTGCACCGCGCGCCGTGCGAGCCGGAACGCCGCCCCGGCTCGCGGCCCGGGACCGTGCCTGGGTCGAGGGCTTCGCCGATCACCTGATGCACGAACGCAACCGCTCGGACCAGACCGTCCGCGCCTATCTCTCGGACGTGGAGGGCCTCGTCTCCGAGGTGGCCGAACACGAGCAGCTGGCCCCCGTGGAGGGAGCCTGGCCAGAGGTCCTCGGAGGTCTCGACCTGGCCGACCTGCGCGGCTGGCTGGGCCGGCTGTCCGCTGCCGGGCGCTCGCGGTCCACGCTCGCCCGGAAGACGGCCTCCGTGCGGGTCTTCATGGCGTGGGCCGTGCGCGAGGGACACCTCGAACAGGACCCGTCGCTCCGGCTGAGCTCCCCGAAGCGCAGCAGCACGCTGCCTGATGCGTTGAGTGCCGACCAGGCCGGACGGCTGTTGGACAACGCCGGGGCGCCTGCTCCGGAGGACGCCAGGGAACGAGCGGTGGCCCTGCGGGACGCCGCCCTGCTGGAGGTGCTGTATGCGACCGGCCTGCGCGTTTCCGAGCTCGTGGGACTGGACCGTCAGGACGTGGACCATGAACGCCGCACACTGGTAGTCACCGGCAAGGGCGGCAAGCAGCGGACGGTCCCTTTCGGTGCGCCGGCGGCGACCGCCCTCGAACGCTGGCTGGATCACGGCCGCCGGGTCCTCGTGCTCGGTGACCCATCTGGCCACCGTCCCCTCTCCGCCACAGCCCCAGCCCGGGATGCCCTGTTCCTGGGTGTCCGGGGCGGACGCCTGGGCGTGCGCCAGGTCCGTGAGGTCGTCAACCGGGCCCTGGCCGGGCTCGGGGACACCGCCGCCCGTGGCCCCCACGTGCTGCGCCACACGGCAGCCACTCATCTGCTCGACGGCGGCGCAGACCTGCGCAGTGTGCAGGAACTACTCGGCCACTCCTCCTTGCAGACCACGCAGCTCTACACCCACATCTCGGTCGAACGGCTGCGCGAGGGGTACCGCCAGGCACATCCACGGGCCTGAACGGGTGTCGATCTTGGCTCTGGGCGCAGTTGTGGGGCACAATGGTCCCGGAAGCACACCGCTGTCATTCCTTAGACTGACCTCGGAGCTTCCGGTAACAGCTTCAGTAACTGAACATATCGAGGCATCTGGCGCAGGTCGCTGCCTCCCGGGAACCCTTGTGGTTCACCCGCCTGTGGGGTCGTTGGGGAAGACGTACCGCACAGCACTGGGAGGAACGTATGTCTGAAACCATGGTCCGTGGAATTGTGTCCATCCACTCGGCCCCGGCCGCGCTATGCCCACACATCGAGTGGGCGGTGGGCTCGGTCCTCGGTGCCCAGGACCAGCTCGAGTGGACGGCGCAGCCGGCATCCCAAGGTGCCTATCGAGCTGAGATCGTCTGGACCGCACCCCAGGGATCGGGTGCCCGGCTGGCCTCCGCCCTGCGCGGGTGGGCTCACTTGCGCTACGAGATCACTGAAGAGGCCTCCGCTGGAGCGGATGGCAGCCGGTGGTCCCACACTCCCGAGCTGGGCATCTTCCATGCCACCACTGACGTCACGGGCAACATCATGGTGTCTGAGGATCGCATCCGTTACGCGTACGAGCAGGGCAGCGGCGACCCCTCCGCCGTCTTCCATGAGCTGAGCCTGGCCCTGGGCGAGGCCTGGGACGAAGAGCTTGAGCCCTTCCGGCAGGCCGCCGAGGGAGCCCCGGTGCGCTGGCTGCACCAGGTCGGCTAACAACCCTTCGCAGCCACAGCCGCCGCATCGGCCTCAGCAATCGCCACGCTTCTCCAACCGGAGCTAGCTTGAGCTGCCGCCTGCGGGAGCCGCGCTCCTGAGTTGCGCCCTTCCTCCCAGAACGACAGAACCCGCCAGGTGATCCTGGCGGGTTCTGTCGTTAAGACAGCAACAGCACGGGGGGCTGACCCGGTGTCAGACGCTCCGGAACAGGGACACGGCGTTGTGACCGCCGAACCCGAAGGAGTTGTTGACCGCCACGCGGGCGCCCTGGGGCAGCTGACGAGGCTGCCCGGTCACCACGTTGAGCGGGATCTCCGGGTCCTGGTTCTCGAGGTTGATGGTCACCGGGGCCTGTCCGTGGTAGACGGCCAGCACGGAGAGCACGGACTCGATGGCACCGGAGGCGCCGAGCAGGTGCCCGGTCTGGCTCTTGGTGGCGGACACGGCCACCTCGTCCAGGTGGCCGCCGAAGACGGACTTCATGGCCAGGTATTCCGGGCGGTCGCCGACCGGGGTGGAGGTGGCGTGGGCGTTGACGTGGCTGACATCCGTGGGCGCCGCACCGGCCGATTCCAGGGCGAGGGTCAGGGCGCGGGAGGCTCCGAGCCCCTCGGCCTCCGGAGCGGTGATGTGATAGGAGTCCGAGGTGACGCCCGTTCCGGCCAGCTCGGCGTAGATGCGGGCACCGCGGGCCTTGGCGTGCTCCTGGGACTCGATCACCAGGGCGCCGGCTCCCTCGCCGAGCACGAAGCCGTCACGGTCCTTGTCATAGGGGCGGGAGGCACGCTCGGGCTCGTCGTTGCGCCGGGACAGGGCCTGCATGGAGGCGAAGGCGGCGATCGGGAGGGGGTGGATGGCGGCTTCTGCGCCGCCGCAGACCACCACGTCCGCCTTCCCGGAGCGGATGAGTTCCAGGCCGATGTCGAGGGACTCGGTGCCGGAGGCACAGGCGGACACCATGGTCCTGGCGCCGGCTCGGGCGCCCAGGGCCAGGCTGATGGCCGCGGCCGGGCCGTTCGGCATGAGCATGGGCACAGTCATGGGCAGCACGCGGCGCGGGCCCTTGTTGCGCAGGGTGTCCCAGCCGTCGAGCAGGGTCCACACGCCGCCGATGCCGGTGCCGAAGGACACGGCGAAACGATCCGGGTCCACGGAGCTGTCCTGGTCCGTCCCGACGGCCAGCCCGGCGTCGGCCCACGCCTCACGGGCGGCCACCATCCCGAACTGGGTGCTGGGGTCCATCCGCTTCATCTCCACTTTGGAGAGCGTCTCTGATGCCGGGGTGGACACCTGGGCGGCGAAGGTCACGGGCAACTCGTACTCGGCGACCCATTCCTGCTCCAGCGGGCGGGCGCCTGAGGCTCCGGCAAGGGCGTTCTGCCACAGGGTCGGGACGTCACCGCCGATGGGTGTCGTGGCACCGAGCCCGGTGATCACGGCTGTGCGGTTCATGTTTCTACCTTTGGTCTACCGGGTCGGTGGACCCGAACGAGTGGTTTGTGAGGGGCTGGGAGCGGCCCTGAACCGGGGGAGGGGCCGGCCGGCGTCGGGACAATCCGTCTGTCCGCCGGCCGGTTCCCTCACCGGTCGCTGTGATCCAACGGCAGGTCAGCCCTGGGCGTTGGCGATGAACTCGACGGCGTCATTCACGGTCTTGAGGTTCTTGACTTCCTCATCCGGGATCTTGACGTCGAACTTCTCCTCGGCGTTGACCACGATGGTCATCATCGAGATCGAATCGATGTCCAGGTCATCGGTGAAGGACTTGTCCAGCTGGACCTCTTCAGCCTCCAGGCCGGTCTCTTCGTTGACGATCTCGGCGAGGCCGGCGAGGATCTCTTCCTTGTTTGCCATGGTGGCTCCTTCGGTGTGGATGATGGTGGTTGATCCAGCGTCGGTCGACGTGGAGGTCAGGTCAGGGGGAGCAGCTCAGGGGAGCCGGACCACCTGGGCGCCGTAGACCAGCCCGGCGCCGAAACCAATCTGGAGGGCGAGGCCCCCGCTGAGGGAGGGGTCCTCCTGCAGGACCCGGTGCATGGCCAGGGGGATGGAGGCGGCGGAGGTGTTGCCGGTCTCCTTGATGTCCCGGCCGATGGTCACCGTGTCCGGCATCTTCAGCTGCTTGGCCAGCTCGTCGATGATCCGCTCGTTGGCTTGGTGCGGCAGGAAGGCCGCCAGGTCCTCGGCGCGGACACCGGCCTTGTCGAGGGCCTCCTGGGCCACCTTGGCCATGGACCACACGGCCCAGCGGAACACGCTCGGCCCGTCCTGGTGCAGCGTGGGCCACAGCTTGTTCTCGGGGTCCGTCAGCGCGGAGGTGTCTCCGGTCCGGCGGGCGGTCTCCGCGGCATCACGCAGGTCGAGGATCGAGCGGGACATGCTCACGGTCTCCCAGCGCTCACCGTCGGACCCCCAGACGCTCGGGGCGATCCCGGCATCCTCGGAAGCGGCCACCACCACGGCGCCGGCGCCGTCGCCGAGGATGAAGGAGATCGAGCGGTCCGTCTCGTCAATGAAGTCGGAGAGCTTCTCGGCACCGACGACGACCACGTGCTTGGCCATGCCGGACCGCACCAGGGCATCGGCCTGGGCCACGCCGTAGCAGTAGCCGGCGCAGGCGGCGGAGATGTCGAAGGCCGGTGCGGGAGTGGCACCGATGTTGTGGGCCAGCGCGGCGGCGGCCGAGGGAGTCGCGTAGGGGGAGGTCACGGTGGAGACGATGACGGCGTCGATGTCCGCCCCGGTGAGCCCGGCCTTCTCGATGGCTTCCTGGGCCGCCTGGGTGGTGAGGTCGAGCAGGGACAGGTCCCGGTCGGCCCGGCGGCGGGTGACGATGCCGGTGCGCTTCTGGATCCACTCGTCCGAGGAGTTGATCGGCCCGGCGATGTCCTCATTGGTCACCACCAGGTTGCCGCGCGCGGCGCCCACGGAGAGGATGCGGCTGCCGGCGACGGGCTCGTACTGCTTCAGGGTGGTGGTCATGGTGTCCTCGGGGTCTCGGGTGCAGTCTGGGTGGGTGGGGCGCGGACCCCAGGAGGTCCCCGTGTGTCCGGCGTCCGGTCAGCCGGCCGTGCCGGTGGAGGCGGTGGCGGGCACGCCGTGCTCGGCGATGAACTCCCGGGCGGCGTCCAGGTCCGCAGGGGACTTTACCGCGAGAGTGGGCGTCCCCTTCAGGGCGCGCTTGGCCAGCCCGGTGAGGGTGCCGCCTGGCAGCAGCTCGAGAATGCCGGTCACGCCGGAGTCCCTGAGGGTGTCCATGCAGAGGTCCCAGCGGACCGGACGCGTCACCTGGTCCACGAGCTGGTCCACGAACCGGCGTCCGGTGTCCACCGCAAGCCCGTCACGGTTGGACAGCAGCGGGACGGCAGGGTTCCGTGGAGCCAGTCCGTCAGCGTAGGAGGTCAGGGCCGGCACGGCCGGGGCCATGTACGGGGTGTGGAAGGCGCCGGCCACTTTGAGGGCGATGACGCGGGCCTTGGCCGGCGGGTTCTCGGCCAGGGCTGCCAGTGCGGCAGCCGAGCCGGCGGCGACGGTCTGGCCTCCGCCGTTGACGTTGGCCGGTACGAGCCCCTGGGCCTCGAGGGCGGCCAGGACCTCGTCCGGGTCGCCGCCGAGGACGGCGGACATCCCGGTCGGTTCGGCCGCGGCGGCCTGGGCCATGCCGGTGGCGCGGATCCGGACGAACTCCAGGGCCTCGTCCGCGGGGAGGACACCGGCCAGTACGGCCGCGGTGATCTCACCCACAGAGTGACCCGCTGCGAGCCATCCGGTAGCGGGAACGGAGTCCAGGTCCAGGGCCTGGGCAGCCAGCAGGCCGGCGGCCACGATGAGGGGCTGGGCCACGGCAGTGTCCTTGATCGTGGCCTCGTCCGACACGGTGCCGTGGGCGGTCAGGTCGACCCCGGTGGCGGTGGACCACCCGGCGAGCAGGCCGGCCATGCCGTCCATCTCGAGCCATGGGGTGAGGAACCCGGGGGTCTGGGAGCCCTGTCCCGGGCACACGATTGCAAGCATGTCCTTAACTGTGTCAAAACCGTGACCGGGTTCCGGGGCGGCGGGGACACCAAGCTCCGAGCGGTGTTTTGGAGGATTCCTACAATTTGCTTCCGGGAGCGGGAGGCAAGCGGCCGACGACCAGGGCGGTCTGCAAGACGTAGGCGTCTCGCGGGGACAGGGGATCCCAGCCGGTGATCTCGCTGACCCGCCGTAGCCGATAGCGGACGGTGTTGGCATGGATGAACAGTTCCCGGGCCGTTCCCTCGAGGGAATGTCCCAACTCGCAGTAGGCGTCCACGGTCTCCAGCAGGGAATTGCCCGCGGCCTGGAGGGGGGTGAAGACGCGCTGGACCAGCACGTCGATGGCGGCCTGATCGCCATGCAGGGCGCGCTCGGGGAGGAGGTCCTGGGCATGGGCGGGGCGGGGTGCGCGGGGCCAGGCAGCGGCGGCTGCCAGTCCGGCGAGGGCCTCTCGTGCGCTGCGGTGGGCATCCACCAGGCTGTCGGAGAGGGGGCCGTAGACCACCGGGCCGTCTCCGAACCAGGGTGTCAGGGCGTGTGCGGCCTGGCTGGGATCGGTGACGCCGCCGACCACGAGGACGATCCGTTCCGACTGGACACCCACCAGCAGGTCGTGGCCGGCGCGGACCGCGGTGCGCCGTGCCCCGGCCAAACGGGTGGGCAGGTCGGCGGCCGGGGTCGGCCCAGCCATCACCATGATTCCCTTGTCGCCGTTCCAGCCGGCAGCCGTGGCCCGGGAGAGGATCTCGTCCGGTGCCTCACCGCGCAACACGGCGTCCAACAGGACCGCCTCATTCCGGCTGTCCCAGGCGCCGCGGGTCTCGGCGGCACGGGCATAGACATCGGCCAGGGCGAAGGCGATCTCCCGCGAGTACCGGAGCACGGCCTCGCGCACGAGGATCTGGTCCCGATCCTGCACGATCCCCGGCACTTGGGCCTCCACAACATCCACGACCGTGCGGATCAGCTGGAGGGCCCGCTGCAGGCTGATGGAGCGGGTCAGCTCGGTGGGGGCCCCACCGAAGACCTCGCCGAGGACGGTGCTGATCGAGGTGGTGGGGCGTTCGAACCAGGACAGGAACCCCGTGAGCCCGCGTTGGGCGATGAGTCCGAGGGAGGAGCGCTCGTCCGGCGTCAGCTTGCGGTACCACGGCAGCGTGGAGTCCAGACGCTGCAGGGTGGCGGTGTTGAGCACGCCCAGATGGGCCCGCAACCGGCGCAGGGACTCCTCGGAGACCTTGCGCGGCGGTGGGGTGCTACGCGCGTCGGACATGCATTCGAGCATAGGCCCCGGAGGGGGCGTCGTGACGCTCGTGACACGAGTACATTGTGGGAAACCCACAAGGACGACGACGGCCGGTGAGGTGCGCTGTGCACCTCACCGGCCGTCGTCGGGAGCCGGGCGAGCCCGGACAGGGATCACCGGGCCCCTAGGGAGAAGGTCAGGAATCGCCGCCGGCGTTGCCGGTGGTGCCGGCGTTGACGTCGTCGATCCGGTACTTGCGGTAGGCCTCGGCTGCGGTGCCCGCATCCACCTTGCCGTCCTTCTCCAGCATCTGCAGCGCCTTCACGACCATCGAGTGGGTGTCGATGAGGAAGTAGCGGCGGGCTGCGGCGCGGGTGTCCGCGAAGCCGAACTCGTCCGCACCCAGGGTGGCGAAGTCGTTCGGGACGAAGGGACGGATCTGGTCCGGGACCAGGGTGGCGTAGTCCGTGGTGGCCACCACGGGGCCCTCCGTCTCGGCCAGCTTCTGCGTGATATAAGGCACGCGGGCCTTGCCCTCCGCGTTCTCCATCGCCTCACGTTCGGCGGCCACGGCGTCACGGCGCAACTCGTTCCAGCTCGTCACGGACCACACGTCGGCGGCCACGTTCCACTCCTCGGCGAGGACCTTGGCCGCATCGATGACCCACGGCACGGACACGCCGGAACCCATGAGCTGGACCTTCGGCCCGGTGACGTCGGCGCTGGCCTGGCTGTAGCGGTAGATGCCCTTGAGCAGCCCCTCCACGTCCAGGTCCTCCGGCTCGTTCGGGTGGATGATCGGCTCGTTGTACACGGTGAGGTAGTACATGACGTTGCGGACCTCGTCCCCGCGGTCGTGCTCGCCGTACATGTCCTCCAGGCCCTGGCGGACGATGTGCGCGATCTCGAAGGAGAACGCCGGATCGTAGTGCTTCACCGCCGGGTTGGTGCCGGCCAGGATCGGCGAGTGGCCGTCCATGTGCTGGGTGCCCTCGCCGGCCAAGGTGGTGCGTCCGGCGGTGGCGCCGATGACGAAACCGCGGGCCAGCTGGTCACCGGCGGCCCAGAAGGCGTCGCCGGTGCGCTGGAAGCCGAACATCGAGTAGAAGATGTACACGGGGATCATCAGCTCGCCGTGCGTGGAGTACGACGTGCCCACGGCGGTCATCGCCGAGGTGGCGCCGGCCTCGTTGATGCCCACGTGGAACAGCTGGCCGGACGTGGACTCCTTGTAGGACAGCATCAGATCCCGGTCCACGGACAGGTAGTTCTGGCCCTTGGGGTTGTAGATCTTCGCCGTGGGGAAGAACGAGTCCATGCCGAAAGTGCGGGCCTCGTCCGGGATGATCGGCACGATGCGGTTGCCGATGTTCTTGTCCCGCATCAGGTCCTTGAGCAGGCGCACGAAGGCCATGGTGGTGGCGGCCTGTTGCTTGCCGGTGCCCTTGCGGGCGTGCTTGTAGGTGGCCTCCGGCGGCATCGGGATCTTGTCGTAGTCCGTGCGGCGTTCGGGCAGGAACCCGCCCAGTTTTTGGCGCCGCTCCATCATGTACTTGATCTCCGGCGCATCCGCGCCCGGGTGGTAGTACGGCACGTTGTACGGATCGGCTTCGATCTGCTCGTCCGTGATGGGGATGCGGTGGCGGTCGCGGAACAGCTTGACGTCCTCGACCGTGAGCTTCTTCATCTGGTGCGTCGAGTTCTTGCCCTCGAAGTGCGGACCCAGCCCGTAGCCCTTGATGGTCTGCGCCAGGATGACGGTCGGCTTGCCCTTGTACTCCATGGCGGCCTGGTAAGCGGCGTAGACCTTGTTGTAGTCGTGTCCGCCGCGCTTGAGGCCCCAGATCTCGTCGTCCGTCATGTCGGCGACCATCTCCTTGGTCACCGAGGAGCGGCCGAAGAAGTGGTCGCGGACGAATCCGCCGGACTCCGCCTTGTAGGTCTGGTAGTCGCCGTCGAGGGTCTCGTTCATGATGCGGACGAGCTCGCCCTCGTCGTCCTGGTCCAGCAGCTGGTCCCATTCGCGGCCCCAGAGGACCTTGATGACGTTCCAGCCGGCGCCGCGGAAGTAGGCCTCCAACTCCTGGACGATCTTGCCGTTGCCGCGGACCGGGCCGTCGAGGCGCTGCAGGTTGCAGTTGACCACGAAGTTCAGGTTGTCGAGCTTGTCATTGGCGGCGATGTGGAGGGCGCCGCGTGATTCCGGCTCATCCATCTCGCCGTCCCCGAGGAAGGCCCAGACCTGCTGGTCGGAGGTGTCCTTGATCCCGCGGTTGTGCAGGTAGCGGTTGAACTGCGCCTGGTGGATCGCGTTGATCGGGCCGAGTCCCATGGACACGGTGGGGAACTGCCAGAAGTCCTTCAGCATGCGCGGGTGCGGGTAGGACGGCAGTGCCTTGGGCGCCTTGGACTTCTCCTGGCGGAATCCGTCGAGCTCCTCCTCGGTCAGCCGTCCCTCGAGGAAGGCCCGGGCGTAGTTGCCGGGAGAGGAGTGCCCCTGGAAGAAGACCTGGTCGCCACCGCCAGGGTGGTCCTGGCCGCGGAAGAAGTGGTTCAGTCCCACTTCGTAGATGGTGGCCAGGCCGGCGTAAGAGGAGATGTGGCCGCCGACTCCGACGCCCTCGCGCTGGGCGCGCTGGACGATCATGGCGGCGTTCCACCGCAAGTAGTTGCGATAGCGGCGCTCGAGCTCCTCGTCTCCGGGGTACTCGGGCTCCTGGTCCACGGGGATCGTGTTGACGTAGTCCGTGGTCGTGACCATCGGTACGCCGACCGACTTGGTGCCAGCCCGCTGCAGGAGTTGGCGCATGATGTATTCCGCGCGCTCCGTGCCCCGCTCTTCCACGAGTCCGTCGAAGGACTCGATCCACTCGGCCGTCTCCTGGGGGTCCTTGTCTGACATCTGGTTGGTCAGTCCGCTCAGGATGTGGGAGCTCTCTTCAGCTGCGCTCACGGCAACCTCTCTGTCGGCGGATGGTCTCCGCTGGTCTGGTGGGCCCGCGGTCCATACCGGGATCGTCCGGCTGGATGGTCAGTGGCGAGTCCTCTGGTTCCACCCAAGACTGTATAACCTGACGGGCCTCGGATGCAGGCTTGCGTACCCCGCATGGCCCGTGGTGCCCGCGAGGACGTAATCTGGTGAGATGATGCCCACATGGGTACCACGCGACAGTCAAGGAGAGATGTGAACCAGCCAGACTCCGCCCCCGCCGTAGGGCGTACTGCGGAGACCAGTGAGGGACCGGCCGCGAAGATGGGCCTTTCCGAAGGCAAACTGGTCCAGGAACTCGGTTTTGACGAGGACATCGACTTCGATTTCCGGAACACGCTCGAGGACGAGCTCGGTAGCGAGCTGCTGACCGAGGAGGATCAGGAGCCGGTCGATGCCGTCCTGTTGTGGTGGCGGGAGGCGGACGGAGACGTCGACGACCTGGCCGATGCCCTCATGGACTCGCAGACCACGTTGGACACCGGTGGGGCGCTGTGGTTGCTCACCCCGCGCAACGGCCGTGACGGCCACGTGCCGCCGGCGGACATCGCCGAGGCGGCACCGACGGCCGGTCTGCACGTCACCACCACCGCCGGGGTCTCTGCGGACTGGTCTGCCACCCGACTGGTGGGCAAGCGCAACCTGTGACCGGTCCGGCGGGGGAGAGGGAAATCCCCGCGGATCCGCCGGCCCTGCGGGACCAGCACGGCCAGCTCTGGTCGTGGCCCCCGGTGGCGCCGCCGTCTCCGGACGCGCTCGGCGCCGGTCACGGAATCCCGCACGACGGCGGCTCCGTGCCCACCCGCTGCTGGCTGTTCTTCCTGCCGGGGGCCTTCACCCCCGTATGCACCGCCGAGCTCGGCTGGGTCGACGAACTGGCCGAGCGGCTGGCGCCGGCCGGCGTCGGGCTCCGGGTGGTGTCCTGCGATTCCGCCGCCGTGCTGCGCAAGGCCGCGGACGAGACCGGGATCCGCACCCCGCTGCTGTCCGACTTCTGGCCCCACGGGGCCGCGGCCCGCGCGGTCGGTGCGTTCAATGAGGCCACCGGCCGGGCTCGGCGCAGCAGTGTCCTGATGGACGCCGTCGGCACGGTTCGGGCCCGCATCCACGCCGCGGCCGGGGACGAGCGCAGGCTTCAGGACCACCTGGACGCCCTTCCGGGGGAGTGGTCCACCGGCTCGCGATGACGTCGCCGAGTGAGCCGCTGACGTGCTGCTGAGGTAGCATGGAGCGGTCCGGTGGCGGTCCGTCCGCACCGGAGGTTGGGGCCTATAGCTCAGTTGGTTAGAGCACTTCGTTTACACCGAAGGGGTCGGGGGTTCGAGTCCCTCTGGGCCCACCATTGATGACGGACTATGATCTCGATGCCGTTGGGCGTCCGAGTCTGATCGCAGATGGTCCACGCGCGGGATCTATCGACCCAGAGGTGGGTTGCCGAGCCGGTCGAGGAGCTCGACGAGCAGTGCCTGTTCCCCGGCGGTCAGCAGCCCGTCGGTCTTCCCGAGGGTGGCCTTGAGCGCCGTGGCGTGCTGCGGGTACTCGGAAGCGCTGGGTGGCGCGTCGCCTGTGACCGCACCGAGGACGGCCTCGCGTAGCCTGACGGGCAGCTCGGGGTCACGTTCGTCGGGTGCCGTCCCGATGAGGTGGTATGTGAGGCCGCTACCCGCGGAGTGGATCATCGCGGCAGCGGACTCCACGGTGACCGCCAGGCGGCCCGCAGCGGCGATCCGCTCGACGAGCAGGTGCAGCCGGTCCGCCGAGCGCTGGGCCGCGGCCGACGTCTCGCCCGGGATTCGCCGGTCGTACATGAGCAGGTAGTGGGCCGGGTGGGTGAGGCCGAACTCGACGTGGAGGTCCCAGCCGTTGCGCAGGTCCTGCACCGGGTCGTCGGTGAGGCCGATGTCGTGCTTCTGGGCGAGGTACGTCTCGAACCCGTTCGCCGCAACCGCCTCTAGCAGGCCGTTCATGTCCGTGAACTGCCGGTAAATAGCCGGCGGTTGGACCCCGGCCGCGTGGCTCACGGCACGCGTGGTGACGCCGTCGCGCCCTTGGTCCTCGAGCAGGCGTGCCGCCGCGTCGAGGATCCGTTGCCGGGTACTGGTCGGCTCGTTCATATATCAACGATAACGCAGAACTGGTATCAATGGTTGCGTAGTGGTGATAACCGCATTAGTGTTACCGGTGATAACGCATCCACGAAGGGGCATCCAGTGTTCAACGCAACCCGCGCGGCCGTGGTGGCTGCGGCCGCCATGGCGACCATGGCAGTGCTCGTGACCGCAGGATGCAGAGGGCCGGCGCCCTCCCCGAGTGGAGAGGTACGTACGCCGGACCCGCCGGGCGCTGCCGTGCCGGCGTCGGAACCGGGCGAGCTGACGGAGCTCACGACCGGGCTGGAGGCCCCGTGGGGGCTGACCTTCCTGCCCGATGGTTCGGCTCTGCTGACCGAGCGGCTGACCGCCCGGATATTGCGTGTGCCCGCCGACGGTGGGCCAGCCGAGGAGGTCGGCGTGGTCCCCGACGTGGAGACCAGCTCGGAAGGTGGCCTGCTCGGCCTGGTCGCCTCACCGGACTTCGCGACCGACCGCACGGTGTTCGCCTACGCCTCCGGATCGCCGACCAACCGGGTGATCGCACTGGAGATCGGGCACGACTTCGACTCACTGACCGTTGCGCGGGTACTGCTCGACGGCATCGAGACCGCGGACCGGCACCACGGAGGCCGGCTGCGGATCGGGCCGGACGGGAACCTGTGGATCGGCACCGGGGATGCGTTCCTCCCCGAGAACGCCGCGGACGACGGGTCCCTCAACGGCAAGATACTGCGGATTGCGCTCGACGGCTCGACACCGGAGGCCAACCCATCCGGGACTGCCGTCTACTCCTCGGGCCACCGCAACGTCCAGGGCATCACCTTCGGTCCGGATGGGACGATGTACGCCTCTGAGCTCGGACACCGCACCTGGGATGAGGTCAACGTGCTGCGTCCCGGCGCCGACTACGGCTGGCCGGAGACCGAGGGTGTTGCCGGCGACACCGGGGAGCCACCGCTGTTCACCGTCCACCCCGACGACGCGTCGCCGTCCGGTATCGCCTACGCGGAGGGATCACTCTGGATGGGCGCCCTGGGCGGGCAGCGCCTGTGGCAGCTGCCGGTGGACGGCCCCGACGCGACCGGGGCCCGATCGAGCACTACACCGGCGAGTACGGCCGCATCCGGACCGTCGAGGTAGCGCCCGACGGAGCGCTCTGGCTCGTCACCTCCAACACCGACGGCGCGACCTGGGGCGGTACGGAGGCCCGGCCCGGTGACGACCGGATCCTCCGGCTCGAGGTCGACCCGGCCTGAACGTGGCCCATCACTACCGCACACCCATCACCTGCACATACTCGAGGAGCACACCATGAGAAGCACACCACGAGTCGCCGTCGTCACCGGCGGATCGCGCGGTATCGGCCGGGCCGTCACGCGCCGGCTGACCGCCGCTGGGTTTGACGTCGCCATTATCTACAACGCAGATCAGGACGAGGCGGCGGCCACGGTCAGAGAAGTCGAGGTCGCCGGCCGCACCGGGCTGGCCCTCAGGGCGGACATCGCCGACGCGCCAGCCGTGCGCCGGGCCTTCGAGGCAGTCAAGGACCGGTTCGACGGCGTCGACGTAGTGATCAACTCCGCGGGAATCATGCCGCTCGCACCGATAGCGACGCTCGACCTGGACGACCTGGACCGCGTCCTGCGCACCAACGTCCGTGGGGCGTTCGTCGTGGCCCGGCAAGCGGCCCACAGCGTGCGTGACGGCGGCGCCGTCGTCCTGTTCTCGACCACCGTGACCCGCACCCATCTGCCGAACTACGGCGCCTACGCCGCCACCAAGGCCGCGGTCGAAGGGCTGGTCCCGATTCTGGCCAAGGAGCTCGCCGGCCGGGATATCACCGTCAACGCAGTCGCGCCCGGCCCTACCGCGACCGACCTGTTCTTCGAGGGCAAGCCCCAAGAGGCGGTCGATCGCATCGCGGGCGCCAACCCGATGGGCCGGCTTGGCACGCCCGAGGACATCGCCGCGGTCGTCGCGACGATCACCGGACCTGCCCGATGGATCAACGGGCAGACGATCTTCGCCAACGGCGGTCTCGCATGAGTGCCGTCCTGATCACCGGCGCCTTCGGAGGTGACCATGGCTGGTTGGATCGGGGCCGGTGGAGCGCTGTTGTTCGTGGCGGTGTTCCTCCTCCTGGAAGAGCGCCTTCGGCATGGTGGCCCTCGGGCTGATCCGAGCCATGGTGGCCTTCGGGGTGGCGTGGGAGAGCGACTCGCCGCGGACAGGTCTCGTCCAGCGGGCATTCCTTGTCCCCGGGATGCTCTGGACGGCGGCGGTGATCAGTCTGTAGTCTGACGGCTCACCCGAGCGGGGGACTGCTCGGCCGCTTCGTGCGTAGTCGCCACAGTGAGGTGACTTCCCGCGAGCGGGCGGCGTGGAGGAGATCAGCGCGGTCGGCGGCTCGCTGATGACGGGGTGCAGTGTCAAGCCGATCGATCACTTCAAGCCCCGCCTGGTCAATGGCGTCCAGCAGCAGCTGTCGACTGCGTAGCCCGAGGAGCTCGGCCAGATCCGAGATGACCAACCAGCCCTCGCCGTCATCCGTGAGGTGGCGCGGTAGTCCGGCCAGAAACTGCAGCAGCATGGTGCTGCCGGGGTCGTACACGGCCGCGTCGAGTGTGGTCGCAGCGCTGCCGGGCAACCATGGGGGGTTGCAGACGATGAGGGGCGCCCGACCTTCCGGGAACATGCTGGTCAACTGAGCTTCGGCCGCGTCTTGGAGTCCCAACCGAGCGAAGTTCTCGTTCGCACAGTCCACCGCACGCTGATGGATGTCCGTCCCCACCACCTGCTTCACGCCACGGTTCACGAGCACGGCGGCCAGTAGTCCCGTGCCGGTGCCCACATCGAACGCGAGGTCCGGGTTGCTCAACGGTGCCTGGGCCACCAAATCGACATACTCGTGGCGGGTGGGCAGGAACGTGCCGTAGTGAGGATGGATCCTCCCGTTCACGGCGGGGATGTCGATGCCGGTCAGATACCACTGGTAGGCGCTCTGGATGCCGGTCAGCTCCTGCAGACTCACCACAGCGTGGCCCGCACCGAAGCCTGGTTCCTGCGCGTAGGCGAATTCGACCGCGGGACCGACCTGAGGGGCGCGGGGCAGAGGCACCGTGGCCGCCCCGCCCGGTGCGTCGAACGCGAGTGGCACCAGCATCAAGGACATCATCCTCGAGCGTTGGGCGCGGGCTTGGCGCAGGCGATAGAAGGCATCCGCGTCGCCGATGACAGGCTGTGCGGCCGCCCCGCTTCTGCCCTTGGCCAGGCGTCGATCAATGGCGCTGAGGATCTGTTTCGCGTTGTAGAAGTCGCCCAGCCACAGCATGGCGGTGCCCTGGGCCGCATACTTCACGGCCTGGACGGTGGTGAGCCGGTCATCGACAGCGACCAGTTTCTTGGGGGCCGGCCGGCCGTTGGCAGACCACCACCTGGCGGATGCCGTCACCCCGGCTTGGTCCCAGGTCAGCGACGGACTGTCAGCAATCGGTTCTGGAATGATCGTCATCAACCTCGTTCGGTAGCGGCACGTCACCTGTTGGCAACCGCGCAGGAACTGACCGACCACGGCATGGGGCGTTCCGTAGTCTACCGAGATGGCCGGCCATGGATCTGCTGGTCGGCCATTCCGAGGTCGGTGCCGGTCGCCCGTACCCCGAGGTCCCAGATCGCCTCTGCCGCAGTGTCGTCGCGAGCCAGTGCTGAGGCCTGTTGCGGTTCGGGCTTGCCTCGCCACTGGCGGAAGCCGTCGGGCCCGAGGTAGGTGAGCGGCGGCAGACCGGTCACGGCGGCCTCCAGGACTGGCAGGCATCCCTCTGCTGCCGATTGGCCGATCATGCGGCAGGCGCCGCTGACCGCACGGTCGAGGACGGGCACGCCGGTGGCGTTCTGGAGGTTGGTGACGGCCCAGCCTGGGTGAGCAAGCTGGACGCCCACCGTAGTGGGCTGGGCAGCCAGCCGCTCATGGAGGGCCCGGGCCCAGAGCATGTCGCAGAGCTTGGACTGCGCATAGGCCGCCGCGATGCTCCAGCGGCGGTGCCGGAAGTGCGGGTCCGCGGCATCGACCCGGCCGCTGTGATGCGCCCCCGACCCGACGATGACCACCCGCCCACGAAGGTGTCCGGAGATCAGGTTGGTCAAGGCGAAGGGCCCCAGGAAGTTGGTGCCGAGGATCATCTCGAAACCGTCGGTGGTCTCGCGGCGGCGCGGAGTGACGGTGCCGGCGTTGTTGACCAAGACGTCGATGGGCTCGTCCAGGCCGGCCGCGAAAGCCCTGACGGAATCCAGATCGGCCAGATCCATCCGGCCCACCAGCACGTCGGCCCCGAGGCGACGCAGGTCCTCCGACACGGCCTGCCCGCGCTCTGCATCCCGGGCCGGGATCACCAGCCGAGCCCCCGCCCGGGCGGCCGCGCGGGCCACCTCCAGGCCGATGCCTTGGGTCGCACCGGTCACCAGCCACGTGCGCGCCGATTGGTCCGGCAATTCCAAACCGGTCGGGACGGAGGGAAATCCTGAGCGATCGGTGGGGCTATCGGTGGGGCGAGAACGGGCCATGGTGACACGGTACCGGTGGCCTGGGAGAGCGTCCGGAAGCCGGGAACCCTGGCTGTGACCGCGACGAGCAGGTTAGTATAGGGGGTTGCTTCCGGAATATGGGAAGCACCTTGACCGTTGAAGAAGGCACTACGGGAAGTCCAGCCATCTGAAGGGATGCACGCCACATGGCCATGACCCGCACCATGTTCAAGTCCAAGATCCACCGGGCCACCGTGACCCACGCCGACCTGCACTACGTCGGCTCCGTGACCGTGGACCAGGACCTGCTCGATGCCGCGGATATTCTCCCCGGCGAGCTCGTGGCCATCGTGGACGTGACCAACGGGGCACGGCTGGAGACCTACACCATCGCCGGTGAACGTGGTTCCGGGGTGCTGGGCATCAACGGCGCCGCGGCGCATCTGGTGGACGTGGGGGACACCGTCATCCTCATCACCTATGCGCAGATGGAAGCCGCCGAGGCCCGTTCCTTCGTGCCGACCGTCGTCCACGTGGACGCGGACAACAGGATCGTGGACCTCGGGACCGATCCGTCGGAGGCCCTCGCCGAGGACCTGCAGCGCCCGCCCTATGCCGTGGCCCTCTGACTCCCTGACCCAGACCTACCGACGGCCGGCCGCAGCACGCGGCCGGCCGTCGTCGTCCCCAGGACTGTTCACGGCCTGTTCACCGGGGATCGGAACGAGAGGTCGTGGTCCGTAACGCGTCCGTCCGATGATGGAGAATGAAAGCCCAGCCCGGCGTAGAAGGAGACCACATGCTGTTGACCCCTGATGCTCCGCGGGAGAACCTGCGCGAGTTCATCGACAAGCTGCGCAACGGCGGATACACCGTCTCCGACGGGCATACCCCGGATCCGGACCTGATCGACCCCCAGGGACGGGCCGTGGAGACCTGGCAGGAGGACTACCCCTACGAGTCGCGGCTGTCCCGTGAGGAGTACGAGCTCGAGAAGTACAAGCTGCAGATCGAACTGCTGAAGCTGCAGTACTGGGGCGAGGACACCAACCAGCGGCACATCATCGTCTTCGAAGGCAGGGACGCCGCCGGCAAGGGCGGCACCATCAAACGCTTCACCGAACACCTGAACCCGCGCACCGCCCGCGTGGTGGCGCTGAATAAGCCCTCGGACCGGGAACAGGGCCAGTGGTACTTCCAGCGGTACATCAACTATTTTCCGACCGAGGGCGAGATCGTGCTCTTCGACCGCTCCTGGTACAACCGCGCCGGGGTGGAGCGGGTCATGGGGTTCAGCTCGGACGAGCAGTACACCACCTTCATGAACCAGGTGCCGCTGTTCGAGAAGATGCTCGTGGATGACGGGATCCACCTGACCAAGTTCTGGTTCTCGGTGACGCAGTCCGAACAGCGCACGCGCTTCGCCATCCGCCAGATCGACCCGGTGCGCCAGTGGAAGCTCTCCCCGATGGACCTGGAGTCACTGGACCGCTGGGAGGACTACACGGCCGCCAAGGAGGCCATGTTCCTCCACACGGACACCGACCACGCGCCGTGGACCACCATCCGCTCCAATGACAAGAAACGCGCCCGCCTCAACGCCATGCGGTACTTCCTGACCCAGTTCGAGTACGACGGCAAGGACCACGAGGTCATCGGCACCCCGGACCCGCTAATCGTCCGCCGGGGACGCGACGCCGTCGGAGACTGATCCGCGGCCGTCCAGTCCTGCGCCGGTCCTGAGCCGACCGACCCTGCACTGGGCTGACCCGGAGCGGCGGCGAGTGGGGCCCGCGACCGCGTAGGCTGGAGCACGGTCGAACCGCACCTCCACGGGCGGCGGCCCACCCCCTGTTGGTAGCAGCACCGAGCGTGCTGGAAAGGAATGGCATGAAGGCTGACATCGGCGTCACGGGACTAGCGGTCATGGGGGCCAACCTGGCCCGGAACTTCGCGCGGAACGGCTACACCGTGGCCCTGCACAACCGCAGCCGAGCCCGGACCGATGCGCTCGTGGCCGAGCACGGCAACGAGGGCACCTTCATCCCCACCGAGACCCTGACCGAACTGGTCGAGAACCTGGCCGTGCCACGCCGCGTGCTCATCATGGTCAAGGCCGGCCAGCCGGTGGATGACGTGATCGACCAGCTGGTGCCGATGCTGGCGCCCGGCGACATCGTCATCGACGCCGGAAACTCTCACTACGAAGACACTCGACGCCGCGAAGCCGCACTGGCCGCGAAGGACCTGCACTTCGTCGGCATCGGTGTGTCCGGCGGCGAGGAAGGCGCGCTCAACGGCCCGGCGATCATGCCCGGCGGGCCGAAGGAGTCCTACGAGGCACTCGGCCCTCTGCTGGAGGACATCTCCGCCCACTACGAGGGCGATCCGTGCTGCGCCTGGATCGGCACCGACGGCGCAGGTCACTTCGTCAAGATGGTCCACAACGGCATCGAGTACGCGGACATGCAGGTCATCGGCGAGGCCTATGACCTGTTGCGCTCGGTGGGCGGGATCGAGCCGGCCGACCAGGCCGGGATCTTCCGCTCGTGGAACTCCACCGACCTGGCGTCCTACCTGATCGAGATCACGGCCGAGGTCCTCGGACACGTGGACGCGGAGACCGGCAAGCCCCTCGTGGACGTGATCGTGGACCAGGCCGGCCAGAAGGGCACCGGCCGCTGGACCGCCATCTCCGGGCTGGACCTCGGCTCACCCATCGGGGCGATCGCCGAATCCGTCTTCGCCCGTTCACTGTCCAGCCAGTCAGAGATCCGTGCCACCGCCCAGCAGGTGCTGGCCGCGGGAACTGACCCGGTCGCCACCCCGCAGGACGCGGACCGGGACGCCTTCGTGGAGGATGTGCGCCTGGCGCTGTATGCCTCCAAGCTCGTGTCCTACGCCCAAGGCCTGGACATGCTCACGGCCGCCGCCGCGGAGTACGGCTGGTCGCTGGACCTGGGCACCATCGCCTCGCTCTGGCGGGACGGCTGCATCATCCGCGCCGACCTGCTCGACGTCATCATGAAGGCGTTCGGCGGCCGGGACACCTCCCGCCACCCGGAACCCGGCACCACCGCCGAGGGCCAGCCGTCCAACCTGCTGTTCGCACCGGAGTTCCGGGATGCGATCGCCGCCGCGCTGCCGGCTTGGCGCCGGGTGGTCGCCACCGCGGTGGCCGCCGGGGTGCCCGTGCCGGTGTTCTCCTCGGCCCTGTCCTACTACGACGGACTGCGCCGCGACCGCCTGCCCGCGGCCCTGACCCAGGGCCTGCGCGACTACTTCGGTGCGCACACCTACCGCCGCACCGACCGCGAGGGCACGTTCCACACCCTGTGGTCGGCTGACCGCAGCGAGGTCGAGGCCTGAGGCCCAGCCCTCCAACTCTCGGAGTACGACCTACCGAGCACGACGACGGCCGGCACCTTCCGCGGAAGGTGCCGGCCGTCGTCGTACCGGGGTGGGGGTGTGTTCTCGGTGCTGCGCCGGTCAGATCCACATGGCGGGGTCAACGTACTCCGCCGGGTCCACTGCCGGCAGCTGCTCCTTGGGCGAACGGTGCCGGAAGGTCGCGGGTATACCGGTGGCGATCGAGTCCGCCGGGGTGTCCTTGACCACCACCGCGTTCGCGCCGACCGAGGAGCCCTGGCCGATCTCCACCGGGCCCAGGATCTTCGCCCCGGCCCCGACCACCACGCCGTCATGCAGGGTGGGATGGCGCTTCACCTGCTCCAGGGAGCGGCCGCCGAGGGTGACGCCGTGGTAGAGCATGACGTCGTCGCCGATCTCCGCGGTCTCGCCGATGACCACACCCATGCCGTGGTCGATGAAGAACCGGCGGCCGATGGTGGCCCCGGGGTGGATCTCGATGCCCGTCAGGGTCCGGGCGGCCTGGGAGAGCACCCGCGCCGGCGTCTTGAGCTTCTCGTGCTGCCACATCTGGTGCGTCAGGCGATGGGCCCAGATGGCGTGCAGACCCGAGTAGACGACGGCGACCTCCAGGTCGCCACGCGCCGCCGGGTCATGGGACCGGGCATTGGCGATGTCTTCCTTCAGTCGGGACAGGAAACCCACTGGTGGCCTTTCGATCGGGTGGCTCCGGGCTGCGCCGGGATGCCGGGGAAGGACGAGGAGGACCGGTCGGTCAGCCCCGGATGTCCTCGAACAGGACGGTGGAGATGTACCGCTCGCCGTAGTCCGGGACGATCGCCACGATGAGCTTGTCCCGGTTCTCCTCGCGCTTGGCGATCTCGAGGGCGGCGGACACGATGGCGCCGGCCGAGATGCCGCCGAGGATGCCCTCTCGAGTGCCCATGGTGCGGGCGACGCTGACGGACTCCTCGAGCGTGGCGGTGTACACCTCGTCGTAGATCTCGGTGTCCAGGACCTCCGGGACGAAGTTGGCGCCGAGACCCTGGATCTTGTGCGGGCCGGGCTTGCCGCCGGAGAGGATGGGGGAGTCGGAGGGCTCCACGGCCACGATGCCGACCTCGGGCTTCTGCTCCTTGAGGTAGCGGCCGGCGCCGGTGATGGTGCCGCCGGTGCCGATGCCGGACACCAGGATGTCCACGGTGCCGTCGGTGTCGTTCCAGATCTCCGGACCCGTGGTGTCGTAGTGGGCCTGGACGTTGGCCTGCGTGGAGAACTGCCGGGCCCAGATGGCGTTGTCCGACTCGGCGACGATCTGCTGGGCCTTCTCCAGGGCTCCGCGCATGCCGTCGGCGCCCGGGGTCAGCACGATCTCGGCCCCGTAGGCGCGCAGCATCACACGGCGCTCGTTGGACATGGTCTCCGGCATGGTGAGGATGACCTGGTAGCCGCGGGCCGCGCCCACCATGGCCAGGGCGATCCCGGTGTTGCCGGAGGTGCCCTCCACGATGGTGCCGCCGGGCTTCAGCTCACCGGAGGCCTCCGCGGCGTCCACGATGGAGCGGCCGATGCGGTCCTTGACGGAGTTGGCCGGATTGTAGAACTCGGCCTTGACGGCGACCTTGCCGGGAAGGCCCTCGGTCAGCTGATTGAGCATGACCAGCGGGGTGTTGCCGATGGCTTCGGTGATGTTGTTCAGGATGTTGGCCAAGACGGTGTTCCTTCCAGAAACGGTGGACGTGGGCAAGCCGGGAGACGGCGTTAAAACAGTGCTGACTTCAGCCTATGACAGGCCGACGTTCTCCGAGGGTTCCACGAGCCATTCCGAGTAACGCTGGCGCACCTTGGCCAGCTTCGGGGTGATGATCACGTGGCAGTAGCCCACGTCCGGGCGGTTGGAATAGAAGTCCTGGTGGAAGTCCTCGGCCGGGTACCACGTGCCGAGCGGCTCGATGGTGGTGACGATGGGGTCCGCCCAGTTTTCCTGGTTGCGCCGGATGGCCGAGCGGTACAGCTCCTGGTCCGCGGCGTCCGCCGGGAACAGGGCGGAACGGTACTGAGTGCCGACGTCGTGGCCCTGGCGGTTGAGGGTCGTCGGGTCATGCCCGGTGAAGAAGAGGTCCAGGATCAGGTCCGCGCCGACGACGGACTCGTCGAATCCGACGCGGACGGCCTCGGCATGGCCCGTGCGGCCCGAGCAGACGGACTCGTAGGTCGGGTTCGGCCAGTCGCTTCCGGTGTACCCGGATTCCACGGAGGTGACTCCGCGAATCCGCCGGTAGACGGCGTCCAGGCACCAGAAGCAGCCGCCGGCCATGGTCAGCACTCGGTGGGACGAGCGTTGGTCCTCGGAGGCAGGGGCGGCGCTGGCAACGCGGGAGTCCGTGGTGTCAGTGGCATCTGTGGCTTCGGGGGCGTTATCGAGATCACTCACATTCCCCTACAGCACCACGCTGGCCGCGTTCATTCCCGGGTCAGGCAGAATGGCACCATGAGCGCCGAGACCCACGCCACGGATGCGAACACCCCGAACACCGCGACGCCGACCCTTGCCCAGGTGCTGGAGTGCTTCGAGGAGCTGTGGCCGGCCTCTCTGGCCGAGCCCTGGGACGCCACCGGCCTGGTGGCCGGGCGCCCCGAGCAACCGGTGGGACGGATCCACTTCGCGGTGGACCCCGTCCAGGACGTGGTGGACGAGGCCGTGGGCGCCGGCGCCCAGCTGCTCGTCACCCACCACCCCCTGCTGTTGCGCGGCGTGACCTCGGTGGCCGCCACCGGCTTCAAGGGCCAGGCCGTCCACACCCTGATCGAGGGCGGCTGCGCACTGCTCACCGCCCACACGAATGCGGACTCCGCCGTCGGCGGGGTCTCGGACGTCATCGCGGACATCCTCGGACTGGAATCGGTCGTGCCGCTGGCCCCCACGCAGGGCGGGCTGCCCGAGGAAGGTATCGGCCGGGTGGGGCGCCTGCCCCAGGCGCTCACGCTCTCCGAGTTCGCGGCCCGGGTCTTCGGGGCCATGCCCGCCGTCGCCGGAGGGGTCCGGGTGGCCGGTGACCGGGACGGCATCATCCAGACCGTGGCTGTCTGCGGCGGGGCCGGGGACAGCCTGTTCGACCAGGTCCGGGCCGCCCAGGCGGACGTCTACGTCACCGCGGACCTCCGCCATCACCCCGCCTCCGAGCTGCGGGAAGCGGCCCGGCTGACCGGTGGCCGCCCCTACCTCGTGGAGGTCTCCCACTGGGGCAGTGAATGGCTGTGGCTGCCCGCGGCCGCCGAGGCGCTGGACACCCTGCTCACTGATCGCGGCTTCGACGTGGAGATCGCCGTGAGCTCGTACAACTCCGACCCCTGGGACTTCGTCCTGACTCCCGGGCCGTGACCACCGAACCGTAAGGACACCACCATGAGCAACGCCCCCACTGTCCCCCTCTCCGACCAGTTGCGCCTGCTGGAACTCCAGCAGCTGGACACGGCCCTGGACCGGGCTCGGCACCGCATGCAACAACTGCGCCAAGACCCGGACTACGCCCGGCTCCAGCAGGAGCTGGCTGACCACACACGGGCCGCCGAGCAGTCCGCCACCGACCTGGCCGAGGCCCGGAAGGCGGTCCGGACGGCGGAGGCCACGGTGGCGGGTGTGCAGGAACGCCGGGACCGCAACCAGAAGCGCCTCGATGCCGGCCAGGGGTCCGCCAAGGACCTGGAGAACATGATGCACGAGCTTCAGACGCTCAAGGCCCTGCAGGACGAGCACGAGGGGACCGAGCTGGAGGCCATGGAGGCGGCCGAACAGGCTGAGGCGGCCGACGCCGAGGCTCAGCGCCACCTGGCCGCAGCCCAGGCGGTAGCCCAGGAACGCGGTGCCGCGCTGAAGGAGGAGGCGGCCGGCGTCGCCGCCGAGGGCAACGAGCTCACCGGCCAGCGCCAGGCACTCGCCGCCACCCTGCCCGCCGACCTGGTGGCCCGCTATGACAAGATCCGGGAGCGCAACGGCGGGATCGGCGCGGCGCGGCTCGTCGGCAACAAGTCCGAGGCGTCCGGCATGCCGCTGAGCCCCGCCGACCTGGCGCAGATCGAGCAGACACCCCTGGAGACGCTGGCCTACTGCCCTGACTCGGGGGCGATCCTGGTCCGCGCCGAACAGGCCTAGACTCGACCAGTTCCCGCACCGCACCCGCATCATCCCGCTTGAACCACACTGTCCACCCAGTCCTCACCCGCCATAGGAGATTCCCGCGTGCCCCAGCAGTCCACCCCCTCCACCGGCCGTCTCCTCTATGTCGAGGCCGACGGCGGCTCCCGCGGCAATCCCGGTGTGGCCGGCTACGGAGCGCTGGTGCGCGATCCGGACACCGGAGCGGTCCTGGACATCGATGCCCAGCCGCTGGGTCGGGCCTCGAACAACGTGGCGGAGTACTCGGGCATGATCGCCGGACTGCGGATGGCCCGGCAGATCGACCCGGACGCCGCCGTGCACGTGCGGCTCGACTCCAAACTGGTGGTGGAGCAGATGAGCGGCCGCTGGAAGATCAAGCACGCGGACATGCAGAAGCTGGCCGCCGAGGCCCGGGACATCCTTCCCGCCGGCCAGGTCACCTACGAGTGGATTCCCCGGGCCAAGAACAAGGACGCCGACCTGCTCTCCAACGAGGCCATGGACGCGGGGGCCGCCGGCACCGAGTGGGTCAAGGCGAGGTCGGGCATCAAAGTGACCGGGGGATCCTCCAACCCCGCACCCGCTCCCGCGCCCTCACCTGCTTCTGCCCCCTCACCAGCAGCCACCCACGACGCCGGCCCGTTCACCCCGGGCGCGCGGGCGCCGGAGCCCGACGGGGCTGCCGCTCCGGCCGGCGTTGTGCCCCCGCGGCGTGTGGGTCGCCTGCACCACGTGGAGATCTGGGTGGAGGATCTCGAGGCCGCACGGTCGAGCCTGGGGTGGTTGTTCCAGGAACTCGGTTATGCCGTGAGCGGCGAATGGTCCGAGGGGACCAGCTACCAGGGGGCGGGGGAGTACCTGGTCCTGGAATCGGGTCCGCATGTCAGGGTCGGCAGTCATGACCGGCTGCGGCCGGGACTGAACCACGTGGCGTTCCACGCCGGCTCACGGGCGGACGTCGATGCCCTGACCGAGGCCGCCCGGAGCCGCGGCTTCACCCTGATGTTCGCGGACCGGCATCCCTTCGCCGGAGGCCGGAACCACTACGCGGCCTACCTGGAGGCACCGAGCGGATTCGAGGTCGAGCTCGTGGCCGAGCCGGTCTAGCGGGTCAGGTTCCTCCGACCGTGGTGTGCTCGTCCGGGAGGGTGATCTGCAGGCTCGACGGCTTGGTCCCGGTTCCCGGCACGAGGTCTACGGACCAGTCGTGGGTGCCCTCGGCGGAACCGGCGGCCGCGATCACCTCGGCGGCGGACTCCAGTGATTTCACGACCCGGGGGCCGGCCAGCAGCAGCTCACGGGCCACCAGACCACGGGTGTACTTGGCGAAATGGGAGACGACCTTGCGCTCACCGTTCCGGATCTGGAAGACATCCACGGTGGCGGTGATCGCCGCCGGGGCCTTCCACTGCGCCGCATAGCCACCGGAGCGGCCGTCGATGATGACGCCGGTGTGCTCGGAGTGGGCATCCAGCGGCGGGGTGAGCCGCGGCTTCCACCAGCTGGACAGGCGGCCCAGGCCCGGGAGTGTCCTGGTCACGGACAGGCGGTGGTTCGGGATGTGGTCGCCCAGGGAGAGCACCCCGAACAGGCCGGAGAAGACCAGGACCTTCTCGCGGGCCCGCCGGCGGGCCGTCTCCGGGAGGGAGGCATAGTCGAGGGCGTCGTAGAGCACTCCGGTGAAGACCTGGTGGGCCGGGGCGGCCGGCGACTCCATGAGCACCACGTTGGCGTCGATATCCGACCGGACGGTCTCGCCCACGCCCAGCACCTCGGCAGCATCCGGGGCGGAGGAGACGGCGGCGAGGATGCCCATGGCCGTGGTCCGCTCACCGGCCAGCGTGGGCAGGACGAGGGAGGCGAGGTCCAGGGGTGCGCCGGAACGGGGAGCGGTCTTGCCCTCGGAGGGCGGCAACAGGATGAGCACCGAAACAGCCTAGCGATCCCCGCCGGGCCCTGCGCACCGGTACGGACACCGCCGCGACCGGCCAACGGTAGACTGGTGCGCCGGGACAGGCTGGCGGACGGCCGCAGGGTGCCGGTTCTCGGCGCCGTGAGGAACGTCCGGGCTCCACAGGGCAGGATGGTGGGTAACGCCCACTCGGGGTGACCCGCAGGAAAGTGCCACAGAAAACAGACCGCCGGCTCACTTGGTGCATGCATCAGGAGGGCAGGTCAGGGTGAAACGGTGGTGTAAGAGACCACCAGCGATCCGGGTGACCGGATCGGCTCGGTAAACCCCATCCGGAGCAAGGCCGAACAGGATGTGTTCGAGGGCTGCCCGCCCGAGCATCCGGGTTGGCCGCTCGAGCCCGCCGGCAACGGCGGGCCTAGATGGATGGCCGTCGCTGGGAAGCGGGTGACCGCTCCCGGTACAGAACCCGGCGTACAAGCCAGCCTGTCCCACCCACGCTCCTCCACGAGAGCCTGAGAACCGACGAACCCCCGGAAGGCCAAGAAGCCTCCCGGGGGTTCGCTGGGTCCGGCGTGAGCGGACTCGCGGCCGGACCCGAACGGGGACTCAAATCCCCTCCCTTCTGATCTACTGGTCGTCCTTCCGGCGTCCGCGGAACAGCCGACGGGCCTGGTCCCGGTGCCGGGCGGCGTCTGGCTCAGTGGCCGCTGTGGGCGCCGGCGGGGAGTCCGGTGCGGCGGTCTGCGTGGCCGTGCCGCCGTCCCGACGGCGGTCGAAGAGGCCGGTCGTCCGGGAGATCCTGTAGTCGATGCGGTGGTCCACCTGTTCGCCGAAGGCGTTGTCGAAGTCCTCGGAGAGCCGATCGCTGATCTGCTCGTACCGGAGTCGGCGTTCTCGGGCGTCGATCGCGTCCTGGTCCTTCTTCAACGCCTTGACGATGGCGAAGCACATGGCGATCAGGATCAGGCTGAAGGGCAGTGCCGTTGCAATGGACGCGGCCTGTAGGGCACCCAGGCCTCCGGCGAGCAGCAACCCGATGGCGAGGGCCCCCTCCAGCAGGGCGAACAGCACGCGCGACCAGATCGGCGGGTTCGGGTGGCCGCCAGAGGCCAGCATGTCCACCACCAGTGAGCCGGAGTCGGACGAGGTGATGAAGAAGATCGCCACCAGTAGGATGGCGATCACCGACAGGACGCCGCCGAGCGGGAGTTCGCCCAACACGTCGAACAGTGCCGCTTCCACGCCGAACTCCTCGGCGCCCTCCGCCACGATCGGATCATCGGAGAACAGCTGGCGCCACAGACCGGTGCCGCCCATGATCGAGAACCAGAGGAAACCGACCAGGGTCGGCACCAGCAGCACACCGCCGATGAACTGGCGGACGGTGCGGCCGCGGGAGATGCGGGCAATGAACACGCCCACGAAGGGGGCCCAGGAGACCCACCAGCCCCAGTAGAAGATGGTCCAACTCGCGCCCCAGCTGGCACCGGCCTCGCCGGTGTAGGCGCCGACGTCGAAGGTCATGTTCATAACCTCTGCCAAGTAGACGCCGAAGGACTGGACCAGGTTCTGGAACAGGAAGAGCGTGGGGCCGAGCAGCAGCACGGAGATCACCAGGATGGCGGCCATGGACAGGTTGATGTTGGACAGCCACTTGATGCCCCGGCCGATGCCGGACACCACGGACAGGGTGGCCAGCAGGGTGATGACGATGATCAGCACGATCAGCAGTGTCTGATCTGGCGTCTCGACAATGCCCATCGCCGCCATGCCGGCACCGATCTGCTGGACGCCGAGTCCCAGCGAGGTGGCGATGCCGAAGATGGTGCCGAAGATGGCCAGGACGTCGATGACGTCTCCCATCCAGCCCTTCACCCGATTGCCCAGGATCGGTTCCAGGGCCCAGCGGATGGACACCGGACGTCCGCGGCGGTGGATGGCATAGCCGACGGCCAGCCCGATCACGGCGTAGACAGCCCAAGGGTGGAGTCCCCAGTGGACGAAGGTCTGCGCCATGCCCAGCATGGCCACAGCGTGTTCCTGTCCGGGGATGATCGAGGTGACGCCGTCGGCGCCGGTCTCGGTACCCGGCCAACCCGGTTTCGGCGTGGTGGTGGCATAGCCGAGGGGTTCACCGACGCCGTAGAAGACCAGACCGATGCCCATGCCGGCGGCGAAGAGCATCGCGAACCAGGACAGCACCCCGAACTCGGGCTTCTCATCGTCCTTACCCAGTCGGATCTTGCCGAACTTGGAGAAGCAGATGGCCAGCGCCACGATGATGAACACACCGACGGCCAGCATGTAGAACCAGCCCAGGTTGGTGGTGATCCACCCCTGGATGTTGGACAGTACCTGTCCGGTCGGGTCCGGGGCCGCGATGGCCACGATGGCCACGGCCGCGATGAGGATCAGGGAGGGCCAGAAGACGGCCGGCGCGATGGTCCCGGCGCCCACACGGACCCCCTGGCGCTTCAGCTTCTCGGTGATCTCCTGGTCGGAATCGTTCTCGTGGATCCGGGCTGAAGGAGGGACATGCTCACGGCCGTACTCCGAGGTGGGGGCCGTGGCCGGCGTGGGCGGTTCCTCTGCTGTGATCGTGGGTTCGTGGTCCGAACTCGACATGATTGCCTCTCTTGGTCTGACGATGGATACCGTCGCTGGTTTGGGGACGGTGGTCCGGATCGCCTGTTCCCAGCCACCATTCAGGAAGTCGGTGGACTGAGTCAAACAAGAAATGACAAGGCTGTCAGTACCTGCCAGCCGCTCCGCGTGGCGGAGGACACAACTCTTCGCGTGTCACTGGGCGTGCACTTCGCCGGCGAACGGCGCTGAAGTCACTAGACTGGGCACCGCCGTGTGCCAACTGGTTGCGGTATTTGGCCGGGACGGGCCATGACCGTCCGCTCACCGGGCGCCCATCGGTGCCCGTCAGCGACAGCGCCGTCGCCGCCTGGAGGCAGGCGCACAAGGGAAGGACCTACCGTGGCAGAAGAGACCAACGGAACCGCGCACGACCAGCGCGCCGCCTGGAACAACCGGGAGGAGCTGGCCGAGAGGATGGTTCCGCTGATCGGCTCGTTGTACCGGGAAAACAACGTGATCACGAGCATCTACGGCCGCCAGCTCGTCCACAAGGGCGTCATCGACATCATCAAGGCCCACCGTTATGCCCGTCAGATCGACGACGTCGTGCTTCCGGTGGAGGACACCTACCCCATGGTCGAGGCCCTGGCCGGGATGAACCTCGGCGCCGCGTCCATCGATCTGGGCAAGCTGGCCGCGAAGTTCCGCACCGCCGGCGGCGAGCTGCAGCACTTCCTGAACACGGAGCTGGCCGAGGTGGCCGGGCAGGGTGGCGAGGGCGTCAAGGCCCCGAAGGACGTGGTGCTCTACGGTTTCGGGCGCATCGGCCGCCTCCTGGCCCGCATCATCCTCTCCCACGAGGGCGGCGGCTCCTCGTTGCGACTGCGGGCGATCGTGGTCCGCAAGAACTCGGAGGACGACCTCGTCAAGCGTGCCTCGCTGCTGCGCCGGGACTCCATCCACGGACCCTTCGAGGGCACCATCACCGTGGACGAGGAGAACAACACGATCACCGCCAACGGGACGGTCATCCAGGTCATCTACTCGAACGACCCGGCCACCGTGGACTACACCGCCCATGACATCCACGACGCGATCGTGGTGGACAACACCGGCCGCTGGCGGGACGAGGACGGGCTCGGCCAGCACCTGATGGCCACCGGTGCCTCCAAGGTCCTGCTGACCGCTCCGGGCAAGGGCGACATCAAGAACATCGTCTTCGGTGTCAACACCGATGACATCACCGCCGAGGACACCATCCTCTCGGCCGCCTCCTGCACCACCAACGGCATCACCCCGGTGCTGAAGGTCCTCAACGACGAGTACGGCATCGACTACGGCCACGTGGAGACCGTGCACGCCTACACCAACGACCAGAACCTCACGGACAACTTCCACAAGGGCTCCCGCCGCGGCCGCGCCGCCGGCCTGAACATGGTCATCACCGAGACCGGTGCCGCCAAGGCCGTGGCGAAGGCCCTGCCCGCGCTCAAGGGCAAGCTCTCCGGCAACGCCATCCGTGTCCCCACCCCGGACGTCTCGATGGCCATCCTGAACCTGGCGCTCCAGAAGGAGACCACGGTGGAGGAGCTCAACCAGCGGCTCCGGGAGGAGTCCCTGACCGGCGAGCTGCGCAACCAGATCGACTACATCAACTCCCCGGAGATCGTCTCGTCCGACTTCGTCGGATCCAACCGCGCCGGCATCGTGGACGGCCTGGCCACCATCGTCAACGGCGGCAAGAACGCCGTGCTCTACGTCTGGTATGACAACGAGTTCGGATACTCCTGCCAGGTGGTCCGCGTCATCGAGGAGATGGCCGGGGACGCGGTCCCGGCCTTCCCGAAGGCCTGAACCGTTCCGGACCCGTCCGGAACCCCCTGAAGCACGACGCCGGCCCGGTCGCCTGAGAAGGTGACCGGGTCGGCGTCGTACTCACCGGGTGATTCCCCGATATCCCGCCTCACTGTGCGGGCAGAAACCACCGGTTGATTCTGCCCGCAAGGCGAGGTGGTTAGTGGTCCTCGTGGTGGTGATGCTCAAGGTCGTCGGCGTGATCGTGGCCGAACGGATCGGGGTCCACACCGGGCAGCCAGGTGTTGCCCGGCACCGTCCAGCCCTCCCGGCGCAGGGACTTCTTCCAGCGGCGGGTCCACTTGCCGTTGAGACGGTTGATGTAGAGGTAGCCGTCGAGGTGGTCGTACTCGTGCTGCATGACGCGGGCGAACCAGCCGGTCCCCTCGAAGTCGATCTCGTTGCCGTCCACGTCGAGGCCGGTCAGGCGCACGTGGTCGGAGCGCTTGAGCGGGAAGCTGTAGCCGGGAACGGACAGGCAGCCCTCGGCCTCCTCGTCCGGATCAGGATCCTCCTGCGAGGTCTTGCCGATCCGGGTCAGCACGGGGTTGATCACGTGCCCGCGAGCCGGGGCATCCCCGGAGTCCTCGAAGGTCCACGTGAAGATCCGCAGTCCCACGCCCACCTGCGGTGCCGCCAGGCCGACCCCACGGGCAGCATCCTGGGTCTCGAACATGTCCGCCACCAGCGCCCGGATCTCGTCGTCGATCTGCGTGACCTCGGCTGCCCGGCGGTGGAGGACGGGCTCGCCGTGGATGGTGATCGGGCGGATGGTCATGGCGGTGGATGCTCCTTCAGGTGCCGTGCGGGACAGCAGAGAGTCTAGTCTCCGCGGCGGCCAGGCCCGGTTACGGCCTCAGGTAGGCACACGCCGCCACCACGTGCGCCCGGGTGGCGATCTCCAGCGTGGGATCCAGAGCCGGGGCGAAGAACGGAGAGTGGTTGGCCGGAATGACCGAGGACACCGTGCCCGCCTCCACGGCGGCTCGGAACGTCTCCGGGGCCACGGAACCCACGAACCAGTAGACGTAGGGGATGCCGAAGGCGTCAGGGATGCGGCTGAAGTCCTCGGAGGCGGTGGCGGGGACGGCCTCGAAGACCTGGCCCGAAGCGAAATGGTCGGTGAAGGCCTCGGTCACCGTCTGGTGCGCACCGGCGACATTGCTGGTCAACGGGAACTGGTCGTAGTACTCGAACTCGGGCTCACGGGGAGCGCCGGCGGCGGCACACTCGCCCCGGACGATCCGTTCGATCGCGGCGATGACCTGCGCGCGCACCGCGGGATCATAGGTCCGCAGGTTCAACAGCAGCTCGGCGCGGTCGGGGATGATGTTGGACTTCGTGCCGGCGTTGGAAGCACCCACCGTGACCACAGCGAACTGGCCGGGCTGGATTTCCCGGGACACGATGGTCTGCAGGCGTAACACGATCGAGGCGGCGAGTACCACCGGGTCCACGGAGGTGTGCGGCATCGAGCCATGGGCTCCGCGGCCGTGCACCGTGATCCTCAGCGAGTCCCCGGCGGACAGCACGGGGCCCGGCGCGGTGCCGATGGTGCCCGCCTCGGCGGGCATGACGTGCTGGGCCAACGCCACGTCGGGACGGGGCACCCGGGCCGTCAGGCCGTCGTCGAGCATGGCCTGCGCGCCGGCCGCATTCTCCTCCGCCGGCTGGAACAGGGCGACGTACGTCCCGGACCACGCCTCCCGGTGCTCGGACAGCAGCCGGACGGCGCCCAGCAGGGCGACGAGGTGCATATCGTGGCCGCAGGCATGCATCACACCGTCCACCGTGGAGGCGTAGTCCAGGCCGGTGTCCTCGGTGACCGGGAGCGCGTCGATGTCCGCGCGGGCCAGGACCGTGGGTCCCGGGCCGTTGTCGAGGACGGTCACGACTCCGGTCCCGCCGATGCGCAGGGACTCCAGTCCCAGCCCGCCCAGCTCGGCCTCGATGCGCTCTGCGGTCCGGTGCTCGTTCAGGCTCAGCTCGGGGTGCTGGTGGAAGTGCCGGTAGAGATCGCGTTGCCAGTCCAGCTGACGATCGATGGTGTCCAGGAGCCCGTCGGCAGCCATCAGAGGTCCACGACCTCGAACTCGAGTAGTTCCGCGCCGGTGGCCACGGGCTTGCGCTGTTCGCCCTCCGGTCCGCCATGGGCAGCGGCGGCCCGGTGGTCCCGCCAGTCCTGGAAATGGGCCTCGGTGGCCCACTGGGTGACCACGAAGTAGCGATCTTCGCCGGCGGTGGGGCGCAGCAGTTGGAAGCCCTCGAATCCGGGGGAGCTGTCCACCGCGTGCTTGCGGGCGGCGAAGCGGGACTCGAGCTCGGAGCCGGATCCCTCGGGGACGCTGATGGCATTGATCTTCACGACGGACATGGAAGGGCCCTTTCGACGGCGATGGTCACGGTCATCCTAGGGGCACGGTTCCACAGGATCAGGATTCATCCGGCGGCATGACGGTGATGGGCGCGGATGTGCCGACCGGTGTGGTCAGAGCAGCCGGGGCAGGTCGAAACGACGTCGATACGACAGAGGTCCGGACTTCCGTAGAAGTCCGGACCTCGTCATGGGGGTGAGTAACGGGGCTTGAACCCGCGACCTTCTGGACCACAACCAGACGCTCTACCAGCTGAGCTATACCCACCATGCCGGTCCGCTGAACGGACCTTGACAGCGCGTTCCATCATACATGGATTTCGCGGTGGGTCCGAATCGGCCCCGCCGACCGGTCCGGCCTCGGCTCAGGCCTCCGGAGCGGCCACGGCCTGCATGCCAGCGGCGATCCGCTGGGCGGTCTTCGAATCCGGGCCGGGCGCCGGCACCATGACGGCCTCACGGTAGTACCGCAGCTCGTTGATGGAGTCGATGATGTCCCCGAGCGCGCGGTGCCCACCGGTCTTGGCCGGGGCCTGGAAGTAGGCCTTCTGGTACCAGCGGCGGGCCAGCTCCTTCAGCGTGGACACGTCCACGATCCGGTAGTGCAGGTGGTCCGTGATGGCCGGCAGGTCCCGGGTGAGGAACAGCTTGTCCTGGCCCACCGAGTTCCCTGCCAGCACCGCCTTGCCGGGCTGCGGGCAGTGCTGGGTGATATATGCCATACAAGCCTCGGACGCCTCGGCGAGGGAGGCGCCGTCGTCCAGCCGGTTCAGCAGCCCTGAGGTGGTGTGCATGTCCCGCACGAAGGGGACCATCTGGTCCAACGCCTCACGTGGGGGTTTGATGACCACGTCCACCCCCTCGCCCAGGACGTTGAGCTCGGAGTCCGTCACCAGGACGGCGATCTCCACCAACGCGTCCTTGACGGGATCCAGCCCGGTCATCTCACAATCGATCCATACGAGGTTCTCTGCAGTAGCTGCCACGCCTCCCACAGTAGCGTGATGCCCAGTGATACTTTGTGGAAGGCCTTGAGAAGGCCCGCCAAGCCATGGAAGGAACCCGCCTGCGATGAGTGTGTCAGGCACCCGGACGGAACGTTCTTCCGCTTCCTGGACAGCCTCGGTGTGGATCCCGGCGGTCCTCGGCTTCGTCGGCTCGGTGGCCGTGATGGCCGGATCGCTGTCCGTGGGCTGGCTGGCCTCCGTGTCACCGATCAACCGCTGGGGCTGGCTGATCCCGTGGCGCACCACTGAATCCGGAGTCATCACCGGCACCGTGGTACTCACCCTCGGCTGCTGGCTCATGTTCTGGGGCTGGCTCCGTCTGGGCCACGTACTCCGGCCTTTCGGCCCCGGCGCGCTGCGGATCGTCACGCTCACGACGACGGCCTGGATCCTGCCGCTGTTGGCCTGCCTGCCGATCTTCTCCCGGGACATCTTCGCCTACATCGGCCAGGGCCGGCTGATGATCGCCGGCCGCGATCCCTACGAGGACGGCATCTCCACGCTCTCCAACTGGTTCCAGCTGGGCGCGGACACCACCTGGGCGCAGACCGAGACCCCCTACGGGCCGGTGTTCCTGTGGATCGAGCAGTTCGTCATGGCCGTGGCCGGACCGGACGACCCGGACCTGGCCATCTTCCTGTTCCGCCTTGTCGCCGTGGCGGGCGTGGTGCTCATCATGGTCTACGTTCCCAAGCTGGCCGCCCTGCTGGGCACGAATGCGGCCCGGGCCCAGTGGATCACCGTGGCCAACCCGCTGTTCCTCATCAGCTTCGTGGCCTCCGGTCACAACGATGCCCTGATGGTCGGCCTGGCGGTCGCCGGCGTCTGGTATGCGGCGACCAATCGGGGGCTGCTCGGTGTCCTGCTGGTGACCGCCTCGCTCGGCATCAAGCCGATCACCATGGTGCTGCTGCCCTTCATCGGCCTGCTCTGGGCCGGCCGGGGAGCCAGTTGGGCACGGCGCTTCGGCTACTGGTTCCTGACGGCCGGCATCGCCGGGTCGATCATGGTGGTGGTCGGGTTGCTCAACGAGTTCGGCTTCGGGTGGCTGACGGTCATGCTCGGCACCGGAACCGGCTCCGTGCCCTGGTCCCCGGTCGGGATCCTGGCCGAGGGCACCAAGGTGATACTCGGCTCGCTCGGGATCGAGGACAACTGGGTGCTCGACGCCTTCAAGACCGCTGGCCGGCTGTTGTCCATCCTCATCGTCATCTGGCTCATGTTCCGCGGCCGGCACGAGCACCTCATGCAGCGGCTGACGTGGGCTTTCACCGCACTGGTGGTACTGACGCCGATCATCCAGCCCTGGTACCTGCTGTGGCTCCTCCCGTTCTTCGCCGTGTTGGGGATCCGCAGTGACTGGCAACTGAAATGGGTCGTGTTCACCGTGGCCTTCTTCGTGGCCTTCGGTGCCGCCGACCAGCTGTTCGTGTGGCAGTTCCTCGGCATCGGCGAGCAGCTGGCCCACCTGGCCACCTTCCTGTCCTGGGCCTGCATGCTGTGGATCCTGCTGTTGGACCCCTGGACCAGTTCCATCCTGAAGGAGGAGTGGCACGTGCGGGCCGCCCTGCGCCGGACGGTGGCCCGGCTGAGGGGCCACGCAGCGGACTCCGACGCTTCCGACGGGATGATGCCCGCAGCGGAGCGCGGCCCTCGAGCCGGCGTCGCCTCCACCGGACGGCCTGACCGGACGGGGGACCGGACGGCGGACCAGGCGGGGGACAAACGGGCAGGCCAGGGGACGACTCCCTCGTGACCATCTCCGAACCCACGGGCGCCCCCTCCGGAGCCCTGGCCGGACTACGACGCCGGCTCGGCGCCTTCCCGCTGACCCACCGGCTCGTGGGCGGTCCGGACGAGGAGACGGCCCCGAGCCTGTGGCAGGGACTCATCGGATCACTCCTGATCATGATCGGCTCCTGGGGCGTCGGCTGGCTCGCCATGACGCCGACCTCGGTCTTCGCCCGGACCACCGTGCTCAACCCGCTCCGCGTGGAGCCGGTGGGCGTGGTGGTCTGCGCCATCCTCCTGGTCCTGGGATCCCTGCTGCTGGTGCGGGCCTGGCTGCGACTGGGCCAACGCCTCGAAGGCCGCTGGGCCACGGCCGGGCCGGTGGTGGTCCGGGCGACCTGGTTGTGGGCCGCCCCGCTCATGGTGGCCTTCCCCGTATTCTCGCGGGACGTCTACTCCTACCTCAGCCAGGGGCGGCTTCTGCATGCCGGACTGAACCCCTACGAGGACTGGATCTCCGAGTTGCCCGGTTGGTTCATGCAGGGCGCGGACTCCATCTGGGCCGAGTCACCCTCGCCCTATGGTCCCTTGTTCCTGCTGGTCTCCCGGGCCGTCTGGTTCGTGACCGGTGGGAGTCCCGAGCCGGCCCTGTTGCTGTTCCGCCTCGTCTCGGTGGCCGGTCTGGCGCTGTGCCTGTGGGCGGTGCCGCGGCTGGCCCGGCGGTTCGGCACCGAACCCGGTTGGGCGGTGTGGATCTCCGTGGCCAATCCGCTGTTCGCGCTGTACATGATCGCCGGCATCCACAATGACTCGCTCATGGTGGGCCTCTTGCTGGCCGGATTCGTGCTCTTAACCCCGGGAGCCTCGCGCGGCCGTAGCCTCGCCGGGCTCGTGCTCGTGTCCCTCTCGATCGCCATCAAGCCGTTGACCATCCTCGCGCTGCCCTTCGCCGGGTTGCTGCTGCTCCGGGGCGCTCCGGGGTCTCCGAGTTGGGGGGTGCGGGCGAAGGTCTGGACGTGGTGCCTACTGGTGGCAGCGGCGGTGTTGACGGGCATGGGGGCCCTCACCGGGCTCTGGTTCGGGTGGATTCCGGCCATGCTGACCTCGGGCGATGCCGCCTTCCCCTATGCTCCCTTCGGGATCCTCGGTCTGGCGGTCGGCTGGGCCGTGGATGCGGTGTCGGCCACGGGGGTCCGCCCGGTGGCCGACCTCGTCTACACGCTGGGCAAGGTGGCGGCGATCGTCTTCACGGCCTGGCTGGCCCTCACGCGCCGCCCCATCCACCCCGTGCTGGCCACCGGCCTGGCCCTGCTGGCTGCCGTCCTGCTCGCCCCGATCATCCAGCCCTGGTACCTGCTGTGGGTGCTGCCGATGTTCGCCGTCGTGAGGCGCTGGCGCGGGTGGCCCGTGTGGACGCTGTACCTGCTGGTCATGGTGCTCGTGGTGGTCGGGGTGGTGGACCAGCTTTCCGTGGCGCAGTGGATCTCCCTGTTCTGGGTGCGGATCACCGCTGCGGTCGTCGGACTCGCCTATATGGTGTTCATTGTCTTTCTCGATCCCAAGACGTCCACGCTGTTCCCCTTCACCGCACGGTGGAGGTCGAGGGGACGCCCGAACGCCACCACTCGTCAGACCAATCAGGAGACCTTGTGAACCAGACCGGACCAGCGAAGGCCGCACCCAGGGCGGGGTCTCGCGCGGGCACCCGTGCCGGAGGCCCGGACCGTCGGCTGCTGCTCGTGCTGGTGGGGGCGACCCTGTTGGCGGCCGTCGTTGCGGTGCTGTCCAAGCAGTGGTGCCGGCTCAACGGCTGGGAGGCCCCGGGGGTGCACATCCACATGTGCTATTCGGACTTCGGACAGCTCTTCCCCACGCGCGGCCTGGCTGAGGGATACTTCCCGTTCTTCACGCCGTTGCCCGAAGACCAGTGGATGGAGTACCCGGCGCTACTGGCCGTCGTCGCCGGGGTGACCTCGTGGTTTGTGCCCCAGGACGGGACGCTGCTGGAACGGACGGTCACCTACTTCGACATCAATGCGGTTGGTGCCCTGCTCTGCTGGCTGATCGTCGTGGTGGCGACCGCCTACACCGCACGCGGCCGGTCCAAGGACGCACTGATGGTGGCGGTGGCGCCGGGCATCATCCTGACCTCCTTCCTGAACTGGGACCTGTGGGCCGTCATGCTGGCCGCCCTCGGCCTGCTGCTCTGGTCCCGGAGCCACCCGGTCCTCGCCGGGGTGGCGCTCGGCCTCGGAGCGGCCATGAAGCTGTATCCGCTGTTCTTCTTCGGCGCGATCCTCGTGCTCTGCTGGCGCGCCGGGAAGCTGGGCGTCTTCTTCAAGTCCCTGGCCGCCGGGGCGGTGGCCTGGCTGGCCGTCAACGTGCCGTTCATGCTGACCGCCTTCGACCAGTGGAGCCGGTTCTACACCTTCTCGGGAGACCGTGAGGTCTCCTTCTCCTCGATGTGGCTGGCGTTCACGTGGACCGGCTGGTCCGGTGAGACCTTCTCCCTGGTGTCCAACGGATTGTTCGCCCTGTCCTGCCTGGGGATCGCCTACCTGGGGCTCTCGTCCCGGCACCGGCCCCGGATGGCCCAGCTCTGCCTGCTGATCGTCGCGGCCTTCATCCTGCTGGGAAAGGTGTACTCACCGCAGTTCGTGATGTGGCTGATCCCGCTGGTCGTGTTGGCCCGTCCGAACTGGCGGCAGTTCTGGATCTGGCAGGCGGTGGAGGTCTACCACTGGGGCGGCGTGTGGATGGAGTCCGCCCGCATCACCTCGGAGGGCGCCTTCGGTGGTGGAGCGCTGTGGATCCCGCTCTGGTACGGATCCGGGATCGTGCTGCACATGGCGGCCGTGATCTGGATCTGCGTCTCCGTCATCCGGGACATCCTCGATCCGGACCGTGATCCGATCCGCCGCTCGGCAGCGGCTGGTGCGTCGCGGGACCTTGCCTCAGCTGTCACCGCGGCGCCAGGTGTCACGGTCGCGCCGGGTGCCACCGCCGAGGCCTCGGCCATCGACGCCACTGGTGAGGTGTCCCTGCCGCCCTACGATCCCTCAGCGGGTGTCCTGGCGGAGGAGCCGGATCGATTCCTGCTGCCTCCAACTGGCCGAGGCCGCGTCCTGACCGGCTGACCACCGTCCCCGCCTTCCTCGCTCTACTCGGCCGGTCCACTCTCCGACATCTTCCGGGCGCGCAGCACGAGTTCCAGTTCGAACCGGACCGCCGGTCGATCCAGCTCGCCGCCGAACAACTCCCGCAACTGGGACACCCGGTACCCCACCGTCTGCGGGTGGATGCCCAGTTCATGGGCCACGGGATTGCGCTGGCCCCAGTGCACCAGCCAGGACAACAGGGTCTCCTCCAGGGTCGCTCGCTTCGTGCCGCTGAGTTCGTCCAAGGGTGCCAGGCGCCGGGCGGCCAGGTCCGCCATCACCTGGGTCTCCGCTCCGAGGACGATCTGCGCCAGGTGGTCCGAGGCGAAGACCGGGTCTCCGTCCCCCGGGGACTCGGTCTGTAGCTGGGGCAACTGGGCGGCGACGAGCCGTGCCACGCGGTGGGAGTGCGCCACCCCGTCCCATTCCACGGGCGGACCGAGGACGGCGGAGGTGCCGGCGAAGACCTCGCGCAATCGGGGGCGCAGGCGTTCGGACTGTGGTGCGGCCACGATCGCTGTGGCTTCGGACTCGCGCTCCACCACGATCCCCGAGGTGCCCAGCCGGGTTCGGACCCCGGACGCTGCTGCCAGGGGCAACACCACCGCCGCCATGCGCTGGGGCAGGTGCCAGTCGGCTCCGGAGGCCAGCCGCCGCACCTCATGGATTTCGGCGCCTCCACCCACGAGTGCCGCCACCAGGTCGGCACGCCGCAGCTCCAGCGCACCCGCATGAGCTGATTGTTCCACCGCGTAGGCCTGGACGCTCACGGCGGACAGCTCGTCGATGTAGGCCAGGATCGTCTCCCCGAGATCCACCACCACGTCCATCGCCATGCCCTGCTCGGCACACGCCTCGGACAGGCCCCGGAACGTGATCCTGGCACTCGTCCGATAGGCCGCCAGGAGGGCGTCCATGCTGCGACCCTGCCGGTACTCACCGGCCCCGAGTGCCGCCACCAGTTCGCGCGACTCCTCGTTGAGGGCAGGACCGGCCGTGCCCGGCAGGGATAGCAGTTGCTCCAGGGCGCCCTGCACGCCGAGGAAGAGCACCTCACTGAACCGCTCGGTCCTGGTGATCTGATAGGCGGGGATCTGATTCGGCACCGTCTGGATGATCTGCTCGACGACGGCGGGCACAGCGGGTGCCAACAGTTCCGCCAGCTCCGGGGGTAGCGACAGCCACGGTGGCCGTGTGGCGTCCCTGGCATCGGTGGAGCCCCGGGAACGTTGTGCCTGCGGTGTCTCCCGGACCTGCGGTGGTGGGGGACCGCCGGCTAGCGGGTGCGATGGCAGACTATCCTCGGACGACAGATTCATGGCAGTAATCGTATCCGTTCGGTGCAGAAACTAGTTGGCGGGGCGCATAGTCTGGACAAATGGCTAGTCGTTCTCTCGTGTCGGTGTTTTCCTTGTTCTCCTCTGTCCTGGCGACGCCCCGCTCGCCTCGGGATTTCCTGGCCCTGTTGGACCCAGTGCACTCCTCCCGGCAACTGCGCGGTATTGTCACGAAAGTCTCCCGTCCGGTTCCCGGTACGGCCACGATCTCGTTCCGCACCGGCCCCGGCTGGAAGTCGCATGAGGCCGGCCAGTGGGCACGCATCGGCGTGGACGTCAACGGGGTGCGCCAGTGGCGGTCCTACTCCCTCTCCGCCGCTGCGGGGGAGGATCCGGAGATCACCGTCACGGACATCGGTAAGGTCTCCGGCGCCCTGGTCCGCAACACCGAGCCCGGAGACGTCCTGTTCCTGGACCGTCCGGAAGGTGATTTCACCCTTCCCGAGCATCCCCGGCCCCTGCTGATGCTCACCGCCGGATCCGGCATCACGCCCGTGATGTCCATGGTCCGGACCCTGGTGCCGCGTCGCCCGGACGCAGACGTGGTCCTCATCCACTCGACCCGCACCTCCGAGTCCTCCCCGTTCCGCGAGGAACTGGATGAGCTGGCCCAGCAGTTCCCCGGGCTGCGGGTCCACCACCACACCACGGCGGACGAGGGCCGGCTCGACTTGACCGGCCCCCACGCCATGGACACCCTCTGCCCCGACTGGCGCGACCGTGCGGCCTACGCCTGCGGACCCACGGGCTTCCTGGACGACACCGAGGACCTCTGGAAACGCGAAAGCAGTTCCGGCGCGGCCGGGCTCAAGATCGAGCGCTTCCAGGCTGACTTGGCCGGCGGGGTCGCCGGCGCGGGTGGACTGGCCGTCTTCGAGAACTCGGACATCGAGGTGGAGGCCGCCGGGGACCTGCCGCTGCTCGAGGTGGCCGAGAACGCCGGCGTGGAGGCCCCCAGTGGTTGCCGGATGGGCATCTGCCACTCCTGCCTGATCCCGCTGCGCTCCGGCCAGGTCACCGACCTGCGCACCGGCGAGGTGTACGGAGATCCCGGTGAACTCATCCAGACCTGCGTGAGTGCGGCCGCCGGCCCCGTCAGCCTCGCGCTGTAGCGCACGGCAGGGCCTGCGAACCATCGCAGTCGCCACGTACCACCTCAGACCATCCGACGCCCATCTCTAGGAGCATCGTGTTCAAGACCAACACCCACGCCAAGACCATCAGTGAACCGGACACCGTCAGCTGGGCCCCGGGCCGGGGTAAAGGCCCCGACGGCCCTCCGGAGCCGCGCACCGAGGCGCCCGGCCGGCGTCGTGCCCCGGGAAGTGGGGTTCCTCGACCGGGTTCCCTGTCGGCCGAGGGCAGCCCGACTGTTCGCCCACCCGCCGCAGCCCATCTGTCCGACGACCAGGTGGCCGAACTCGGCCGCGAGCTCGACGCCGTCCGGGACACGGTCCTGGCCGAGCGCGGTGACACTGACGCTGCCTACATCCGCAAGGTCATCCGCTGGCAGCGTGCCCTGGAGTTCGGCGGACGGGCCTGTCTGATGGGCGCCAACAACAAGCTGGCCTGGGTGGCCGGAACCTCCATGCTGTCGGTCGCGAAGATCATCGAGAACATGGAGATCGGCCACAATGTGCTGCACGGCCAGTGGGACTGGATGCGGGACCCGGACATCCACTCGACCACGTGGGAATGGGACTTCGTCACCCCATCCAAGGCTTGGCAGAACACCCACAATGACATGCACCACCGCTGGACCAACGTGATCGGCAAAGACCGGGACGTGGGCTACAACGTGCTGCGCGTGGACAAGGACCAGCCGTGGGAGCCCAAGCACATCCTCAACCCGGTCATCAACGCCGGGCTGGCACCGGTGTTCGAATGGGGCATCGCGCTCTACGACCTGGAGCTCGACCGAGTCAAGACCGGCGAGAAGTCCAAGTCCGAGCTCATGCGGGACCTGAAGACCGTGGGGATGAAGGCCGCCAAGCAGTTCGCCAAGGACTACGCGGCGACCCCCGTGGCGGCCCAGGTGTTGACCGGCTCGGGGAAATCGGCGTTGCTGGCCACGGCCACCGCCAACGGATTGCGCAACATCTGGGCCCACGCCGTGATCTTCTGTGGCCACTTCCCGGAGGGCGCGGAGACGTTCACCGAGGAGATGGTCGAGGGGGAGACCCGGGGTGACTGGTACGTCCGCCAGATGATCGGCTCGGCCAACATCTCCGGCTCCAAGGCCATGCACTTCATGACCGGCAACCTCTCCCACCAGGTGGAGCACCACCTGTTCCCGGACCTGCCGTCCAACCGCTACGCCGAGGTGGCCGTGAAGGTCCGCGAGATCTGCGAGCGCTACGGGCTGCCCTACAACATCGGTCCCCTGCACAAGCAGGTCGGCTCTACGTGGGGCAAGATCTTCCGGTTGGCGTTGCCGGACCGGAAGTAGCCAACGCAGGTACCTCGAAGCCCGGCCGGAGCATCACGCTCCGGCCGGGCTTCGTGGCGGGTGGGGTCAGGGCACGTCCAGGCTCACGGCACGTAGTCCGCGCAGACCGGGTCCACCGGCTGGTCGCGGTGCAGCACCCAGATGCCGTGGTCGTCCTCGGTGACGGCCTCGTAGCCCAGGCGTTCGGCTCGTTGCAGGGCCTCGTCCGGCGTGAGCGGATCCCACCCGCCGAGCTCCTCCACGGTGGTGTCGATGATCATCCAGGTGGCCAGCTCGTCACCCATGTCCCCGTGCAGGCCCACGTAGGTGCGGTCCACGAGGTGGGGCACGGCATTGTCCGCGGCCTCGACGCAGACGTCATCCGGAATGGTGTCCACGGCCCGGTTCAGGGCGTGGGCCCACTCCGTCATCTGCCAGTTCTCGCCCGTCGCGGTGCGGTGGAACGGGAAGACCTGCGGGAAGACCGCGGTTCCCAGCACGCCGCAACCGAGCAGGACCGAGACGAACACGAGGGGCAGTCGCCCCTGACGCGAGACACCCGGGGCAGGCAGGCCGGTGGTCGCCGCGGAACCGGTGCGCCGGCGTCGTGCTGGGTCTGGTGACTGAGCCCGTGACTGACGGCGTGCCTCACGCCAGACGCCGATCCGGGCGAGCGCCTCGAGCGCGGCCAGCAGGAAGATCGGGGCCAGGATCGCGTCGTACTGGTAGACCGGGCTCCACACGTTGAGCCGGTCGTTGAACAGGCGCGAGAGCAGGATCGGCGCGCCGATCAGGGTGTAGGGGGACAGGAACGGCAGCAGCCACAGCGCCACGAAGTGCAGCAGCCACAACCCGATCTTCAGCGGGTGGTCGAACAGGACCGCGACGGCGTCGAGGGGCTGGGACAGGATGAAGGCGATCGAGGACCCCATGTCCGGGCCCAGGGCGGTGAATTGCCAGTACCCGAACTCACCTTCGGGGGAGAAGTGCGGGATCACCACGGAGGTGGCGAAGACGTAGCCAGCCACCCCCAGCACGGCGGTCACGACGGCGGGCAGCCAGGCCCGCTTGATCGCGAGCACCATCGCGATGGCCAGCAGTGTGATGCCCATGTCCTCGCGGACGGTCAGCAGGGAGACCGCGAGGATGGTGGCCAGCCAGTATCGGCGGCCGTCGATGGCCCAGATGACCCAGGCGGCGATCGGCACCCCGAAGGAGACCTCGTGGAAGTCCCAGTTCACCATCGCCTGGAACGGCCACCACAGCAACAGGGCGGCGGCGGCGATCAGCGCGGCGGAGTGGCGGAAGCGACGGCGCGCGAAGAGATAGACCGGGATGGCGGTGGAGACCAGCAGAGCGGTCATCGCGATGCCCAGCATGCGCGGGTCGTCCCAGACCCAGTACAGGGGGGCCGCCAGCGCGATGATCGGGTGGAAGTGATCGCCGAGGATGTTGAAGTCCACGCCCTTGATGGGCACGATCGGCTCCCGGAACAGCGCGTACTGGCGCACGGCCTGGTCGAAGATTCCGAGGTCGTATCCCTTGGCCTCGAAGTTCCGGAAGCGCAGGAACGAATGGACCAGGTAGAGGACGGCGGCCGCGGCCATGACGGCGCCCAACTGCCACCATTGGCGGCCGGTGGTGCGCGGCCCCACGGTCAGGGCACCGTCGCGGCGATCCGGTTGGCGGCCGATCACCCAGCGGGGCGTCCGCACCGGGAGGCCGGGGGTGGCGGTGCCGGCTTCGGAACCGGAGTCGTCAACGGCGGGATTCTGCTGCACGGGCCACCTGGGGGATCGGAATCGGGACATCCCCTCCATCGTAATGACCCCGGGTGGGCCGGCGGTGCCACAGTCCTCCGGCCGGCGCCGCGCGGCGCCGGCCGGAATCGTGCCGTGGCTACTCGACCAGCTTGCCGTCCTGGGAGACCTCCCGGATCAGGGCGGCGATCTCTTCCGGCACCGGCGGGATCTCCTCGCGCGTGATCCCGGCGGTGGGCGACCAGACGAGGTTGACCTGTAGCTCAGGATCAGTGTCCGGGAAGTCGCTGCGGTTGTGGCAGCCGCGCGTCTCGCGGCGCTCGCGGGCGGCCTCCAGCGTGGCCCGAGCGGCCAGGGCCGAGGCCTTGAGGTCGAAGGCGTGGGCCAGGTCCTGGTAGCCGGCGATGTCCGGGTGGATGCCGACGTCCTGCAGGCGCGCCTCGATCGAGTCCAGCTCGGCCAGTCCCGCTGAGAGTCCTGCCTCACTGCGGACGACGCCAGCGTGCTCGGTCATCGTGTTGCGGATGGCTCGCTGAAGGGCCCGGACGTTCTCCTGCCCGTCCGCGGCCAGCAACCCCTCGATCTCGGCGCGGGCCGCGGCCACGGCCTCGGGGGAGCGACGCTGCGCGTCGAGACCGGCGGAATGCTCGACGGCGGCCTGACCGACGATGCGTCCGAACACCAGTAACTCGATCAGGGAGTTCCCGCCCAGCCGGTTGGCGCCGTGGAGTCCGGAGGAGGCCTCGCCGATGGCATAGAGGCCCTCGACGTCCGTGCTGTGGTCCTCGGGCCGGACCCAGACCCCGCCCATGGAGTAGTGCGCTGTCGGGGCGATCTCAATGGGATCGGTGGTGATGTCCAGCATCTGCAGTTCGAGCAGTGTCTGGTAGACGCGCGGAAGTCGCGTCATGATCGTCTCCCGTGGGAGGTGGGAGACGTCCAGCCAGATGCCCCCGTTCGCCGTGCCGCGGCCCTCGTGGATCTCGGTGTAGGCGGCCAGGGCCACCCGGTCACGCGTGGAGAGTTCCATCCGTTCGGGATCGTAGTTCGCCATGAAGCGCTCGCCGCGGCCGTTGCGCAGGATCCCGCCCTCGCCGCGGGCGGCCTCGGAGACCAGGGTTCCGGCGGCGTTCTCGGGCTCGATGATGCCGGAGGGGTGGAACTGCACGAGTTCGGGGTCGCGGAGCCGGGCCCCAGCCTCCACCGCGAGGCGGAACGAGTCCCCGGTGTTCTCATCGCGGCGGGATGAGGTGCGCCGCCAGATCCGGTTGTGCCCGCCGGCGGCGAGGATGACCGAGTCGGCGTGGATGAGGTAGCGCGTGCCGTCCTGGACGTCGAAGCCGTAGGCGCCGAAGACGACGTTGTCCTTGACCAGCAGCCGGGTGATGTAGACGGTGTCCAGGATGGGGACCTCGAGTTGTTCCGCCCGGTTCACCAGGGTCCGCTGGATCTCCAGTCCGGTGTAGTCCCCGGCGAAGGCGGTGCGCCGATAGGTGTGCGCGCCGAAGAAGCGCTGTGAGATGCGGCCGTCCTCCTCGCGGGCGAAGGCCATGCCGTAGCGGTCCAGGTCGGCGATGCCCCGCTCGGCGCCGCGGGCGACGATCTCCGCGGTGTGGGGGTTGGCGAGGTGGTAGCTCTCCTTGATGGTGTCCGCGGCGTGCTGCTGCCAGCTGTCCTCCGCGTCCATGGTGCCCAGGGCGGCGTTGATGCCGCCGGCGGCCAGGGAGGTGTGGGCGTCCTGCCGCTGGCGCTTCCCGACGGCCAGGACGTCCACGCCCAACTCGGCCACCTCGATGGCGGCGCGCAGCCCGGAGCCGCCGGTGCCGATGACGAGGACGGTGGTGGAGATCTGGTGTTCGGCCACGGCGGTGGGGCGTGCCGAAGGAGACGCTGGGAGACGTGCTGTGGAAGTCATGGAACCACCGTAGAGAGACCACCTTCCATTACTCCAATGAATAATAGGAGTGGAGACGATACGCTTTTGCTATGAGTATGAATCTGGAGCAGTTGCGGGGGTTCCTTGAAGTCGCCCGTGTGGGGCACTTCACCCGGGCCGCGGAGGCACTCCATCTGACGCAGCCCTCCCTGAGTCGGCAGATCGCCACCCTCGAACACGACCTCGGTTCGGAGCTCTTCCACCGGGCGCGGGGTCACATCACCCTGACGGCGGCGGGGGAGACCCTGCTGCCCCTGGCACGCCGGATGCTGGCCGACGCGGAGACGGTGCGCCGGGAGATGGCCGAGCTGGCCGGGCTGCAGCGGGGCCGGGTCCGGCTCGGGGCCACACCGACGCTGTGCGTGAGCATCGTGGCCGATGCCGTCGCGGCCTTCCATACCGCCCACCCGGGGATCGAGTTGCACCTGACGGAGCGGGGATCCCGAGGATTGGTCGAGGAGCTCGTCTCCGGCGCCCTGGACCTGGCCCTCGTCATCACCTCGGACGCGCATCCGGCCACGGCACCGAGCCTGCACCGCAGCCGGTTGCTGACCGAGGAACTCGTGGTGGTGGGCGGCGGGGAATCGCCGTTCGGCGGACGCACCACGGTGACCCTGCAGGACCTGGCCCTCATGCCGCAGATCGCCTTCCCCGCCAGCTACGACTTGCGGGGCACCATGGACGAGGCCTTCCGGGCGGAGGGGCTCGCACCGACGGTGGTGCTGGAGGGAGCGGAGATGGATGCCGTGCTGCGATTCGTGGAACTGGAGATGGGAGTGGCGTTGGTGCCCGCCATGGTGTTGAAGGACCGGCCGGGGTTGAGCTCAGTGCGTCTCTCGGAGCCCCGGTTGACCCGCACCATCAGCCTGGCCCGCCGCCAGGACGTGAACCTCACCCGTGCCGCGGCGGAGATGCAGCGCACGATCCTTTCGACAGCCGATGCCCTTGCCGACGGGCAAGGCGGAACCGGGGGATTGGTCACCCGCGCCGGCTGAGGGGCAATGCACCGCACCGCGCGCAGACCGGTGCGAGCTCATTCGAGAACCGGCACCTCGCGTCCGTCCTCGACGACGTAGGTTCCGTGCTGGAACGGCGTCGCCGTGACGACCAGGTAGGTCGCACCGGTCGAGGTCGTCCGGGTCTCGTGCACGGTGAACCCGCGCGGAGGGCCGTTGTCGTCGAACAGCCGCTTGCCGGCGCCGACGGTGACGGGGAAGACGAAGAGCCGGTACTCGTCGACCATGCCGGCCTGGTGCAACGCCTTGGCCAACTGCCAGCTGCCGTGGACCTGGAGCTCGCTCTCGCCGTGCTGGCGCAGGTCCGAGATCGCGTCGAGCGCGTCCGGGCCCGGGATCAGGTTCGTGTTCTCCCAATCCGGCTCGTAGCCGGCGTGTGCCACCACGTACTTGGGGCCGTGGTTGATCTCTCGGGCCACCGGGTCGTCGTCACTGACCTCGGGCCAGTAAGAGCGGAACATCTCGAATGTGATCCGACCCAGCAGGAGCGCGGTCGTCTGCTCGAACCAGGTGGTGACGATCTCACCGAAGACGTCGTCGTTGTAGTCGTCGTTGTAGGGGACCTGCCAACCGCCCGCAGTGAAGCCGCCTGTGGTGTCCTCGTCTCGACCTCCGGGACCCTGCATCACGCCGTCGAGGGTCAGAAAGGTGTGGAGTGTCAGTCTCTTGATCGTCACGCTACGCAGCGTGCCCCGGAGGTGCCGTCTCCGATCCTGCGTTGCTGGCCTGATCGCCCGACTGCGGGGTCTGACCGCGCCGTGGCGTTACCAACGGGGCGCCGCACGGGCGACACGCCGAAGATGCAGACCATGGGGTGCCCCAGGAGGGAGTCGAACCCCCGACCAAGAGATTAGAAGGCTCCTGCTCTATCCACTGAGCTACTGGGGCTGGGCCTCGTCATTCTAGCGGGATTGCCCTCCTCCACAGGAAACCGTCCCCGGTGGGTTGTCCACGGATGGATGGTGCTGCCCTGTTGCTGTGGCTCCGGTGCCGCTGTGCTGGAAGGGCAGGAAGTCCTCTTCCTTCCGCCGTCGGACACCATGCCCGACGGCGGCCCCTCGCCGGCCGCGGGCCGGCTCACCGAAAGGCACCAGCATGAGTCAGCACATCACCGTCCGCGGCTTCGTGGCCACCGATCCGACCATCCGCAACGCCCAGGCCGGGTTCCCCGTCGGCAATTTCCGACTGGCCGCCACGGACCGGCGCTTCGACCGCGAGCAGAATGCGTGGGTGGACGGCAACACGAACTGGTTCACCGTCAATCTCTTCCGCAGCCTCGCTCAGAATGCCTTCACCTCCCTGCAGAAGGGCCAGCCCGTGGTGGTCACCGGCCGGCTCAAGGTCCGTCCCTGGGAGACGGAGGAGCGTTCCGGGACCGCCGTGGAGATCGAGGCGGACACCATCGGTCATGACCTGTCCCTGGGTACGGCCACCTTCCAGCGCTCCTCCGGGCGACCGGGCGAGGTGGCGACCGGAGCGGCGGAGGCCGGGACGGGGTCGGGCGAGCCGGTCGGGCCGGGGCGGCCCGGGGAGGAGGCCTTCGACCGGGAGACCGGCGAGCTACTGGGCCACGAGGTAGACGAGGCAGGGGCGGCCGAGGCCGATGGGGACTCGGATACAGGGGAGGACTCGGCGGACTCGCAGGCCCTGTCAGCAGCCTGAGGGCACCCGGTGGCCGCCGAACGCCACCGATGCGGGCAAACCGGCGGCCACCCACTAGCCTTGGGGACATGGCGGAATACATTTACAGCATGGTCAAGGCCCGCAAAAAAGTGGGCGACAAGCTGATCCTGGATGACGTGACGATGGCCTTCCTTCCGGGAGCCAAGATCGGCATGGTGGGTCCCAACGGCGCGGGCAAGTCCACGATCCTGAAGATCATGGCGGGGTTGGACACACCCTCGAATGGTGAGGCCCGGCTCTCCCCGGAATACAGCGTCGGCATCCTCATGCAGGAACCCGCGCTGAACGAGGAGAAGACCGTCCTCGGCAACGTCCAGGAGGGCGTGGGTGAGATCTACGGGAAGATCCAGCGGTACAACGAGATCTCCGAGGCGATGGCCGATCCGGATGCGGACTTCGATGCGTTGATGGAGGAGATGGGCAAGCTCCAGGAGCAGATCGATGCCGCTGACGCCTGGGACATCGATTCCCAGGTCGAGCAGGCCATGGACGCCCTGCGCTGCCCCCCGGGCGATGCCGACGTCACCAACCTCTCCGGTGGTGAGCGCCGCCGCGTGGCGCTGTGCAAGCTGCTGCTGCAGAAGCCGGACCTGCTGCTGCTCGACGAGCCCACCAACCACCTGGATGCCGAGTCCGTGCTGTGGCTGGAGCAGCACCTGGCCGCCTACCACGGCGCTGTGCTCGCCGTGACGCACGACCGGTACTTCCTGGACCACGTGGCCGAGTGGATCTGTGAGGTGGACCGTGGACGCCTGTACCCCTATGAGGGCAATTACTCCACCTACCTGGAGAAGAAGCGCGCCCGCCTGGAGATCCAGGGCAAGAAGGACGCCAAGATGGCCAAGCGCCTGTCCGAGGAGCTCGACTGGGTGCGCTCCAACTCCAAGGGGCGCCAGGCCAAGTCCAAGGCCCGTCTCTCCCGCTACGAGGAGATGGCGTCGGAAGCCGAGAAGACCCGCAAGTTGGACCTGGAGGAGCTTCAGATCCCGCCGGGCCCACGGTTGGGCAACCAGGTGATCGAGGCCAAGAACCTGCAGAAGGGGTTCGGCGATCGCGTACTGATCGACGGGCTGTCCTTCTCCTTGCCGCCGAACGGCATCGTCGGCATCATCGGCCCCAACGGCGTCGGCAAGACCACCCTCTTCAAGACCATCGTCGGCTATGAGTCCCTCGACGGCGGAGAACTGAAGATCGGCGACTCGGTCAAGATCTCCTATGTGGACCAGTCCCGCGGCGGAATCGACCCGGAGAAGTCGTTGTGGGAGGTCGTCTCGGACGGTCTGGACTACATCAAGGTCGGTCAGGTCGAGATGCCGTCCCGCGCCTATGTCTCGGCGTTCGGCTTCAAGGGTCCGGACCAGCAGAAGAAGGCCGGTGTGCTCTCCGGTGGTGAGCGCAACCGCCTGAACCTGGCGCTGACCCTCAAGGAGGGCGGCAACCTGCTCCTGCTGGATGAGCCCACCAACGACCTCGACGTGGAGACCCTGACCTCACTGGAGAACGCGCTGCTGGAGTTCCCGGGCTGCGCCGTGGTCATCTCCCACGACCGGTGGTTCCTGGACCGGGTGGCCACCCACATGCTGGCCTACGAAGGCACCGACGAGAATCCGGCGAATTGGTACTGGTACGAGGGCAACTTCGACTCGTACGAGGCCAACAAGGTAGAGCGGCTGGGCGCGGATGCCGCCCGTCCGCACCGCGTGACCCACCGCAAGCTCACCCGCGACTGAGCGGAGCCCGCCCTGCGGGGCGCCGGCATGCCACGGATCTACCGACGTGGCCGGCCGGCGCCCTTCAGGAAGAGGCTCTGGACCGAGTTCTTGACCCGGTACTGCAGGTCGCCGGGCACCCGGATCATCCCCTCCTGGGCCACGGAGGCCACCAGCTCACCGTCACGCGAGTAGATCCGTCCGTTGCTGAGCCCGCGGGCGCCCTGTGCCGAGGGGCTGGACTGGACGTACAGCAGCCACTCATCCGCGCGGGCCGGCCGGTGCCACCACATGGCATGGTCCAGAGACGCGACCGAGATCCCGGGCCGAACCCAGGAGATGCCGTGCCGGCGCAGGATCGGCTCGAGCAGAGTGTAGTCCGAGGCATAGGCCAGGGCCGCCCGGTGCAGGTTCGCATTGCCCTCCATGGCGGAGAACGTCTTCATCCACACCATGTTAGTGGCCACCTCGCTCCGGTCCGGGGCGATCTCGATGGGTGGATCCACGTGTCGGATGTCGAAGGGCCGGGCCCAAGACCACTCCTGCGCTATCGGGTGACGCATGCGGCCGAGCCGGTCCGAGGTGGACGGCAGGGATTCCGGATCGGGCACTCCTGTGGGCATGGGGGACTGGTGGTCCAGGCCGGACACGGGATCCTGGAAGGAGGTGATCAGGGACAGGATGGTCTTGCCCTCCTGTATCGCCTGGACACGGCGCGCGGAGAAGGACCGTCCGTCACGCAGGGTCTCGACGGCGAAGGTGATGGGCAGCAGGGCGTTGCCGGGGCGGAGGAAGTATCCGTGCATCGAGTGGATGGCACGCTCCCCGTCCACGGTGGAGATGGCGGCCATCAGGGACTGGGCCATGACCTGCCCGCCGAACACGCGGCCGCGAGCCTGTGGTGGGGTCTCCCCGGTGAAGAGGAGCTCGCCGGTGGCCGCGTCCTCTCCGGCCGGAGTCAGATCCAGGACGCTGCGGAGCACATCGGTCGGATCCTCCGGGAAGTCGTTGCGCCCCTTGTGGACCTTGCCAGTACTCATGAATGCCCCTTCGCTGTCTCCGAGCCGTCTGGCTGATCCGGCCAGTCCAATGGCATCGGTACCGGCCGGTAACCGTCCCGGAAGTCTACTCCGCCGGCGTGGAACCGCCGCGCTGACCTGCCCCGGTGGTCTGCCCGGGTGATCTGTCCCGGCGATCTATCCCAGGGGACGATGGGACAATGGATCCCATGTCCTCCTCACCCGTCGATCCGTTCCGTCCCGACTCCACGTCCCCCCAGGTTCCGGCTCGACCGGAACTGCACCTGGAGGACCTGGAGGCGGCCAAGGACCTCGAACGGTACGCGACCCGGGCCAAGACCATGGCGGATACGGGCCTGCGCCTGCAGGTGGCCGGCAACGTGCTCGCCTCCTGGGTCTCCGTGCTGCACCCGCGAGGACTGGGGGACCGGGTTCCGGTGGCGTTGGGCCTGCGGACGGTCCGGTTGGTGGAGGGCCGGCATGACGGGATCGACGCGGTCTATTCGCTGTCCTCCGTGCTGGAGAGGCTGGCCCGCATGGCCGCCACGGGATCCACGGCCTTCACGCTGCCGCCGGCACCCGAGAGCGCCCCGTGGACAGCTGTGACCCCGCCGCGGGGCGGCTGGACACCGATGGCCACCGTGGAGGACGGAGAACTCCAGCAGATCGCCCGGGACGGGATCTGTGAGCTGGCCGACGCACTGCCCCAGGATCCGGGGGCCTCCATGGTCGCCCAGGCCCGCGCCGCGGTCTGGGGACGGCTGCTCGGTGGTGCCTCGGCGGAGGCCGGTGACGGCTTCCTGCCGGCCGGGGCGGCCTTCGCGGCCCACGGCCTGGGCTTCCTCAGCCCGCAGGGCACGACGGCGGTCCACGCCTCGGGTCCCTGGGTGCGCCTCTCGAACGCGGCCGGGTACGTGCTCTGCCGCCAGCCGATGCTGCTCTAGGCCGAGTTCACCATCGAATGGGCGGCCCGTTCCAGGTAGTCCCAGAGGGTCTCCTCCAGCAACGGTGCCAGGTCGAGGGAGTCCACAGCCGCCCGCATGTGCCGCAGCCAGGTGTCCCGGGCCGCGAAGTCCACGGTGTAGGGCGCGTGCCGCATCCGCAGCCGTGGGTGGCCGCGTTGCTCGCTGTACGTCCTCGGCCCGCCCCAGTACTGCTCCAGGAACATCCGCAGCCGTTCCTCGGCCGGGCCGAGATCCTCCTCCGGGTACATGGCCCTGAACTCGGGGTCAGCCGCGACCTGCTCGTAGAACACCCTGGCCAGCTTGACGAAGGTCTCGTGCCCGCCAACCTGGTCGTAGAAGCTCGCGTTCTCCGGCTGGGCTCCTGCATCGGCACCAGCACCAGCAGCTCCACCCCCACCGGCGGCGGCGCCAGCAGTTTCACCGGCACTGGCAGCGGCGCCGGACGCGGGAGCCATCACCTGCGGCGGACGGTGGCCGGTCGAGGCGGCCGGCCGGTCCTGCAGCCCGGTCACCTGGCTCGGAGCCTTGCCCTGGCGCGGCTTCAGCACCGCGATGGGCGCGCCCAGGCGGCTGCCGAACTCCGGCAGGTTCTGGTTCTGATGGCGGCGCACCTGCTGCTGCTTGATGGTGACAGGGAAGCTCACGGAGCGGGCGATGAAGCACTGTTCATGGGCCTTCGCGTGTAGTTCGTCCGCGGAGCGGCGCTGGTCCTCGTCGGCGAGCCAGATCTCCGGTACCAGGGCCGCGGAGGTGATCCGGCCGCCGTCGTGGTCATGGGTCAGCACACACGCCGCGCGCACAGAGGCGCCGGTGACGACCACCCCGGCCTGCGTGGCGGCCTGGAGGTAGGACAGCAGGTGGCACTCGGCGAGGGCCGCGAGCAGGAGCTGTTCGGGGTTCCACCGGGAGTCGCTCCCGTGGAAGGCCCGCGCGGCGGAGCCGTTGAGTTCGCCGGGGCCCTCGGCGCGGACCACGAGCTCACGGCCGTAGTCCTTGTATCCGGAGGTGCCGGAGCCCCGGTTTCCGGTCCATTCAGCATGCAGGGAGAAGGAGTGTTCCACGTGCCCTACGGTACCGTCCGGGGCGGCGGTACCGTGCCCCGGCTCCGCCACGGTCCGAGGTCGTGGTGCTGCTGGGTGGTGCCGCTGGCCGGACCGCCCCAGTCACCCTAGACTCGAGACACGCTGGGAGGTTTAATGCCACACATCCACATCTTGACCGTCTCCGACCGGGCCCATGCGGGTCAGGCTCCGGATACGGCGGGGCCGCGCGCCCTCGAACTGGCGGCCCAGTACCTGAGCGAGTGGACGGCGGACGGGGCCATCGTGGCGGACGGGGTCGACTCCGTCCGGTCAGGGGTCCGTGCGGCACAGGGCAGCGGAGCCGACGTGGTGCTCACCCTCGGCGGGACCGGGGTGTCCCCACGGGACCTGACGCCCGAGGCCATGGACGGGCTCATCGGCACGGAGTTGCCCGGCATTGCTGAGATGCTGCGCCGGGAGGGTACCGCGCAGACCCCCACCGCCGCCCTGGGACGCGGACGCGCCGGGCTCATCGGCCGGACCGTGGTCGTGAACCTCCCCGGCTCCCTGCGTGCCACGGACCAGGGCATTCCCCTGCTTGCGCCCTTGCTGGAGCACCTGCTCGAGCAACTCGGTGGAGGCGGCGATCATGCCCGTCACTGAGGATGCAGCCATCCTGCGGCCGGTCTCGCCAACGCCCAGCCCGGCCGCGCCGGTCCACACCGGGGTGACCGAGCAGCCCCTGGACCCGGTGGCCGTGGAGTCCTTGGTTGTGACCCCCACCTGCGGGGCAGCCCTGACGTTCACCGGCATCGTCCGGAACCATGATCCGGAAGCCACGGGCACAGTGACCTCTCTGGACTATTCGGCGCATCCGGATGCGGACATCGTGCTGACCGCGATCGTGGCGCGTCACGCCCGCGCCCTCGGGGACCCGCGCGGGGAGGTTCGGGTCGCCGCGGCGCACCGGATCGGACACCTCGACGTCGGCGACCTCGCCCTGGTGGTCTCCGTGGCCTCCGCGCACCGGGCCGAAGCCTTCGAGGTGTGCCGGTCCGTGGTGGAGGACATCAAGGCCGAGGTCCCAATCTGGAAGAAGCAACAGACCGCCGCCGGCGAGGCTCACTGGGTGGGACTGCCATGACCTCGGTGCCGATCACCCTGACCACCCGGACCGCGACCGGGACGGGCGCACGTCCCGCCGGCGCCGCGGATACCGCGCCAGCAGCGGCACCCGGCCCCGAGGCCAGGCGGCTGCTGCCCACCCCGGCCGAGCTGGCCGGCGTCGGGCCCCACGAGGGGACTGACCGGTCCCTGACGGACGGATTCGGGCGCGTTCACCGGGACCTGCGCGTCTCGCTGACGGACAAGTGCTCGCTGCGCTGCACGTATTGCATGCCCGAGGATGCCGGCCCGTTCATGCCGAAGGACCAGTTGCTCTCGGCCGCCGAGATCGAACGGTTGGTACGGATTGCGGTGGACCACGGCATCACCGGGGTGCGGTTGACCGGCGGCGAACCGCTGCTGCGCCAGGACCTCGAGGACATCGTGGCCCGGCTCGCCGGAATCGAGCTGTCCGATGCTGCCGGGGGTGGGCGTCTGCCGGTGGCCATGACCACCAACGGGATCACTCTGGACCGGCGGCTGCCCGCCCTGCACGAGGCTGGATTGTCCCGCGTGAACATCTCCATCGACACCCTCCAGCCGGAGAAGTTCCGCCAGTTGACACGCCGTGACCGGCACGCCGACGTCCTGGCCGGGATCGCCGCCGCCCGGGATGCCGGGCTGCGCCCGCTCAAGCTCAACGCTGTCGCCATGCGCGGGGTCAACGACGACGAGCTGGCAGACCTCGTGGCCTTCGCCGTGTCCCAGGATGCGCAGATGCGGTTCATTGAGCAGATGCCCCTGGACGCTGGGCACACCTGGAAGCGGGACAACCTGGTTTCCGGCGAGGAGATCCTCGCCCGGCTCGCCGAGCGCTTCGACCTCGCCGAGGTCCCCGGCCGCGGCTCATCCCCGGCCGCGCTCTATACGGTCGATGGCGGCCCCCACACCGTGGGCGTCATCGCCTCGGTCTCGAAGCCCTTCTGCGGAGACTGTGACCGGTTGCGCCTCACCGCTGACGGTCAGATGCGCAACTGTCTGTTCGCCCGGGAGGAGACCGACCTGCGGACCCTGCTGGGGGACTCAGCGTCGGACGTGGACCTGGCCGCGGCCATGAAGATCTCGGTCGGGGCCAAGAAGGCCGGTCACGGCATCGACGACCCGGACTTCGTCCAGCCCGGCCGCGGCATGAACGCCATCGGCGGCTGACAGCCCGCCCCTTGGCGGCCGGTTGCCTGACGGCCTGCACCTTGACAACGGCTCACCGGCCGGCGGCTACCCGCCGGCGAAAGGTGGCAGGACGTCCACGAGGGAGTCCGCCTGGACCGGATGCTCGTCCTCGGCCGCGCGCACGCCGTCCACCATCAGCGAGCAACGGGAAACGACCTGCTCGGCGCTGGTCCCGTGGCCGGCCACCAGGAGCCGGCGCAGTTCGCCCGCGGTGGCGGCCTCGAGGATGAGTTCTGAGGCGCCCAGGATGTCAGCGGCTCCCGCGAAGAGACGGATCCGTGCCATCAGGCCTCGCCCCCTGACGGGTCATAGCCGAGTGCCAGATCCTGGATCCGAGCCGAGAGCCGGTCCACCAGGTCGGCGATCTCCTCCGGCGTTCGCTCCTGACCGGCCAACTGCTGGCCGACAGCCACACCGATCAGGTAGGTCGAGGTCGGGGCCCCGGGGCGCAGGACCCCGTGGGCCACGTCTCGGGCCACGTCCAACAGGGGTCCGGGGAGCACGACGGAGTCCGGCAGGCCCAGTTCTCCGGCGACGGCGTCCAGCCAGTCCGCCAGTCCGGGAATGTCCTGCTGGATGTCGCGATGGGTGCCAGACGAGACCTCGCCGTCGTGGGGCTCGGTGGTGCTGTTCTCAGGCACGGGTGCTCCTGGTGGTGTTGTGGCCGATCCTGCCGGGTGAGGCCCGTGGCGTTCCAGATCCTCGGGGGTGTCCATATCCTCCCAGAGTCCAGGGCGGTTTGCCGGTTCGGCAACCTCGAGCAGGTCCAGGCCGGCGACCCGCTCCCGCACGCGGGTGACGCGGGTGCCACTGTCCCTGGTGGGACGTGCCGCCTGCTGGCGCAGGGCCGGAAGCCGGAAGAGGGCCGTCAGGTGCTGGCGGCGACCGGTGGAGTCCACGGCGACGACGCCGTCGTGGCCGCCGTTCTCCGGGGGGCCGTCCAGGGCTCCATCCACGGTCCCGTCCGAGACCCCGGCCCGGGTGCGGTCGAAGGCCCGGACGAGCTCACGGGCGGCCGCCACCGGTTCGGCCAGGTCGCAGGGCAGCACCAGGACGCGATCTGCCTCTTGGGCGGTCAGGGCGGCCAGCGCAGCGTCCAGGGCGGCTACCGGACCGGACCGCGGTGGATCCTCGCGCACGAACCGGACGACCGGCGAGTCCAGGATGGAACCGTGGGGGCCCGCCGAACCTGTGGGGGCGGACGCCGTCACCGTCTGCACAGTCTGCACCGTGGGCGCAGCAGACACCGGCCGGTCACCGGCCACGACGATGGTGGTGGCGCCGGCCGACAAGGCGGCCTGGACGGTGCGCTCAAGCAAGGTGGCTCCCTCGGCGGGATCCACCACGATCGAGCCCTTGTCCCGGCCCATGCGAGTGGAGGCCCCTCCCGCCAGGACGATCGCCGCCAGCGTCTCAGCCACGGGCGGCCGAGGTATCCGGGGCAACTGACGCGTCTGAGGCGTCCGGCGCCGCCGGGTGCTCCGCGTCGTCACGGCGCCACGTGCCGGAGCGGCCCCCGGTCTTCTCCAGCAGCCGGACTCCGGTCAGCTCGACGGCCCGGTCCAGGCCCTTGACCATGTCCACCATGGCCAGCCCGGCCACGGAAGCGGCGGTCATGGCCTCCATCTCCACCCCGGTCCGGTCGGCGGTCCGGGTGGTGGCGATGATGCGGATGCGATCGGGACCGACCTCGAAGTCCACCGTGGCCCCGTGGACACCGATCACATGGGCGAGCGGCAGCAGCTCGGCGCACTTCTTGGCGCCCTGGATGCCCGCGATCCGGGCCACGGCCCAGACATCACCCTTGGGCACGATGCCCCCGGTCAGAGCCTGGAGGACCTCCGGGGCCACGAGCACGGTGGCCTCAGCGGTGGCGCTGCGGATCGTGGGCGTCTTGGCCGTGACATCGACCATGCGGGCCGAGCCGTCACCGGCGAGGTGGGTGAAGCCCTCGGCTCCGGCGTCGATGGAGCCGACAGCAGTGGGTGGGACGGCAGGGGATTCGGTCATCAGGCCTCCAAGGCTCGGTAGAGGACGGTGTCTCCGGCGGACACCGCGTCGGTGGTGGCGGGCACGCGGGCCAGTCCGGTGGCGCGGGCCATCCGGCCGGCCAGATGGGATCCGGAGCCCCGTTCGGTGGCCTGGGCGATTCGCAGCGGTTCCCCGGGGCCGGAAACTACCCGTGCCGGCACGAACTGCTCCCGCCCGGGCGGTGAACGCCAGCCCTCCTCCGTGATCACCGGGTACCAGGGTGCCACCGGCGCATGGCGGCCCTGCATGGCCAGCAGCCCCGGCTCCACGAACAGCAGGTAGGACACCCACGCGCTGACCGGGTTGCCCGGCAGCGACCACACGGCCCGCCCGTCCGGCAGCAGGCCGAATCCCTGGGGCTTGCCCGGTTGGACCGCGACCCGATCGAAGCGCACGGTGGGATCCTCGGGGACGGGGGCGCCGCCGTCGGGCGTGGAGGGTTGCCTGGACGGCACGGTGCCGCCCGGTGAATCCGGGGCCAGGACGAGGCGGGCGACGTCATGGGCCCCCACGCTGGCCCCTCCGGTGAGGATCACGGCATCGGAGGCGCCCTGGGTGGACCGCAGCACGGCCTGCAGCTCGGCGGGATCATCGGAGACCCGGCCCCGGTGGACCACCTGCCCACCGCTTGCCGCCACCAGGGAAGCCAGCAGGAGGCTGTTGGAGTCGGGGATCTGGCCCCGGCGGACCGAATCGCCCGGGGCCACCAGCTCTGAACCGGTGCTGACGACCACGACCCGCGGCCGGCGCCGGACCCGCACCTCGGCGATACCGGCGGCTGCGAGCGCGGACAGCCGGTGCGGTGTCAACGACCGTCCGGCGGGGGAGACGAGGTCGCCGGCGCGCACGTCCTCCCCACGCCGCCGCAGATGTCGTCCCGCCGTCACGGGGTGGTCTAGCTCCACGAGAACGGGGGTCTCGGTGCCGGCGGTGGGCGCGGCAGGGTCCCAGCCCACGGCATCCTCCAGGGGCACGACGGCGTCAGCGTCCGTGGGCATCGGCGCGCCGGTCATGATGCGGGCCGCTTGGCCGGGAGCCAGTGCCGGGTCGGCCTCCGTGCCGGCGGGCAGTTCCGCGATGAGGTCCAGGCGGACCGGTGACTCCGCGGAGGCTCGCGTGGAGTCCTCCGACCGGACGGCGTATCCGTCCATGGCGGAGTTGTCCCACGGGGGCAGGTCCAGGGTGGCGGTGGCATCGGCGGCCAGCGTGAGCCCGGCGGCCTCGGTCAGGGGCAGGGTGTCAGCAGGCAGGAGGGGGGCTAGAGCGAGGACCCGGTGTTGGTGGTCCGCGACGGTGCTGCGATAGCGGGCCTCAGCCACGGTGGTCTCCTGGGGGCTCAGTGGTTGTTGTGGGAAGGCCGCCGTCCAGGTACCCCTGGACGGGCCAGCCGAGGTGCGCCAGGTGACGGGCCGCCGTCGCGCTCCGTGGGCCGGCCGCGCAGAAGGGGAGCAATGTCGGTCCAGCCGGCGAACTGGCGATGGAATCGGGGCGCAGGGCGGCCTGGACGGTTGCCAGCGGATGATCGGGAGGCAAGGGCAACTCAGGGCCGCCCTGCAGACGCAGGAGCCGGTCGAGGGGCAGCTCGACCGTACCGGGCGGGCCGGGGCGCTCGCGGGATTCCTCCGGCCTCCGGACGTCGAGCCAGACGGCAGCCGGATCCACGTCAGAGCGAGCGATCGGGACCACGCGGGCGGTATCTCCGGCTGATGCGGCGGCGGAAGCGGCAAGGCCAGACGGTGCGGACTGGGAGGCCGGCGTGGAAGGCGAAGCCGGCCCGGACGGGTTGGGCGGGGCGGACGGCGCGAGGGGGATGTCCGTGGTGGTGCCGGAGAGCCCGTCGATCAGCATCATCCGTCCCAACAGCGGCGTGCCGGTGCCGAGGACGAGTTTGATCGCCTCCAGGGCCATCAGGGAGCCGGTGATCCCGACGACGGCGCCCAGGACCCCGGCCTCGGCGCAGCCGGGTGCGGCATGGGTGGAGGCGTTGTCCGGGAAGACATCGGTGAGGACGACGGCGGGAAGGCCGGAGGCCGCGGGGGGATCGGACCAGAAGACGGTGACCTGGGCGCTCCATTGCATGAGGGCGCCGAAGACCACCGGTGTGCCGAGGGCCGTGGCGGCCCGGTGGACGATGAAGCGGGTGGTGAAGGAGTCGCTGCCGTCCATGATCAGGTCCGCGCCGGCGAGCAGGTCCGCTGCGTTGGCGTCCGTCAGGCGGACGGTGTGCGGGATGACCGTGGTCTCGGGGGAGAGGCGCCGGGCAGCGGACACCGCGCCGTCCGTCTTGAGTCCGCCGAGGGTGTCCACGCCGTGCAGGGTCTGGCGGTTGAGGTTGCTCAGCTCCACATGGTCGTCGTCGATGACGTGCAGGGTGCCGATGCCGGCGGCCGCGAGGTAGCTGATGACGGGCGAGCCGAGCCCTCCGGCGCCGACGACGGCGATGGAGGCCTGTGACAGGAGATCCTGTCCGGAATCGCCGATCTGGGGCAGCGTCCGTTGGCGGAGCGTCCGTTCTGCGGTGTGCGCGGGGCGGTCCTGGGGCATGGAGCCAGCCTAGTCCGCGGCGTCATCACTAGACCGCGGCGCACTCACCTCCGCGTTTTCAGTCGACTTCGAGGGGGTGTCGGGCGTCGAGACCCACCCGAAGTCGACGGAAAGCGGGCCGGGGGCGAAGATGGAGTCATGGCACGAAGTGAATCGCGAGTCCGCGTCGTCAGGGTCAAGGCCGGGGAGCGTGACGCCCGGGCGGACGTGCTGGCGGCCGAGGAGCCCCTGGAGATCCGGGTGAACGGCCGGCGGCTGGCGGTGACCATGCGCACGCCCACGGAGGACTTCTCCCTGGCCGTGGGCTTCCTGCTCAGCGAGGGGCTGATCGGGGCCGCCGACGAGGTGCATTCCGTCCGGTACTGCGGCCGTGACTTCGGCCCCGGAGCGGAGGAGACCGACAACACCGTGGACGTGGTCCTGCGGCCCGGAGTCCAGGCCCCGGCCCCGGAGATGGAACGCCAGGTGCTCATGTCCAGCGCCTGCGGTCTGTGCGGTCGGACCAGCATCGAGAACGTCCGCACCCAGTCCCGGTTCCCTGTGGACGGTGACCCGATGCAGGTCACCGAGGCCTTCGTCCTGCAGATGCCCGAGGTGCTGCGCGAGCGGCAGAAGGTCTTCGACCGCACCGGCGGGCTGCACGCCGCCGGCTTGTTCAACACCGCCACGGGCGAGCTGGTGACGGTGCGTGAGGACGTAGGCCGCCACAACGCCGTGGACAAGGTCCTCGGCTGGGCCCTGCTGGAGGGAAGGCTGCCCCTGTCCGGGCATGCCCTGATGGTCTCCGGGAGGGCCAGCTTCGAACTCACCCAGAAGGCCATGATGGCCGGGGTGTCGATGCTCGCCTCCGTCTCCGCGCCGTCGTCGCTGGCGGTGGATCTGGCCCGGGAGGCCGGGATGACGCTGGCCGGCTTCGTCCGCGGCGACCGCTTCGTCATCTACGCCGGGGAACAGCGGATCCTCCCCGACTCCACAGGACAACTGGAGGCCGAGAGCGCACCCGAGACGCCGGCGGCACGCCGGTAGCGTGGGCGCTTTCGACCTCCAGTTGCCAGGGGTGGGTCAGCCGGCGGCGTCTGCCTGTCGCGCGGCCAGGGCGCGGACCATCTCGTCGCGGGACTCGGCCACCGTGCGGGACAGGGCGGCCTGCGTGCCCCGCGAGCGCTCCACCAGGGCGTTCGCGGCATTGATGGTCTCCTGGGAGACCTGGGCACCCGGGAACAGCCCGATCGCTGCTGACTCCGCCATCTCGTGCGAACGCGAGGCCCACAGCTCCTCCACACCCGCGAAGAACTCGGCGGCGAACGGGGCCAACAGGGCCGGATCGTGCACGCGGTTGAAGCCGAGCAGCACGTTGCGTTGGGTCATGTTGGACAGTTCCCCGCTCACCACCTGGTCCCACGCCGTGCGCTTGGCCTCGATGGTGGGCACCGCGGCGCGAGCCTGCGAGGCCGCCAGGGCACCGGTGGCGGTGGCATCGGCGGCCTCGGCGGCAGCGATCTCCGCCTCGCCGGCGCGGCCTCCGGCCACGAGCCCGGTGAGCATCTCCCACTTCAGGTCCGTGTTCAGGTCCAGCCCGTCCAGGGACTCGGTCCCGGCATGCAGGGCGGCCAGCGTGTCCAGCTGCCCCTCCGAGCGGGCCGCGGCCGCGAACGCCTTGGTGAACTGGAGCTGGTTGTCCGAGCCTGCCTCCGCGTTCCGGGCCAGGTCCAGGAGTCGGTCCGCTGTGGAGATGCGCAGCTGCACGGCGTGCTCCTGCGCCGCGTACTGGGACAGCGTGGTGGCCAGCTGACGCAGTAGGGTCTGCACCACGGAGGAATCCCGCTCCTCGCCGATGTTGGACAGCACCAGGTCGGTGAACCATCCGGCTGTGGCCTCGGCATCACGGACGGTGTCCCAGGCGGCACCCCACAGCAGAGTGCGCGGCAGGGACTCGGCCACATCCTTCAGGTGGGTGGCCACGAAGGACCAGGAGGCGTCGTCCAGGCGGATCTTGGCGTAGGCCAGGTCGTCATCGTTCGGCAGGATCAGGTCCGGGCGCGCCAAGCCGGCGGCTTCCATGACCTCGGTGACCTCTCCGGCCACATCGAGTTCGAACCGGTGGGTGCGCACCAGCCGTCCGGAGTCGTCCGCGGAGTAGAAGCCCACGGCCATGCGGTGCGGTCGCAGCACGGCGTCCCCGGGCTGCTGGTCTTCCGGCGCTGACTGGTGCAGGCGCAGGGAGGTGATGGCGCCGGCGTCGGGAGTTCCGCCGTCAGTGGTGCCGGAGCTGGATGCCCCGGCGGTCTCGACCTCCACGGACAGGGTGTTCACCCCCGAGGTCTCCAGCCACAACCGGGTCCATTCGGTCAGGTCGCGGCCGGAGGAGGCCTCGAGCTCACGCATCAGGTCCGGCAGCTCGGTGTTGGACCAGGCGTGCTTGCCGAAGTAGGCGCGGACTCCGGCCATGAAGTTCTCCTGGCCCACCCAGGCCACGAGCTGGCGCAGCACGGACGCGCCCTTGGCGTAGGTGATGCCGTCGAAGTTGACCAGGACGTCGTCCAGGTCCCGGATCTCGGCCTTGATCGGGTGCGTGGTGCTCAGCTGGTCCTGCTTGTAGGCCCAGTTCTTCTCCATGGCGGAGAACGTGGTCCAGGCCCCGGTGTAGCGGGTGTTCTCCGCGGCGGAGAGCGTGGACATGAATTCGGCGAAGGACTCATTGAGCCAGAGGTCGTTCCACCACTTCATGGTCACCAGGTCGCCGAACCACATGTGGGCCAGCTCGTGCAGGATCGTGATGGCGCGGCGCTCCACCATGGCCTCGGTGACGGTGGAGCGGAAGACGTAGTTCTCCAGGAAGGTCACGGCGCCGGCGTTCTCCATGGCCCCGGCATTGAACTCCGGCACGAAGAGCTGGTCGTACTTGGCGAACGGGTACGGGGTGCCGAACTGGGCCTCATAGAACTCGAAGCCCTGGCGGGTCAGCTCGAAGATGTTCTCGGCATCAAGGTACTCGAACAGCGAGGCGCGGCAGTAGGCGCCCAGCGGGATCGTCCGGCCGTCCGAGCTGGTCAGCTCCGAATGGGTGGACCGGTAGGGGCCGGCGATCAGCGCGGTGATGTAGGAGGAGATCCTCGGGGTGGGCTCGAAGGTCCACGTGGAAGCCCCGTCCCGTGCGCCCCCGGCGGGGGCGGGCTGAGGAGTCGGGGAGTTGGAGATCACGGCCCAGTGATCGGGGGCCGTGATGGTGAAGGCGAAGGTGGCCTTGAGGTCCGGTTGCTCGAAGACGGAGAACATGCGGCGGGAGTCCGGGACCTCGAACTGCGAGTACAGGTACGTCTCGCCGTCCACCGGGTCCACGAAGCGGTGCAGGCCCTCACCGGTGTTCATGTAGTCGGCCAGCCCGTCCACCACCAGCACGTTCTCGGCCGCCAGCGGGCCGATGGCGATGCGGGTGCCGTCGAAGGCCTCCGCCGGCAGGACGGCTCCGTTGAGGGTGACGGTCGGCGCCTGGGTGGAGACGAAGTCGATGAACGTGCTGGTGCCCACGGCTGCCTCCGCCGCGGAGAAGGTGACGGTGGTCGCCGAGCGGAAGTGGTCGCCGTCGAGCGTGAGATCCAGGTCGACCTCGTAGGAGGCGACTCTCAGGGCTGCGGCACGCTCCGCAGCCTCGGTGCGGGTGATGTTCAGAGTGGGCACGTGGCCTCCGGTCGATCGGGAACGGACAGTGACGATGGCGGCAGAGGCCATCGGACGGACAGGTCCAGCAGGCACCCCGGTGTGAAGCGAATGCTGGATAACTGGTCCACGGAATATTGTGCCACCGGACACACCCCCGCGGGTAGGGGATGCGCCCCGGTAGGCTGGTCGCTGGTCCCGACCGTATCCCACCGCATCGCCACGGCCGGACGAGAACCCGCCAGATGCCGACAGCAGGAGCAGACCCATGCGCGTGCACATCGCCACCGACCACGCCGGCCTCGAGCTGAGCGCCCACCTCATCGAGCACCTGACGGACGCCGGTTACGAGATGGTCGACCATGGACCACAGTCCTATGACCCGCAGGACGACTACCCGGCGTTCTGCATCAATGCGGCCGCCGCCGTGGTGGTGGATCAGCAGTCCGGGGTGGAGGCGCTCGGGATCGTCCTGGGTGGTTCCGGCAATGGTGAGCAGATCGCCGCCAACAAGGTCCGTGGCATCCGCGCGGCATTGGCCTGGAACCTGGACACCGCCCGGCTGGCCCGTGAGCACAACGACGCCAACGTCATCGCCGTCGGTGGCCGGCAGCACTCCCTCGAGGAGGCCACCGCCATCATCGAGGCCTTCCTGGCGGAGCCCTTCTCCGGCGACGCCCGCCACGTGCGCCGCATCGGCAAGATCACGCACTACGAGCAGACCCGCGAGATCGTCAGCTGACGGTGGCCTGAACCATGCCCGAGGGCCATTCGATCCACCGCCTCGCCCGGCAGTTCTCCGACGTCTTCGCCGGTGAGCGCCTGCGGGTGTCCTCCCCACAGGGCCGCTTCGCCGCCGGCGCCCGCCTGATCGACGGGGCCACGCTGACGGCGGCGCGGGCCCACGGCAAACACCTGTTCCTCGACTTCGGCGAGGACACCGGCACCGCTCTCGTCCTCCGCGTCCACCTCGGCCTGTACGGTGCCTGGAGCTTCGGCGGCGATGAGACGTTCCGCGGTGCCTCCAGCATCGGCGCACCCCGCAGGATGGGGGAGACGGATACCTTCGACGTTCCGGCGGTGCCTGCAGACACAGCACCGGACACCCCCGAGCACGACGCCGGCGCCGCACCCGCGTACGCCGGGCCGCCAGCACCGGTGGGCCAGGTCCGCGTCCGGTTGGTCTCCGAGCATGGGTGGGCGGATCTGCGCGGCCCGAGCGCGTGTGAGGTAATCTCACCGCCCGAGGCGGCCGCCGTCGTCGACCGCCTCGGACCGGATCCACTGGTGCCCGGGACCGGCCCGGAGGAGTTCCTGCGGCGGGTGTCCGGCCGTGGGGTGTCGCTCGGGCAGCTGCTGATGGATCAGAACGTGCTGGCCGGAGTGGGCAACATCTACCGCGCCGAGTCCCTGTTCAGGCAGGGGATCGACCCGTACCTGCCCGGGCGAGCGCTGGGGCGCCAGGCCGGCGTGGCCCTCTGGCAGGATCTCGTGGCCTTGATGAACGACGGTGTCAGGGACGGCAAGATCATCACCACGCGCCCCGAGCACCGTGCCACGAAGGCTGGGCCGGATGGGCTGGATGGGTGCGGTCAGTTGGCACCGGTGTGGCCGGACAACGCGTACTACGTGTATCAGCGGGACGGGATGGACTGCCGGGTCTGTGGGACCACGGTCCGGCTGGCCGAGATGCAGGCCCGGAAGCTCTTCTGGTGCCCGGGCTGTCAGCTCACGGGGTGACCGACGGGGTGAAGCCCCGCGATTCCCGGTGATCATGAGCATTCCCCATGATGATCAACGGGACTCTTCACGATCGTCGGGAGTCCTGGAGCGGTTGCGGGCGACCAGCTCTGCGCCGCGGCGGTACAACGCCTCCCGTACTGCCGGTGGCTCCTGTACCTCGACGCCTGGAACCTGCAGGAGCTGTGCCACGGTGATGTCCTGGTGCTCCATGAGCAGGCCCAGCTCCAGCCGGTCACCTTCATGGCGCGCCGACGCCACGGCCGACTCGGTTCCCCGTCCCGGGACCGCGTTCTGCAGGGCTTCGCGAGAGGTCATGGGGAGGGACAGGCGGACCGGAAGGCTCCGGACGGAGGCCTCGAAGGCCGTCCTGCTGGCCTCCCAGTAGGCCGCCAGGGAGAAGTCCTCCGGCCGCCACTCCAAGCTGGTGCAGTGCCGTCAGGTCCCGTTGGATGGTGCGGGGGGAGACCCCATGGTGGTCGGCGAGCTGCCGGACGGACGTCTGCTGACGGCGTGACAGGTCCATCATGATCTCCAACAGCCGGGTGGTGCGCACGAAACACCCTAACCAATTGATGACATGAGGTGTCATGAATGGGCGCCACCATGGGGAGCACAGACATTGATCGAACACGAGAACCGGAGTGGACGCAGTCATGGCGATGGAACCAACGGAAGAAACCGAATCCGCCGGACCAACGGCAGCAACGAAGCCGGCCGGTCAACGCCCACGGGCCCTGGAGGGAAGGATCGCCCTGGTGGCCGGAGCCACCCGCGGTGCCGGCCGGGCCATTGCCCGGGAACTGGGCCGAGCTGGGGCGGTCGTCTACTGCACGGGCCGCTCCACGGCGGGCCACCCCTCGGACTACGGGCGGCCGGAAACGGTCGAGGAGACCGCCGGCCTGATCCGGGCCGAGGGCGGGACGGCCCATGCCGTGATCGTGGACCACCTCGAGGTGAGCGCCGTCCGTGAACTCGTGGAGCGGATCGACCGGGAACAGGGCCGGCTGGACATCCTCATCAACGACATCGGGGGAGAGGCCTACGTGGAGTTCGGCATCCCGCTGTGGGAGTACGACCTCGACGACGGCATGCGGCTCTTCGACGCCGGCTTCCGCACCCACCTGCTGACCAGCCACGCAGCCTTGGGCCTGCTGATCCGCCACCCCGGGGGCCTGGTGGTGGAGACCACCGACGGGACCCGGGACTACAACCAGGGCCACTTCCGGGAGACCGTGTTCCTGGACCTCGCGAAGACCGCCGTGGACCGTTTGGCCTTCGCCGAGGGGCACGAGCTGAAGGCCCACGGGGGCACGGCGGTCTCCGTCTCACCCGGATGGCTGCGCTCGGAGATGATGCTGGATGCCTTCGGCGTCACCGAGCAGACGTGGCGCGAGTCGGCGGCAGCCAACCGCGGGAAGACCGACGTGGTCCCGCCCTACGAGTTCGTGATCTCGGAGACCCCCGCCCTGCTCGCCCGCGGCATCGTGGAGCTGGCGGCCGATCCGCAGCGGGCCCAGTGGAACACCCGGTCCGTCAGTTCCTTCGAACTGGCCCGGCACTACGGCGTGACCGACGTGGATGGCTCCCGGCCGGACGCCTGGGGGTTCATCACTGCGATGGACACGACGCCGTCCGCGGACCTGGCCGTGGAGGACTTCCGGTGAGCTGCGGGTAGGGCCGAGCCACCCCGGGGCTGGACCGCCCCGGGGTGCGGGATCAGGCGTCCGACCCGGTATAGAAGCCATAGGTGGCGTCCGCCGCGCGGGGCGCCACCGTGGGATCCGCGCCGGCGGCCACGTGGGCGGCCGCCCAACCGTCTGCGGCTCCGCGGTAGAACCGCTTGCCCTCCTCGGTGAAGGCCCAGGCTTCGGCTTCCTGGGGTGAGAGGGAGCCTTCGACGGCGCCGAGGTGCAATCCCAGGCCCAGCAGGCCGCCGTCCCAGCCCACTCCGGTGGCGCCGGGGCCGTAGGTGTCCCACATCCCCTCCGGGAGGTCTGCAGCGCGGGCGACGTGTTCGAGGATGAATCGCGTCGAGTCGCCCTCGGCGGCCAGGCGAACGGTCACCCAGGAGACGCCCCCGCCGAATTCCCAGGTGATCCGGTAGCGTGCCGTGCCGTCCGCGGGAGGGGTGCATTCCAGCACGGTTCCGCCGGCATTGCCCTCGAGCTGGTACTGGCCGCCGAGGCCAAGGTCGCCGCTGACCGGCAGGAACCAGCGGGCGATGCGATCGGCTGTCGTGACCGCCTCCCAGACATCCTCGAGCCCTGCCGGGTAGGTCTGCTCGAGGGTCTGGACGTGTGAGGGTTCGCCGTCCCGGTCCTCGAGTGAGAGGCCGCGTGTGACAGCGGAGAGTTGGTTCTGGATATCGACCATGTCATGACTCCTGTTGGGAAGGATGGTGGTGTTCGGTGTTGTCCACGGTGGGCTCCACTGCTGCACGCTCAGCCGCCAGTCTCCGCTGGCGTTTGCCCCGGGCCAGTTCGGTCCCCAGTGCATCCAGCCTCGGCCGCCAGAACTGCTCGAACGGACTGAGCCAGTCGCTGGCCTCCCGGGGCCCCTGGGGATCAACCGCGTAGAGCCGCCGCGTGCCCTCGGGCCGCACGGTGGCGAAGCCGTGATCGCGAAGGACCTTCAGCTGCTGCGAGACCGCCGGCTGGCTGATCCCGAACTCGGCCTGCACCTGAGTGCCGACTTCTCCGGCGCTGAGTTCGCCCCCGGCCAGCATCTCCAGGATGCGGCGCCGGACGGGGTCACCCAGGACGTCGAGAGCGTGCATGGATCCATGATTGCATCGAGTCTTATATAAGGCAAGAGTTATGCTGTGACGTGTGGGTATTAATCACGAAGGCCCCGGACGGATCCGGGGCCTTCGTGATGCAGCGGAGGGGATGACGGGAATCGAACCCGCGTAGCCAGTTTGGAAGACTGGGGCTCTACCATTGAGCTACATCCCCACGGCGTCGGTTGGGATGTGTGTCCTTTTTGGGGGCATCTACCGAACGCAGCGAAGACGATCGTATCAAGCAGGCCGTGTGAGCAGCAAAACAGCCCCACGTCGGCGCGGCGCAGAGGTGCGGCCCGGGCTTGAAGGCCGCAGAAATGCGGAGTATGGGGCCGTCATGCGTACACTGGTCTCTGGCCAGAAATGGCCAGGGCCGTCTGCGGGGTGTAGCTCAGCTTGGTAGAGCGCGCGCTTTGGGAGCGTGAGGCCGCAGGTTCAAATCCTGTCACCCCGACGTCATGGTCGCCCCGCTTGCCGGGGCGGCCTGATTCACCGGATGCCCGACGGCCGGGCCCATCCGCGCCATATAGACGAGACGATCAATCCACACAGGAGTCCCACGTGGTCAAGAGCACCGCAGAAAACCTCAGCCCGACCCGGGTCAAGCTGGACGTCGAGGTCCCCTTCGAGGACCTCAAGCCGCGCCTGGACCAGGCCTACAAGACGGTGGCGAACCAGATCCAGGTCCCCGGCTTCCGCAAGGGCAAGGTTCCTGCGCGCCTCATCGACCAGCGGGTCGGCCGTGGCTACGTGGTGGAGACGGCCGTCAACGAGGGCCTGAACGACTACTACCAGGAAGCCCTGACGCAGACCGAGACCACCCCGATGGCACGTCCCGAGGTCGAGGTCACCTCCATGCCCGGCGTTGACGGCGAAGCCGAGGGCCCGCTGAAGTTCAGCGTCGAGGTGGACATCCGTCCCGAGGTCGAGCTGCCCGACTACAAGGGACTCAAGGTCACCGTCGAGCCGGCCGCCGCGTCCGAGGAGGACGAGCAGAAGGCCCTCGACGAGCTGCGTTCCCGCTTCGGCACCCTCAAGACCGTGGAGCGCCCCGCCGCCAAGGACGACTTCGTCACCATCACCCTGACCGCCACGGTCGGGGACGAGCAGGTCGACCACGCCGAGGATCTGTCCTACCAGGTCGGAGCCGGCACCATGCTCGACGGCATGGATGAGGCCCTCGAAGGCCTGTCCGCCGGTGAAGACGCGGTCTTCGAGACCGTCCTGGCCGGCGGCGACCACTCCGGCGAGAAGGCCACCGTCAAGGTCACCCTCGGTGGCGTCAAGGAGCGCGAGCTGCCCGAGGCTGACGACGACTTCGCCCAGCTGGCCTCCGAGTTCGACACCATCGACGAGCTCAAGGCCGACCTGAAGGAGAAGGCTGCCGAGGGCGCCGTCACCGGCCAGGGCGTCGAGGCCCGTGACAAGGTCCTCGAGGAACTCGTGAAGCTCGTCGAGGTGCCGGTCCCGGACTCCGTGGTCAACGAGCAGATCGAACAGCACTTCTCCCAGCAGGGTCACTCCGAGGGTGACGACCACGACACCGCGGAGCACCGCGCCGAGGTCGAGTCGAACGCCCGCGAGGCCTTCCGCAACGAGATCATCCTCGACAAGGTTGCCGACGCCGAAGAGGTCGGCGTGGACCAGGGCGAGCTGATCGAGTACATCATCTCCACCTCCCAGCAGTACGGCATGGACCCGAACCAGTTCGCCCAGATGCTGGACCAGGCCGGCCAGGTGCCGATGATCATGGGTGAGGTCCGCCGCCGCAAGGCCCTCGCCAAGGTCCTCGAGTACGCCGTGGTCACCGACACCGCCGGCAACACCGTGGACCTGACCGCCTTCGTCACCCCGGGTGGCGAAGACGGCGCCGCCTCGGCCGACTCCGCAGATTCTTCGGATTCTGCAGATTCTGCTGACTCCGCTGATTCCGCCCCGTCAGCCGATTCCCCGGCCGAGGCGGAGAAGGCCCCCGCGAAGAAGGCCCCCGCCAAGAAGGCCCCGGCGAAGAAGGCTCCGGCCAAGACCACCGCCGCCAAGAAGGCCGAGGCAGAGGGTACGGCGGACACCGAGGAGGCTCCGGCGAAGAAGGCCCCTGCCAAGAAGGCCCCTGCCAAGACCGCATCGAAGACGGCCACCACCAAGGCTCCGGCCAAGACGGCCGCCGCCAAGAAGGCCGAGGCCGAAGCCGAGGGTGAGGAGAAGGCCCCCGCCAAGAAGGCTCCGGTGAAGAAGGCTCCGGCCAAGACCGCGGCCGCCAAGAAAGATCCGACCAAGACCGCAGACAAGGCCGCAGACACGGCCGAGTGATCGCGGAACCGCCGGCCGCCCGCCGAAGTTGATCTCCAGCGGATCGGCGGCAGCGGGAGTCGAACGCCCGGGCCGACCATGCACCATGCGTGGTCGGCCCGGGCGTTTTGGCGACCGGATCAGGGAGGCGGCCGCCGTCGTCGACCATCCACGCCAACAGCGAACAGCCGGGTCAGGAGGGCCCGGGCGGCGCCGTGGGACAGTAGTCTCGGTCCAAGACCAATGCCGGACGTGTACCACCAGGTGCCGTCGTCGCATGTGAAGTCCATCTGAAGGAAGGCAGGGCGCCATGTCCGCATCGTCCACTGCTCCCCGTATGGCGTCGGTTGATCCGGCGGCCCGCGAGGACTACATCTACAACCGTCTGCTCAAGGAACGCATCATCTGGCTGGGTTCCGAGGTGAGGGATGACAATGCCAACGTGATCTGCTCCCAATTGCTCCTGCTCTCCGCCGAGGACCCGGAGAAGGACATCTACCTGTACATCAACTCCCCGGGCGGTTCCGTCACTGCCGGCATGGCGATCTACGACACGATGAAGTACATCCCGAACGACGTCGTCACCGTCGCGACCGGCTTGGCCGCTTCCATGGGACAGTTCCTCTTGTCCTCGGGCACGCCGGGCAAGCGCTACGCCACCCCCCACGCCCGCATCCTGATGCATCAGCCCTCGGGCGGCATCGGCGGCACCGAGTCGGACATCCGCATCCAGGCGCAGCTGATCCTGCACATGAAGCAGGTCATGGCCGAGCTGACTGCGGAGCAGACCGGCCAGACCGTGGACACCATCCTGAAGGACAACGAGCGGGACAAGTGGTTCACCGCCACGGAGGGCCTGGAATACGGGTTCTTCGACCGCATCGCCGAACGTGCCGGCTCCGTGTCCGGCGGCGGTGGCGTGGACAGCAGCGCCTGAGCCGGCCCCGGCCGCCCAGACACGTCCACACGACCGACCAGACCCTTTGCCCAGGAGAAACCAGACATGAACCAGTTCCCCGTCGGAATGCCTTCCGGTGCCGGTCAGCCGGCTCCGAGCAGCCGCTACGTCCTGCCCCAGTTCGAGGAGCGCACGCCCTACGGCTTCAAGCGCAACGATCCCTACGCCAAGCTGTTCGAGGACCGCATCGTGTTCCTCGGCTCGCAGGTGGATGACGTCTCCGCGGATGACATCATGGCCCAGCTGCTCGTGCTGGAGTCCATGGATTCGGAGCGGGACATCACCCTCTACATCAACTCCCCGGGTGGCTCGTTCACCGCGATGACCGCGATCTACGACACCATGCAGTTCGTGCGTCCCGAGATCCAGACCGTGTGCCTCGGCCAGGCTGCCTCGGCGGCGGCCGTGTTGCTGGCCGCCGGAGCACCGGGCAAGCGCCTGGCCCTGCCGAACGCCCGCGTGCTGATCCACCAGCCGTCCATGGGCGGGGACCAGGGCACCGCCACGGACCTGCAGATCCACGCCGAGGAACTGTTGCGGATCCGCACCTGGATGGAGGAGACGCTCGCCATGCACACCAACAAGTCGGCTGAGCAGATCCGCCAGGACATCGACCGTGACAAGTTCCTCTCGGCCCAGGGTGCCAAGGACTACGGCCTGGTGGACGAGGTCCTCGAGTCGCGGAAGATCACTCGCCCGCAGCTCTCCAACTGATCCGGATCGCCGGCGGACCTGCGACCGTGTAAGCGGCGGCAGGGACCGCCGGGGATCAGGGATCGCCCGACGGCGGCCCGCACCTTGACGTGTTCTGTCACGTCCGGTGTGGGCCGCCGTTGCAATCCACCGTCCTAACGTGTCCACCCCCTAAGCTGTAATGGCAGTACCCCGGGCAGCTTCGTCTGGAGGCCCGACCCAATCGAGGAGATTCCCGCATGGCCCGCATCGGTGAAAGCGCCGACCTGCTCAAGTGCTCGTTCTGTGGAAAGAGCCAGAAGCAGGTCCGGAAACTGATCGCCGGACCCGGCGTCTACATCTGCGACGAGTGCATCGAGCTGTGCAACGAGATCATCGAGGAGGAGCTCTCCGAGGTCGCGGAGACCGCCGAGGTCGAACTGCCCAAGCCCCGGGAGATCTACGACTTCCTCGAGGAGTACGTGATCGGCCAACCCGATGCCAAGCGGTCCCTCGCCGTCGCCGTGTACAACCACTACAAGCGCATCCGCTCCGGGCAGCAGTCCACGCAGGCCAAGAGCGACTCGTTCGCCGACCGCTCGGTCGAGGAAACCGACGAGCTGGCGGACGTGGAGGTCGGCAAGTCCAACATCCTGCTCGTGGGCCCCACCGGATCCGGCAAGACCTACCTCGCCCAGACCCTGGCCAAGAAGCTCAACGTGCCGTTCGCCGTCGCGGATGCCACCTCGTTGACGGAGGCGGGCTATGTGGGCGAAGACGTCGAGAACATCCTGCTCAAGCTCATCCAGGCCGCTGACTATGACGTCAAGAAGGCCGAGCAGGGCATCATCTACATCGACGAGATCGACAAGATCTCCCGCAAGTCAGAGAACCCCTCCATCACTCGGGATGTCTCGGGCGAGGGGGTCCAGCAGGCCCTGCTGAAGATCCTGGAGGGCACCACGGCCGCCGTCCCGCCACAGGGTGGCCGCAAGCACCCGCACCAGGAGTTCCTGCAGATCGACACGTCGAACGTGCTGTTCATCGTGGCCGGGGCCTTCGCCGGCCTGGACGAGATCATCTCCTCGCGTGCCGGGTCCAAGGGCATCGGGTTCGGCGCGCCGATCAACACCATCGGCAAGCGAGACGTGTCCTACTCGGACGTGCGCCCGGAGGACCTGCTGAAGTTCGGCCTGATTCCCGAGTTCATCGGCCGTCTGCCCGTGATCACCACGGTAGACAACCTGGACCACGAGCAACTCGTCAACATCCTGACCAAACCCCGGAACGCCCTGCTGAAGCAGTACCAGAAGATGTTCCTCATGGATGGCGTCGAGCTGCAGTTCGAGGATGAGGCACTGGACGCCGTGGTCGAGCAGGCCGAGGAGCGGGGAACCGGTGCCCGGGGGCTGCGCTCCATCCTGGAGGAGGTCCTCAAGCCGGTCATGTTCGACCTGCCGTCCCGTGAGGACATCGCCACCGTGGTCATCACCGGTGACGTGGTCCGCGAGGGGACCGAGCCCACGCTGATCTCCCGCGAGGTGCAGCGCAAGCGCCGCACCAAGTCCGCCTGAGTCCGCCGTGCCCCAGCAGGGCTTCACCGCGGACCTGTTCCGAACCACTCAGAGACATGCCAGGAGGCACCATGACCGAGACCGCTGACGCCACGACCACCGCCACCGAGGCGGGAACCCAGACCGTCGACTTCTGGTTCGACTCCGTCTGCCCGTTCGCCTGGATCACCTCACGCTGGATGCTGGAGGTCGAGAAGGTCCGCCCGATCAGGGTGAACTGGCACATCATGTCCCTGTCCGTCCTCAACGAGCACCAGGACCTGGACGAGGACTACCGCTCCATGCTCGATCGGGCGTGGCTGCCCGCCCGCGCCGCCACCCAAATCCAGGAGCGCCACGGCAACGAGGCCATCGGCGCCTACTACTCGGCCGTGGGCACCCGCATCCACAACGAGGGGCAGAAGGACTTCGAGGCCGCCGTCCGCGGGGCCCTGGAGGAGCTTGGTCTGGAGACCGAGGAGATCCTCGCTGCGGCCCGCACAGACGTGCTGGACGAGACGCTGCGGGCCTCCCACGCGGAAGGCATCGAGAAGGTCGGGGACGACGTCGGCACCCCGGTGGTCTCCTTCAACGGCACCGCCTTCTTCGGTCCGGTGATGACCCGCATCCCGCGCGGTGAGGAGGCCGGCAGAATCTTCGATGCGGCCGTGACCCTCGCCGGATTCCCCTACTTCTACGAGATCAAGCGTTCCCGAACCACCAGCCCCCAGTTCGACTGACCCTCGTCAGGCTCGGCGGGTTTGAGCCTGACCTGATTCTGGCCTCAGTCCCGCCGTGGTGCGCTGCGGGCGGGTTCAGCGCCCGCGAGCCAGGCGACCCGCGGCCCGGATCATCGGAATCTGCAGGGGCAGTCGTGCCAGGGTGACGGCCCGGATCATTGGTGAGGCCTTCCGGGCACGCCACGCGTGGTAGAAATTCCCCGGCCAGACGGCCAGGAAGAGCACCTGAGCGGCCTTGCCTCCCACGCGTCGGGTGGCCGGTACGGCCAACAGCCCGGCGACGGCCAGCTCCGCCACACCCGAACCATAGGTCCAGGTACGGGCCGAGCCCGGCAGGGCGCGAGGGATCAGGCCATCGAAGGCCCGAGGCCGTGAGAAGTGCAAAACACCCATGCCCGCCAGGGCCGTGCTCATGACTCCAGCTCGCCCGTGGCTCTCATCACGTTTCATGCCGTTCCGTGCCATGGCGCTACACCGCTAAGTTCGTCGGGCGGCACAGGCGCCACACGTTCGTGGTGCCGGCGCGTTCGAAATCCAGGCTGACCAGGGCGCGGATCAGCGCCAGTCCGCGGCCGGATTCCGCCAGGGCATCGGCCATGACGTCCTCAAGCGGCACGGTGCCCTGCGGCACGCCCAGCGCCGCCGAGGCGGCACCGAACTCGATGATGGTCGCGCGCAGCTCGGCGGGGGAGGCCACCAGCTCCATTCCCAACTCGACCGGTCCCGGGTCTCCCACGCCGTGCCGGATGGTGTTGCTGACCGTTTCGATGACGGCAGTATCGAAGGCCATCCGATCCAGGGCCGGAACATGGTCGGCCGCCGCCCACAGGTCTTCCAGGTGATCGTGGACGGTCTCGATAGTCCCTGGTTCCGCTGGAAGACGGTCGGCGCAGCGCAGGATCGGCTCAGGCACGGGTGAACGCCGATGCAGAGTCGGGGTAGGGGGTCAGCACGCGGTCCATGCTAGTCAGTTGTAGCACCATCAGTACCTGCGGTGGCACATTGGCGATGCGCAGGTCGCCACCGGCCTGGCGAGCCAGTTTGAGGCAGCCGATGAGGGCGCCCAGGCCCGATGAGTCCATGAACTCCGTGGCGCCGAGGTCCACCACGATCTGCCTCGAGCCCGCGCCGATCTCGCTGGAGATCACGTCCTTGAGCTTGGGGGCGGCGACCATGTTCAGGCGGCCCTCACTCTTCACCTCCGTGTAGGTGTCATGTCTTTCTACGGTGACCTGCATTAGCGGTGGTCCTTTCCTGGGACATCGGGATGACGGTGGACGACGACGGCGGTGACGTCATCGTGTTCGGGATCATCCTGGGCGAGCCGGGCGAGATGGTCCGCCACGTCCTGGATGCTGCGGTGGGCGAGGACGACCTTCGACATGGCCGCGAAGGTCCCCTCGAGGTCGCCGACGGCATCGAGCACGCCGTCGCTGACGAGGATCAGGGACTCTCCGGGGTTCAGGTCGGCCCGCTGGGCCACCCACTGGTCCTCGAACCAGAGGCCTACCGGCGGTCCTCCTGCATCGAGGCGCCTCGCGTTGCCATCAGGGCCCACGATGGCCGCGATTCCATGGCCGGCATCCATGTAGGAGAAGCGGCCGTTGGCAGGATTGAGGCGGACCTTGAAGACCGTGGCATAGGAATCGGAGCTTTCCAAGGCGCCCCCCAGTGACTGGGCGGCGTGGTTGAAGGCCGAGGTCAGTCCCGGCATGTTGCCGACGGTCCGGAAGGCAGACCGCACGGCTGCGGCGATCATCGCCGCGCCCATGCCCTTGCCCATGACATCCGCGAGGATCACGTGCAATTGGCCGGAGGAGACATGCCAGTCGTAGAGGTCGCCCCCGACCGCCCGGGACGGGCGGAAGCTCGCCGCCACCTCGTATCCGGGCAGGTCCGGAGAGGCGTCCGGCAAGAGACCACGCTGAACCTCGACGGCGCGTTCCAGTTCCGTCGAGTCCCTCACCAAGTCGCGGGGCCGCCGGAACAAGGCAGCTACGCGTGCCCTCAGCGCCCGGGTGCTGAACGGCTTGCTGAGGTAGTCATCGGCACCGGCCTCCAGCCCGGCCAGCTTGTCGATCTCCGTTGAGCGCGCGGAGATCATCACCACATAGGCGTTGGAGTACTCGCGCAACTGGCGGCATACCTCCAGCCCATCGAGGCCGGGGAGCTGCACGTCCAGGGTTATCAATTCGGGATCGAGGGTTTGGACCAGTTCCACGGCCCGGGTGCCGCTGGGGGCTTCGGATACGGTGAAGCCCTCCCGGTTCAGGGTGTGGACCAGCAGACTGCGAATGTCATCATCGTCCTCGACCACGAGGGCGTGACGAGTTGAGGATGGTGGCGCCATGAGAAGACCAACTCCCGTCGGAAGATACGGAGATCGTGCGGGTCAATGACGGGCGTCCTGGGGATAGAACGCGGGTCATCCGGTGATCCCTATATCAGCACGGCTGCCGGTCTTTTTTACCCTGGCCCGAGATTGTTAATCCCCTGGTCCAGCATCATGAAGCAGATCCGTCACGCCTGACGGCCGTACCTATCCGGCGGTGGCCTCCGAGACGTCCGGCGCGGCCAGCTCCACCTGGGAGACCTCGATGTCGGTGTCCCCGTCCGGGCTGCCGGCCACCAGGGTGAGTTCGCGGACGTTGCCCGCGGCTTTGAGGTCGGCGAGTCCGCCGCGCAGGGAACCGAGGCGGTTCTCCGGGGCGGTCACGACGGCGGCGAGCACCTCCGTGCGCTGCTTCACCTTTGCCTCGGACTTGGCCCTCCGGATGCCGCCGAGGGCGAGGGCGACCGCGGCGAGCACATCGGCGGTGGCGCCGGCGGAGGCGGCCTCGATGCCGGCGATCTCCTCAGACCGGCCCGGCCACGGGGCCCGGTGCACTGAGCCGGTCCGCCACCAGCCCCAGACCTCGTCCGTGGCGAAGGGCTGGAAGGGGGCCAGCAAGCGCAGCAGGGCGTCCAGCGTGGTCGCCAGGGTGGCCAGCACGGAGGCCTGCTCGGCCTCGCCGTGGCCGCCGTAGGCGCGGTCCTTGATGAGCTCCACGTAGTCATCCGTGAACTGCCAGAAGAAGGACTCCGTCAGGTTCAGCGCCCGGGCGTAGTCGTACGTCTCGAAGGCCCGCGAGGACTGCTGGACGGTGTCGTACAGGCGGACCATCAGGGCCTTGTCCAGCGGGTTGGTGATGACCGCGGCATCGTCGGCCGAACGCACCACGTTGTCCACCGAGGCTCCGAGGTTCAGGGCGAACTTCGAGGCATTGAGGAGCTTGATGGCCAGCCGGCGGCCGATCTTCATCTGCGCCACCTCATAGGCGGTGTCCGCGCCGAGCTTGGCGGAGGCCGCCCAGTAGCGGACCGCGTCCGAGCCGTATTCGTCCAGCACGTCGGTCGGGACCACCACGTTGCCCTTGGACTTGGACATCTTCTTCCGGTCCGGATCCAGGATCCAACCGGACAGGGCGGTGTGGTTCCACGGCACCGAGTCGTTCAGGGCCTCGGCTCGGACCACGGTGGAGAACAGCCACGTGCGGATGATGTCGTGGCCCTGGGGGCGCAGGTCGAACGGGAATACCTTGCCGAAGAACTCCTCGTCCCGGCTCCAGCGGCCGACGATCTGCGGGGTCAGCGATGAGGTGGCCCAGGTGTCCAAGACGTCCGGGTCTCCGGTGAAGCCACCGGGCACGTCGCGCTGAGACTCGTCGTAACCGGGAGCCGCCTCGGCCACCGGGTCCACCGGCAACTGGTGCTCGGCGGGCACGATCGGGTGCTCGTAGTCCGGTTCGCCGGAGGCGTCCAGCGGGTACCAGACCGGGATCGGCACTCCGAAGAACCGCTGGCGGGACACCAGCCAGTCGCCGTTGAGGCCCTCCACCCAGTTCTCGTAGCGGGAGCGCATGAACTCGGGGTGCCAGGACAACTGGCGGCCCCGGGCGATGAGCTTCTCGCGGCGTTCGGCGTCTCGGCCGCCGTTGCGGATATACCACTGGCGGGAGGAGATCACCTCGAGCGGCTTGTCACCCTTCTCGTAGAAGTTCACCGGGTGGGTGATATTCTTCGGTTCCCCGTCCACCAGGCCGGCGTCGGTCAACGAGGTCACCACGGTCTCCTTGGCGGAGAACACGGTCTTGCCGGCCAGCTTCTCGTACTCAGCGCGGCCTGACTCGCTGGTGATCCATTCGGGGGTCTCGGCGTGGAAGCGGCCGTCGCGGCCCACCACGGTGCGGGTCGGCAGATCGAGTTCGCGCCACCACGTGACGTCGGTGAGGTCACCGAAGGTGCAGACCATGGCGATGCCAGAGCCCTTGTCCGGCTTGGCGAGCCCGTGGGCTCGGACCTCGACCTGGACCCCGAACAGCGGAGAGGTCACGGTCTGGCCGAACAGCGGCTGGTACCGCTCGTCGTCGGGATGGGCCACGAGGGCCGAACAGGCCGGCAGTAACTCGGGGCGGGTGGTCTCGATGAAGACCTTCTCCCCGGCGGCGGTGAAGAACGGGATGCGGTGATAGGCGCCGGGCACCTCGCGGTCCTCGAGCTCGGCCTGGGCCACGGCGGTGCGAAAGGTGACATCCCACAGGGTGGGGGCCTCGGCCATGTAGGCGTCCCCGGAGGCCAGATTGCGCAGGAAGCCGCGCTGGGACACGGCGCGGGAGGTGTCGTCGATCGTCCGGTAGGTCAGGGACCAGTCCACGGACAGGCCGAGCCGCGTGAACAGGTTCTCGAAGACCTTTTCGTCCTCGACCGCCAGTTCCTCGCACAGCTCGATGAAGTTGCGGCGGGAGACCACATCCCAGTCCCGCTGGTTCTTCGCGGGCTTCTCCGGCGGCTGGTACCCGGGGAGGTAGGGCTTGGTCGGATCGCAGCGGACGCCGTAGTAGTTCTGCACGCGGCGTTCCGTGGGCAAGCCGTTGTCATCCCAGCCCATGGGGTAGAAGACGTTCTTGCCGTTCATGCGCTGGTAGCGGGCCAGCACGTCGGTCTGCGTGTAGGAGAACATGTGCCCCACGTGCAGCGATCCGGAGGCGGTCGGCGGCGGGGTGTCGATCGAGTAGACCTGCTCCCGCGTGGTGTCGGCCTCGAAGGCATAGGTGCCCTCGGCCCTCCACCGGGCGGAGAGCTTGTCCTCCAACCCCTCCAGGGCTGGGCGGTCCGGAACGGTCACGGCAGGACTGGTGGACGCGGTCATGGAAGCGGGCGTGTCTGTGCCCGGGATCTGTTCAGCCATGATCCCGATTGTCCCACGCCCCCTGAGGCTCTCCGAACCGGGTCACGTGGGACGGCGTGATGGCGAGCCAGGGAATCCCGGCCTACCGTGGGGCCATGCCCACGTCACGCAGCAAAGCCGGAAGCAAGGCCGGCGACCAACATGGCGACCAACATGGCAGCCAGCACGGCAACACCCCGCCGCAGATCCGCATCCGCCGCGTCTATGAGGCCCCGGACGGCGGTTACCGGGTCCTGGTCGACCGGATCTGGCCGCGGGGGATCGCCAAGGCAGACCTCGAGCTGGACGAGTGGTGCAAGTCCGTCGCCCCCTCCAGCCAGGCCCGCAAGGACTTCCACCACGATCCGGACCGCTTCGCGGACTTCACCCGGCGCTACGAGGCCGAGCTGGACGCCGCGGGACGCCCTGGAAACCATGGAGAGCCCGACGACGGCGGCGCACCGGCCGTCGACGCGCTCCTGGAACGCTGGGAAGACTCCCGCAAGGACGGAACGAAAGACCTCGTGCTCCTGTATGCGGCCAAGGACCCGGAAATCAACCACGCCGTGGTGCTGCGCCGGTTCCTTCAGGCCAAGAGCGGCGGCCAGGACCAGAGCAGCGGCACACACCAGCAGCGGCATCAACCCCGTCCGTCCCACGAGAAGGACCCGTCAACATGATTCCCTCCAACACCAGTGCCAGCACCGGTCTCGGTGACAGCATGACCGGCACCGCGCCGGTCGCGGCAGGGCGCACGGATCGGGTGGAGCTGGCGAACCGAGTAGTCAACGAGTTGGGATCCGAGCTCACCCCGGGGGCCGTCAGCGTCGAGCCGGGCGTCGTGGCGGGCCACGCCGCGGACCAGGCACCCTTCGGCGCGGTCGGCGCTGCGGTGGCCCTGGTGCGGGCCCGCACCGTCCAGGACGTCCAGGCGACGCTGCGGTTCGCATCCCGGCTCGGCGTCCCGGTGGTGCCCCAGGGCACCCGCACCGGCATCTCCGGTGGTGCGAACGCCGTGGACGGGTGCATCCTGCTCTCCGTCGAGCGGATGGACTCGATCCTGGAGATCAACACCGGCGAGCAGACGGTGACCGTGGAACCCGGGGTCATCAACCAGACCCTCAAGGAGGCCCTCGTGCCCCACGGCCTGGCGTACCCGCCGGATCCCGGCTCGGTGGCGATCTGCTCCATCGGCGGGAACGTGGCCACGAACGCCGGCGGTCTGTGCTGCGTGAAGTACGGGGTGACACGGGACTACGTCCGGGAACTCAAGGTCGTGCTGGCTGATGGCACGCTGACCCGGCTGGGGCACCGGACGGCCAAGGGAGTGGCCGGACTGGACCTCGCCGGCCTGTTCGTCGGCTCGGAGGGGACCCTGGGCGTCGTCGTGGAGGTGACGTTGCGGCTGGTGCCCCTGCTGCCGCCCCCGTTGACAGCCGTGGCGGCCTTCGCCACGGAACGCGCGGCCGCCTCCGCCGTGGCGGCGTTCATGGCCACGGGCGCCCGCCCCTCGATGCTGGAGTCCCTGGACCGCCATGCCATCGCGCTCCTCAACGAGTTCGGGGACTTCGGACTCGACGCGGAAGCCGGAGCCCTGCTGATGATGCAGTCCAACGGGGACGGCCACCGGGAGGCCGCCGAACAGGAGGTGGCCGCCTTCGCCGCGACGGCCGAACACCACGGTGCCCTGGACGTCGCGTTCAGCACGGATCCTGAGGACAGCGACGCCCTGGTGGCCACCCGGCGGATGGCCCAGCCGGCCTTCGAACGCCATGCTCAGGCTCACGGCGGCGGACAGCTGCTGGACGATGTCTGCCTGCCACGGATGGCATTGCCCGAGTTCTACGACCGTCTGGAGACCATCCGCGCACGGACCGGCCTGATGATCGCCGTAGTCGCCCATGCCGGTGACGGCAACGTCCATCCCTCCGTGTTCTTCGACGCACAGGACCCGGAATCGACCCGTCAGGCCCATGAGGCGTTCGAGGAGATCATGGACATCGGCCTGCAGCTGGGCGGCACCATCACCGGCGAGCACGGGGTGGGCTCGTTGAAGCGTGCCTGGCTGCCCCGAGAGCTGGATGAGGGGAGCCGGCGGCTGCACCGGTCGATCAAGGACGCGGTGGACCCCCGGGGCATCCTCAATCCCGGCAAACAACTCGCCGAACTCTGACCGGGTGTCCGGTTGTGAAGGCCCCTGACCGTGAGGAGGACTGGCCGTGAATAGAGTGGTGCCATGACTGGTGAGAAGAACACCCGACCGAACCGCGCCGCCGTCGTGACCGGGGCCTCCTCCGGCATCGGCCGGGCCACCGCCGCGCAACTCGCGGCCGAGGGCTGGACCGTCTACGCAGTGGCCCGCCGCGCCGAGAGGCTCCAGTCCCTCGCCGAGGCAGTGCCCGCCGGCACCGGAACCATCGTCCCGGTGCCCGCCGACGTCACGGACGCCGAGCAGATGGCCAAGGCACGCCAGGTCGTCGAGGACGGCGGGGGAGTGGACACCGTGCTGTGCATCGCCGGCGGCGCCCAGGGCACCGACCGGGTGGCGGACGGCCAGGCCCGGGACTGGGACTGGATGTACCGCGCCAACGTGCAGGGCACCCTGAACACCACCCAGGCGTTCCTGCCCCTGCTCCGCGCCACCGGGCACGGCACCGTGCTGGTCCTGACCTCGACGGCGGCGCTCGCCAGCTATGAGGGCGGCGGCGGATACAACGCGGCGAAGATGGCCCAGCACGGACTCGTCGGCGCCTTGCGCCTCGAGGAGGTGGACCACAACATCCGGGTGGTCGAGGTGTTGCCGGGACTGGTGCACACCGAGGAGTTCACGCTGAACCGTCTCGGCGGCGACCAAGAGGCGGCGGACCGCGTCTACGCGGGGGTGGAGAAGCCCCTCACCGCCGAGGACGTAGCGGATGTCTGCACCTATGCCGTCTCGGTGCCCCACCACGTCAACCTGGACCAGATCGTGCTGCGGCCCGTGGCCCAGGCGGCCAACTTCAAGATTGTCAGATCTACGTAGGAACGTAAGACTAAGTGAGGAACACCAGCATGGCAGGACAGCACCGAGACGAGACGACTACCGCGGGCCGGGACGGCAGCAAGGGCAACGGCGCGGACAGCAGCACGGACACCGACCACCCCGGCGTGAACGGCCGGCGACTCCGGCGGGCTCTCGGCCTGGGCGCCGCCACCGGGATCGCCTCCGCCTTCCCCCTGTGGAAGATCCCCCGCAAGCCCCTGGCCCTGTGGTCCGGCGGCATCGCTGCCGCGGTGGCGACCGGCTTCCTGATCCTGAAACGGGATCAGTCCGAGCGTGAGGCCGAGGTGCAGGGTGAAGCCCCCACCGAAGTGTCCCGCGCCCGGCGCCTCGGCGCCCCCGTGGTCACGGGGGCCCTCTTCGGTGGCCTCATGGCCGGCTCCATGTGGCTGACCTCGGTCACCGACGAGTGGTCCGAGAAGCTGATCGCCCGGCTCGGTGCGAAACGGCCGCGGGCTACCTACGCCTTGCTCGCCGGGGTGGGGACCGCGCTGATCGACTACTTCGACGATTCGCCGAGAAAGAGCGGGCAGGACGGGAAAGTCGAGCCAGGCGAGTCGAGCCGGAAAAGAGCGTAGAATCAACGCCAGCAGCACCAACAGCACTGACCCGGCCATCACCGGCGAGCTTCCGGAAGAACGGGCACGGCACAGGCCAGCCCCATTAGACCCGGACGGGTAAGCCCGTCACAGCAGTCATGAGCGGCCGATCTCGCCTCACGGGACCACCGGGGAGCGGGACGGCAAGCAGGGTGGTACCGCGCCGCCGTCGTCCTTGATCTCCACGCCGGAGCTCGAGGACAACGTCAGGCGTCCTTGCAGGAAGACCAGACAGCACCACAGTCGACCCCTGCAAGGATGGAACGCCCGTGTACCCCCTCGCCAGCTCGGATCCGAACGCCCAGTCCGGCACCCCCTCCTCCCCTCGTTTCCCGGAGATCGAGGAGCGCGTCCTGAAGTACTGGGACGAGGACGGCACCTTCCAGGCCTCCATCGACGCGCGGCCGGCCACCCACGAGGACGGCTCCGGCAACGAGTTCGTCTTCTATGACGGCCCTCCCTTCGCGAACGGCCTGCCCCACTACGGTCACCTGCTGACCGGCTACGTCAAAGACCTCGTGGCCCGCTACCAGACGCAGCAGGGCCGCCGGGTGGAGCGCCGCTTCGGCTGGGACACGCACGGGCTGCCCGCCGAACTCGAGGCCATGAAGCAGCTGGGCATGACGGACAAGGCCCAGATCGAGGCCATGGGGATCGACAAGTTCAACGACGCCTGCCGCGCCTCCGTGCTCAAGTACACGGACCAGTGGAAGGACTACGTCAACCGGCAGGCCCGCTGGGTCGACTTCGAGAACGACTACAAGACCCTGAACCCCGAGTTCATGGAGTCCGTGCTCTGGGCGTTCAAGGACCTGCACTCCAAGGACCTCACCTACCGCGGCTTCAGGGTGCTGCCCTACTGCTGGAAGGACGAGACCCCGCTGTCCAACCACGAACTCCGCATGGACGAGGACGTCTACCAGTCCCGCCAGGACCCCTCGGTCACCGTGGCCTTCCCGATCACCGGCCTGGCCTCGTCCGGCGGTGCGGACATCTCCGGTGCCGATGCCGATCTGGCCACCGAGCTCACCGGGGTGCGCGTGCTCGCCTGGACCACCACCCCCTGGACCCTGCCGACCAACCAGGCGCTCGTCGTCGGGCCGGAGATCACCTACGCCGTGGTCCCCGCCGGACCGGAGGCCACGGAGGACGTGGCCGGATCCTCGTATCTGCTGGCCCAGGACCTGCTGGGGGCGCACGCCAAGGAGCTCGGATTTCCCGACGCCGGCGCCGCCACCGAGGCAGTCCTGCGCACCTACCTGGGCTCCCGGCTCGGGGGACTGGCCTACGAGCCGCTGTTCACCTACTTCACGGATGTGGAGGCCTACGGCACCGAGAACGCCTGGCAGATCCTCGTGGACGACTACGTCACCACCGAGGACGGCACCGGTGTGGTCCACCAGGCCCCGGCCTACGGTGAGGACGACCAGCGGATCTGTGAGTCCCACGGCATCCCGGTGATCCTCTCCGTGGACGAGGGCGCGCGCTTCCTGCCCCTGTTCGGGGACGCGAACCGGGGCGGCGGCGTGCTCCAGGACATCGCCGGCGTGCAGGCCTTCGAGGCCAACCGGACCATCATCCGGGCGCTGAAGGCCGCCGGGAAGCTGCTCAAGGAGACCTCCTACGAGCACTCCTACCCCCACTGCTGGCGCTGCCGGACGCCGCTGATCTACCGCGCCATCACCAGCTGGTACGTCTCCGTCACCGCGTTCAAGGACCGCATGGTCGAGCTGAACGAGGACATCAACTGGATCCCGTCCAACGTCAAGCACGGGCAATTCGGCAAGTGGCTCGAGAACGCCCGGGACTGGTCCATCTCCCGCAACCGCTACTGGGGCTCACCCATCCCGGTGTGGGAGTCGGACCACCCGGAGTACCCGCTCCAGGAGGTCTACGGTTCGCTGGCCGAGATCGAGGAGGCCTTCGGGCGATTGCCGCGCAACGATCAGGGCGAGGTGGACCTGCACCGTCCTTGGATCGACGATCTGACCAGGCCACACCCCGATCCGGAGGCCGCCGCCGCCGGGGCCGTGATGCGCCGCGTGGAGGACGTGCTGGACGTCTGGTTCGACTCCGGCTCCATGCCGTACGCGCAGGTGCACTACCCCTTCGAGGCGAAGGAGTGGTTCGAGACCCACAACCCGGCCGACTTCATCGTGGAGTACATCGGCCAGACCCGCGGCTGGTTCTACACCATGCACGTGCTGGCCACCGCCCTGTTCGACCGCCCGGCGTTCTCCAACGTCATCAGCCACGGGATCGTCCTGGGCTCGGACGGGCAGAAGATGTCCAAGTCCCTGAAGAACTACCCGGACGTCTCCGAGGTCCTGGACCGGGACGGCTCGGACGCCATGCGGTGGTTCCTGATGGCCTCGCCCATCCTGCGCGGCGGGAACCTGGTGGTCACCGAGGAGGGCATCCGGGAGGCGACCCGCCAGGTGCTGCTGCCGGCCTGGAACGTGTGGCACTTCTTCAGCCTCTACGCGAACTCGGCGCGCGGCCGGTCCGCGGACGGCACAGAACGCCCGGAGGGCTACCGGGCCTCGTTCCGCTACGAGTCCTCGGACCCGCTGGACCAGTACATCCTGGCCGCCACCGGGCGCATGCTTCGCGAGGTCAAGGCAGGCCTCGACTCCTATGAGGTCTCCGACGCCACCGACGCTCTGCGCGCCTACATGGACACCATGACCAACTGGTACGTCCGCCGCTCCCGCCAGCGGTTCTTCGACGAGGACACCCAGGCCCTGGACGTGCTGTACACGTCCCTGGAGGCCTTCTGCCGGGCCGCGGCGCCGTTGATGCCGTTGGTGGCCGAGGAGATCTGGCGCGGACTGACCGGCGGCCGGTCGGTGCACCTGACCGACTACCCGGATGCCGCGCCGTTCTTCGCCGGCTTCGCGTCCGAGGAGGAGGCGGAGGCCCTGGTCGAACGCATGGAGACCGTCCGCCGCATCGCCTCGGCCGGCTCCTCGTTGCGCAAGGGGGCCAAGCGCCGCGTGCGGCTGCCGTTGCAGTCCCTGACCGTGGTGGTGCCGGATGCCGCCGGCCTGGCGGGCGCCTACACGGACATCATCATGGACGAGCTGAACCTGAAGTCCGTGGACCTGCAAGACGCCTCCGAGGTGTCCGCCACCGACTTCGGCATCAGCCAGTCCTTGGCCGTCAACGCCCGTGCTGCTGGCCCGCGCCTGGGCAAGCAGGTCCAGGTCGCCATCAAGGGCGCCAAGTCCGGTGACTGGTCCGTGGCCGAGGACGGGACGGTCGTTGCGGGCGGCATCGCGCTCGTCGAGGGGGAGTACTCCCTGGAGACCACCGTCGGTGCGGCTGATGCCGATGCCGCGGCTGACGGCAACCAGGACCACGACGCCGGCGCCGCGGCTGCGTCGCGCGCCGTCACCGTGGTGCCCGGCGGCTTCCTGGTACTGGACACCTCGGTTCCGGCGGACATGGCCGCCGAGGGCACGGCGCGCGACGTGATCCGGGCCGTCCAGGCCGCCCGCAAGGATGCCGGACTGGAGGTCTCGGACCGGGTGCGGACCGTGATCACGGGACCGGCCGCCGTCGTGCAGGCCGTGGAGGTGCACCGGGACCTCGTCTCCGGGGAGACCCTGACGGTGGAGTTGGTGCTGGAGGATTCCGGCGCCGCGGATCCGCGCCAGGACCCCGCCGACGATGCGACCAAGACCGTGCAGGTGGCCGTGGCCAAGGCCGCCGCCGCATCCGTCTCGACTGGGAGTGACGCATGAGCAAGAACAACAACAAGAACGTCAAGAAGAACAAGAACCAGAACGAGAAGAAGAACAAGAACCAGAACCAGCAGTTGCCGGGTGGGCCGTCTGAGACCTCTGAGACATCCGAGGCGCCCGAGACGGTCGAGGCCGTCTACCGTGACCTGCTCGCGCGGGCCCCGGAGAACAAGATGGAACCGCGCATGGAACCGATGTTCCGGGCGATGAAGTTGCTCGGCGAACCGCAGCGGGCGGCGCCGGTCATCCACCTGACGGGGACGAACGGCAAGACCTCCACGGCGCGGATGATCGAGTCGGTGCTGCGGGCCTATGGCCTGCGCACCGGCCGCTACACCTCGCCGCACCTGAGCTCGGTGACCGAACGCATCAGCATCGACGGGGCGCCCGTGGACCGCGGCACCTTCGTGCGGATCTGGAATGAGATCCTGCCGGTGGTCCAGGTGGTCGACGCCGAGCTGGAGGCGGCCGGGGAGAACCGGCTGACCTACTTCGAGGCCGTCACCGTGCTCGGCTTCGCCGTCTTCGCGGATGAGCCGGTGGACGTGGTGGTGCTGGAGGTCGGCCTCGGCGGAATCACGGACGCCACCAATGTGGCTGACGCGGCGGTGTCCGTGGTGAGCCCGATCTCGCTGGACCACAGCGACCTGCTCGGGGACACCGTGGCCGAGATCGCCGCGGAGAAGGCCGGGATCATCAAGCCCGGCGGCTTCCTCGTCTCGGCCGCCCAGGAACCGGACGCCGCACAGGTGCTGCTGGACGTTGCCCGTGCCGTGGACGCGGGCTTTCGGTTCGGTGGCGTCGACTTCGGTGTGGAGTCCCGGTCCGTGGCCGTGGGCGGACAACAGGTGTCCGTCCAGGGGATCGCGGGCGGCTACCCCGAGCTCACACTGCCGCTGCACGGCGGGCACCAGGCCGAGAACCTGGCCCTCGCCGTGGCCGCATTGGAAGCATTCTTCGGGGCCGAGAAGCCGTTGGAGTTCGAGCTGCTGCAGCAGGGCATCGCCGAGGTCACCGCCCCCGGACGGCTCGAGGTGGTGCGCAACGCCCCGACGATCGTGGTGGATGCGGCGCACAACCCTGCAGGCATCAAGGCCACCGCCGGGGCACTGCAGGAGGCGTTCGGACTCGAGAAGCTCGTGCTGGTGGTCGGCATCCTCCAGGAGAAGGACGCCCTGGCCATGCTCACGGAGCTGTACCGGGAGTTCGGCGACCTGGTGGAGGACCTCTGCCTGACCCAGTCCGATTCGCCGCGCGCCATCCCGGCCGGCGAACTGGCCCAGACGGCCCTGGACGCCGGATGGCCGGAGGAGGATCTCTTCGCCACGGAGTCCGTTCCGGACGCCATCGAATGGGCCGTGGGACGAGCCGAGGCCACCGTTTCCGGGGAATCCGGCCTGGGCGGCGGCGTGCTGATCACCGGATCCATCACCCTGGTGGCCGAGGCCCGCGAGCTCCTCGGTGCACCCTCGGCGGGTGCGCCGGGGTCCGGGACCCCGGAGGCGGTGGCCGTGCCCACCGCAGTGGACGTGTTCAACGACTTCGGCCTGGAGCTGGGCGACGGTCTCGACGAGGACGAGGAGGACTTCGACGACATCTTCGATGAGACCGATGATGAGACCGATGACGACGTCGAGGGTGGAACCCACGGACCTGAGGGTGCCCGGGGATCTCGGGCAGACGGAGGGAACAACGCATGAGATCGGACCACTCGGCCGAGGAGACAACCGGGCAGGAGTCCTGGCGACCCGCACGGGAGACCAAGTCCCAGCGGCAGTGGAAGCCGGGGCAGGTCAAGAAGGTCCGCTCCATCCGGGCGACCTTCACCTCCACCGTCTTAGTCATGGAGGCCTTCGTGCTGGCCTTCTTCGGCATGGCCGTCTACGGGGTCAACCGGGGTGAGCCGATGGCGCCCTGGGCGCTGGGCCTGTCCCTGGGACTGGCGGTGGTGGCGATCCTGACGTGCGCGCTGGTCCGGAAGCCGCTCGGCATCTGGATCGGCTGGACCATCCAGGTCCTGCTGGTGGCGTCCGCCTTCGTCGAATACACCATGGCCATCGTGGGTGTGGGCTTCGGCCTGGCCTGGTGGTACGCCGTGGTCAAGGGCGGGCAGATCGACCGTGAGAACACCTCACGCGCCGAGGCCGAGGCGAAGTGGCGTGAAGAGCAGGACCCCGCATCCCAGTAGGGTTGGAACCGGAGTCCGCGTGAGCGGCCTAGAAATCGTCCATCCCAGGACCACCCGACCCCTGGAGATCCAAGGAGCATCTGTGACCACCACTGTTGAAGAGACCCTCGTCCTCATCAAGCCGGACGGAGTCGCCCGCAACCTCACCGGCCAGATCCTGGCCCGCGTTGAGGCCAAGGGCTACACCATCGCGGACCTGAGGATGCTTGAGCCGACCCGCGAGATGCTCGTGCAGCACTACGCCGAACATGAGGGCAAGCCCTTCTTCGAGCCGCTCGTCGAGTTCATGGGTTCCGGCCTGGTCGTGGCCGTGCGCCTGCAGGGCAACCGCGTCATCGAGGGCTTCCGCTCGCTGGCCGGCGCCACCGAGCCCACCGCCGCGGCTCCCGGTACCATCCGCGGTGACCTCGGCCGTGACTGGGGCGAGTCCGTGCAGAAGAACCTGGTCCACGGTTCCGACTCCACCGAGTCGGCCACCCGCGAGCTCGGCATCTGGTTCGCCTGAACTGACAGCCCGCTCCGGCTGAACCCAGCTGTACTGTCATCACTCCCGGAAGATCCGGGCGAGGAAGACTCGCTCGGACCTTCTGGGGTGGTGATTTTTTTTCGTTGCCACCGTGGATCTGCCGTTGCAGACCGCAGGTATGGAGTGGGGCCGCGGTGGCCCGGGTCTTAGGGTGATCCTGGAATCCCGCCGCCGCTTGACAGAGAACATAGGGGCACCCCCGACCCGAGGAGTCATCATGACGCAGAACGCCTCTAATCCGTACTACCTGGCCGCCCCCTACACCGAGGTCACGGTCCTCGAGGTGCCGCCGGTCACCACAGTGGTGCAGGCCGTCACCGATTCACCGATGGCCTCCATGGCGGAGGTGTTCGACTCCACCTTCTCCGCGCTCTTTCCCACACTCGGCAGCCACGGCCTCCAGCCAGTCGGCCCCGCCTTCGCGCTGCACACCAGGATGCCTTCGGACACGGTTGACATGGAGGTGGGCCTGCCGGTGGACCGACCTCTGGAGGAGCCGGTCACCGCGGGATCAGGAATCACGCTGGAGTCCTCCGAGTTGCCGGGAGGGCGGATCGCGATCGTCTCCCACCTCGGCGCCTATGAGGGGCTGGGGGACGCCTGGGGCGCCTTCATGCGGGCCGTGGCCGAGGCCGGTCATCAGCCCGCGCTGCCGTTCTGGGAGATCTACGTGACCGAGCCGAGCCCGGATCAGGACCCGGCCGCCATGCGCACAGACCTGGTCACGCTTCTCGCCTGAGCCTCACGTTGCTTACCTGAGCCTCACGCTGATCGCCTGGACAGTTCGCTGAGGCGGTTCTGACCAGCGGTTCTGAACAGCGGTTCTGAACAGCGGCTCAGAAGAAGGCGTTGGAGAAGCGCAGCAGGATGGAGGCCAGCACGCCCACGTAGAGCAGGACGATGATCGGCCAGGACCACTCAGCAGCGAATTTGCGGAGGCCGGCCGGTGCGGGGATCACGCCGTGTTGGATGTTCCGGGACGTCAGCAGGACGAACAGGGGGATCATGCCGGCCCAGACGACCATGCAGTACAGGCAGAGGATGTTGATCTCGTAGACGGCCTGGCTCCATAGCCAGACGATGAAGACGAAGCCGGCCAGGACTCCGAGGTTCATGCCGATCCAGAACCAGCGGGCGAACCGCGCCCGGGCGAACAGGGCCATGGCGATGGTGATGACGATCGGGAACGCCACCATGCCGATGAACTGGTTGGGGAAGTTGAAGAGCTGGGACTGCCACGTCTTCATGACCTCGCCGCAGGACACCCAGGGATTGAGGTCGCAACTGGTGATGTGGTTCGGATCGTTCCACAACATCACCCGTTCCATGACCAGCATGAGGGTGCCGTACAGGCCCAGCAGGGCGGTGACCAGCAGCATCCAGGCCGTACCGAGGGGCCGCGCGTACCAGCTGAGGCGGTCGTCGAGCCCACTGCCGGGGGTGACGACGTCACTGCCGGCATCGGTCGCGGTGTGGGGGGAGGCGTCTGAGGGAGAGTTCACCGTTCCATCGTAGAACGTGGGGTGCTGCCGTGAACGAGTCCCGGTGCGGCGTGCGGCCGTGGCGCCGGGTGGCGGAGGCTCTTCGGCTTCATCCCGACGATCAGGCGTCCCGTGTGAGAGAATGATCATCGACTCGCCGATGGCCACACCATGGGCAGAGTCCATTGGACGGCCACCGGGCCGGCGGTAGAGGACTGAGGCAGTGTAAGGAAACTGCCAGGCCTGAGAGACGCGGACCACGCGTCCCCGGCCTTGCGACAGCCGCCATGGGCACGCGACAAGAAGCGTGAGACCGGGATGGCCGCCGATGGTTCCGGGAGAGGGCGCCGCATCCCGCGGAGACCGAACCTACGGTTCACCTAAGACTTTTTGGAGTCCGTCGACGGCGGCACCCCGAGTACCGCTTGACGGATCGGGGGAAACGCCACCGGGAACGGACCGAGCCGCTCCACGGGCACGAGTGTGGCGTGACCGCGGTGCAGGAGGTGCTGTCCATGGCAGCCAACGAACACCACGACAACGACGCAGCAGCAACGTCCGAACAGGACGCGCAGACCACGGGGGACCGGACGCTGGATCCGCCCTCAGCGGTTCCCGAGGATGCCGGAACAACGGCCGCTCAGGAATCGTCCTCCACTGGGGACGCAACGGTCGCCGAGGAGTCACCGGCCTCCGAGTCCGAGAACCCAACTGACCCCTCGGATACGGCCACCGCTGGCACCACCGCGGCTACGGAGCCCGCCGACGAGAAGCCGGCCGTTGATGACCCCTTCGCCATCCCGGAAGACCCGTTAGCCCTGATCTTCAAGGCTCCGGACCTGTCCACGCTGCCCCAGGTAGCGCGCAGGTCCCGCGATGACCGTAGTGAGCGCAGTGAGCCCGAGGACCGCGGTCCGCGTCAGAACCGCAACCGCCGCCAGGACGAGGACGCCAGCGGCGGCTATGACGAGGTCGAGGCCACGGCTGATGACTCCCGCACATCCCGCGATGACTGGAACGATCAGGACGATGAGGGCGGCCAGTCCGGCTCCCGCAGCTCCCGCCGTCGCCGCCGCAGCCGCGGCCGCTCGGGCAGCGCCTCGGACCAGGGCCGCACCACCTCGGAAGACGGCGACGACGGTGACGATCAGTCCCAGCGCAGCTCCGGTGCCCGCGGCGGAGACGGGCGTGAGGACCGTCAGAACCAGGACCACGTGGACGGCTCGGACGCCGAGGGCGACGGCAACGGCTCGCGCCGACGCCGCAAGCGCCGCCGCGGTGACGTGGACATGGAGCTGGAGGGTGGCGCCGGGGATGACCCGGAGAACACCGTGACCCGCGTTCGCGCACCCCGCCAGGCCGCCTCCACCGGCCCGGAGGCTGTCACCTCCCTCAAGGGCTCCACCCGCCTGGAGGCCAAGCGCCAGCGCCGCCGCGATTCACGCTCCGGTGGCCGTCAGCGCCGCCACGTGATCACCGAGGCCGAGTTCCTGGCCCGCCGCGAGTCGGTGGACCGCAAGATGCTGGTCCGCCAGCGCGAGCACCGCATCCAGATCGCCGTCCTGGAGGACGGGGTCCTGGCCGAGCACTTCGTGTCCAACACCACCCAGGACTCGCTGATCGGCAACGTCTACGTGGGCAAGGTCCAGAACGTGCTGCCGTCCATGGAGGCCGCCTTCGTGGATATCGGCCGCGGCCGCAACGCGGTGCTCTACGCCGGCGAGGTCAATTGGGATGCCGCCAACCTCGAGGGCAAGTCCCGCAAGATCGAGAACGCCCTGAAGTCCGGCGACTCCGTCCTCGTCCAGGTCACCAAGGACCCGGTCGGTCACAAGGGCGCCCGGCTCACGAGCCAGATCTCCCTACCGGGCCGCTACCTCGTGTACGTGCCGGGCGGTTCCATGACGGGCATCTCCCGCAAGCTGCCGGACGTCGAGCGCTCCCGCCTGAAGAAGATCCTGAAGGACCACCTCCCGGAGAACGCCGGCGTGATCGTTCGCACGGCGGCCGAGGGCACCTCGGAGCAGGAGCTGATGCATGACATCAACCGCCTGCGCGCCCAGTGGGAGGGCATCGAAGCGAAGTCGACCTCCACGAAGACCCTGGCCCCGGAACTGCTCTACTCTGAGCCGGACCTGACGATCAAGGTGGTCCGGGACGTCTTCAACGAGGACTTCTCCGGCATGATCGTCCAGGGCGAGGACGTCTGGGACAACATCGAGGCCTATGTGACCTACGTGGCGCCGGACCTGCTGCCCCGTCTGGAGCAGTGGAAGCCCGAGGAACACGACGGCGAGGACCTGTTCGCGTCCAACCGCATCGACGAACAGCTGCAGAAGGCGCTGGACCGCAAGGTCTTCCTGCCCTCCGGCGGTTCGCTCGTCATCGACCGCACCGAAGCCATGACCGTGGTGGACGTCAACACAGGCAAGTTCACCGGCTCCGGCGGCAACCTCGAGGAGACCGTCACCAAGAACAATCTCGAGGCGGCCGAGGAGATCGTCCGGCAGCTGCGCCTGCGGGACATCGGCGGCATCATCGTGATCGACTTCATCGACATGGTGCTGGAGTCCAACCGTGATCTCGTGCTGCGCCGCATGGTCGAATGCCTCGGCCGAGACCGAACCAAGCACCAGGTCGCCGAGGTCACGTCGCTCGGCCTGGTCCAGATGACCCGCAAGCGCATGGGCACCGGCCTCGTCGAGATCTTCTCGGAGAACTGTGAGCATTGCAACGGCCGCGGCATCATCGTCCATGACATGCCGGTGGAGCACCGCCGCGCCCATACTGCGCACGGGGAGCCGAGGGCCCACAGCGCGTCCCCTAGCCACGGCGGATCGGGCGGATCGGCCCGAACCGGTGGATCTGGTGGTTCCGGCGGGCCCGTGCAGGACGACTCCAACGACGGAGGCCGGAAGTCCTCCCGCAGTGAGCGCCGCCGCCGCAGCCGGGAACGCCAGGCCGAGCGTGAGCGTCATGAGCATCAGGAGCCGCCGGTCGAGCAGAAGCTCTCCCCCGAGGAGGAGGCCGAGCGCAAGGCCCGTGCCGAGGCAGCCAGGGCGGCCTTCGCCAACATGGCGGCCGCCGCGGCCAGCGCGCATGAGGAGAAGGACGGGGACTCCACCCCCGAGAAGGCCTCCCAGTCGGCGCCCGAGCAGGCCCCAGAGCAGGCGGCCGGGCAGGATCGGCCGGATCCGGCACCCTCGACTCTGACCCTCGCGGGCGAGGCCGTCGAGGTGCCGCAGGCCAAGCGCCGCTCCCGGCGGTCGAAGGCCACGGCGGCCCCCCAGGCCGACTTGGCGTCACTGGAGAGCGCTCTCGACCAGAAGACCCCCCGCGACCAGCGCGCCTCCGGCGACACGGCCCAGGCGGGTCAGGCGGGTCAGACAACTCAGGCGGAACCGGCAGCGCGGCCTCAGCGCCGTCGTCGGGCGGCCTCCTCCGAGGGGGCCGGTGACATCCGGACGGTGGAGGTCGCTGCGGCTGACGAGAACACCGGCGGTGGTCATCGGTTCAGTGCTACCGCCGCTCCGGCCGGGAGCAGTGCGGAGGCGGAGGCCCAGCAGAAGAAGGCGGCCGCGCCCTCGGCCGCACCGATGATGCTGGGCGTCGGGGTCAAGGCAGAGGATATCGCTCGCCCCGAGTGAGCGTGTCATTTGGCCCGAGGGGGCACCGGCGGGTAGGATAGATACTCGGTGCTGCGCCGCCGTCGTTTTCTGTCTGCCCGGTGAATTGGGTGTTGGAAAGCCCGCCGGTACGCCGTGAGCCGTTGCCCCCGCTGTCCGGGACCGTCCGCCTTTGCCGGCCGGACACCGCTGGTTTGGGCTGGCCGGGTTGCAGCCGAACAGATTCGTAAATGTCGAGAGAAGTGAGTCCCAAGTGGTGTACGCGATTGTCCGCGCTGGCGGCCGCCAGGAAAAGGTCTCCGTTGGAGACCTCGTTACCCTTGACCGCGTTGCCGCTGAGGCCGGAAGCTCCCTGGAGCTCTCCGCCGTCATGCTGGTGGACGGGGACAAGGTGACCACCGGTACTGATGACCTGTCCAAGGTCAAGGTCACTGCCGAGGTCGTTGACCATTCCCGTGGCAAGAAGATTGTCATCCAGAAGTACAAGAACAAGACCGGCTACAAGAAGCGCCAGGGTCACCGTTCCGAGCTGACCACCGTCAAGGTCACCTCGATCGCCTGATCCGGACTTCCAGGTCCCCGAGATAAACACCGAAGGATTGCACCATGGCACATAAGAAGGCCGGTAGTTCCTCCAAGAACGGCCGCGATTCGAACGCACAGTACCTGGGCGTCAAGCGTTTCGGCGGCCAGGCCGTCAACGCCGGCGAGATCCTGGTCCGCCAGCGCGGTACCAAGTTCCACCCGGGCGCCAACGTCGGCATCGGTAAGGACGACACCCTGTTCGCCCTGTCCGCCGGCGCCGTCGAGTTCGGCAACCGTCGTGGCCGCAAGGTCGTGAACATCGTTACTGCCGCTGCTGAGTGATCATTCAGCTGACGGCACCGGGGGAGTGATCCCCCAGTAGTTCAACGCTCCGGCGGGGGTGGGCCACTGCGGCCCGCCTCCGCCGCAGTGGTTAACGCGCACTGTGCTCCGCCCCGGAGCGCAGCGATCTGCGCAAGACTGGTCACCACCGCACGGGTGGTACCGAGAAGTTTTTCAGGAGAGGCGGCCATGGCGGCTTTCGTGGACCGAGTGGTCCTGCACGTTTCCGGCGGACACGGAGGCCACGGCGTGGCCTCCGTGAAGCGGGAGAAGTTCAAGCCCCTGGGCGGTCCGGACGGCGGCAACGGCGGGGACGGCGGAGACGTCACCCTGGTCGTGGACTCCCAGACCACCACGCTGCTCTCCTACCACCACGCACCGCACCGTCATGGTGGCAACGGCGGTCCCGGGATGGGCGACTTCCGCAATGGCGCCAACGGCGAGTCCCTGACGCTGAGCGTGCCGGACGGCACGGTGGTCAAGGACGACGAGGGCAACATCCTTGCCGACCTCGTGGGCCACGGTGCCAGCTTCGTGGCCGCGGAGGGAGGCATGGGCGGCCTCGGCAACGCGGCGCTGGCCTCGGCCAAGCGCAAGGCCCCCGGCTTCGCCCTGCTCGGCATCCCCGGGGAAGAGCGGGACATCGTCCTGGAGCTGAAGTCCGTGGCGGATGTGGCCCTGGTGGGCTTCCCCTCTGCCGGCAAGTCCTCCCTCATCGCCTCCATCTCCGCGGCCCGCCCCAAGATCGCCGACTATCCCTTCACCACCCTGGTGCCGAACCTGGGCGTGGTCCAGGCCGGGCAGACCCGATACACCGTCGCCGACGTCCCGGGCCTGATCCCGGGTGCCTCCGAGGGCAAGGGCCTGGGCCTGGAATTCCTGCGCCATGTGGAGCGCTGTGCGGCCCTGGTGCACGTGCTGGACTGCGGTTCCCTGGAGTCCGACCGGGATCCGCTCTCCGACTTCGAAGCCATCGAGGCAGAACTCGCCGCCTACGCCGTGGAGCCGACCTTCGCCCACGGCGGCCAGGGCGTCATCCCACTGAACGAGCGCCCCCGGCTGATCGCGCTGAACAAGACCGACCTTCCGGACGGCCAGGACATGGCGGACATGGTCCGCGCCACCCTGGAGGCGCGTGGACTGCGGGTGTTCGAGGTCTCCGCCGTTTCCCACAAGGGACTGGACCCGTTGAAGTTCGCCATGGCCGACCTGGTCCGCCAGGCCCGCGAACGGCTGCCCGAGCCCGAGGAGATCGCCGAACCGGACGTCATCCGCCCGCGTTCTGTCCGCTCGCGCAAGGGCCGCAGGGGTGAGTTCGAGATCCGCCGTGAGGAGCGCAACCTCGAGCCCCTGTTCCGCGTCCGTGGCGTCAAGCCCGAACGGTGGGTGGCCCAGACCGACTTCACCGTGGACGAGGCCGTGGGCTACCTGGCCGACCGCCTCAACCGCCTCGGCGTGGAGGACGAACTGTTCAAGCAGGGCGCCAGGCCCGGCGATGCCGTGGTCATCGGCTCGGATGACAACGGGGTGGTCTTCGACTGGGAGCCGACCATGGCGGCCGGTGCCGAGCTGCTCGGCGGCCCCCGCGGAGCAGACCTCCGCATGGAGGAACGCGACCGTCCCACCCGTGAGGACAAGCGCCGCGACTACGAGGAGCGCAAGGCCGCCCGCGCCGCGACCCAGGCCGAGCTCGAGAGTGAGCGCCGCACCGGCGTGTGGGCCGTGGACCAGGAGATCAATCGCCTGGCGGGTATCAGCGACGAGGAGTCCGACAGGGCCGGCACGGCCGGCACAGCCGGGGAAGCCGAAGAGACCACCGGCCGCGAGGACTCCCATGGCTGAGCAGGTCCCCAATCCGGTGACGGGTCGGGACACCCTGCACCTGGCCCGCCGCCTGGTCATCAAGATCGGTTCTTCCTCCCTGACCACCCCCACGGGTGTGAACCGGGAAGCCATTGACTCGCTCGTGGACACGATCGCCGCTGTCCGCGCCCGCGGCACGGAGGTCATCCTGGTGTCCTCGGGGACCATCGCCGCGGGCATCCATCCCCTGGGGCTGGGCAAGCGCCCCCGGGACCTGGCCACGCAGCAGGCCGCCGCCGCCGTCGGGCAGGGCAAGCTGCTCGCCGAGTACACGGCCTCCTTTGCGCGGCACGGCACCGAGGTGGCCCAGGTGCTGCTGACCGCGGAGGACCTGATCCGCCGCACCCAGTACACCAATGCGCACCGGGCCCTGAACCGGTTGCTGGCGTTGTCGGTGGTCCCGATCGTGAATGAGAACGACACCGTGACCACCGCGGAGATCCGGTTCGGGGACAATGACCGGCTTTCGGCCCTGGTGGCCAACCTGCTGCGCGCGGATGCGCTGCTGCTGCTGACGGACGTCGACGCCCTGTACACCGCGCCGCCGTCGCGCCCCAGCTCCGAACGCATCGCCCACGTGGTCTCGAAGGCGGACCTGGACACGGTGCAGATCGGGCGGACCGGGCCGGCCGGCGTCGGGACCGGGGGCATGGTCACCAAGGTGGACGCCGCCGGGATCGCCACCGGCTCGGGGATTCACGCGATCGTCACCTCGGCGCAGAACGCCGAGGCCGCGCTGGCCGGTGAGGACGTGGGGACGTGGTTCCAGGCCTCCGGGCGGCGGCAGTCCGCGCGCGGCATCTGGCTCGGCCTGCTCGCCGAGGTGCAGGGCCGCGTGGTGCTCGACGACGGCGCGGTCGCCGCGGTCGTGAAGAACCGCCGGTCCCTGCTGCCGGCCGGGATCACCGGGGTGGAAGGGGCCTTCGAGGCTGGCGACCCGGTGGAGCTGGCAGACGCCGTCGGTACCGTGGTGGCCCGTGGCTTCGTCAACTACTCCTCGACGGAGCTTCCGGCCATGCTCGGACGCCACACGGTCCAGCTGCGCGAGGAGTTCGGGCCGGAGTACCAGCGGCCCGTGGTGCACACCGACGATTGTGTCCGACTGCCGACGAGGGCACGGCCCCGGCGCTAGGCTGGGGTGCATGTCCACGACTGCCCAGAACAACGCCCCCGTCACCGACTCATCCTCCGGAACCGGGTCGACCGGCCAACCGGTTGCTGCCTCGGTGCCACAGGAGATCCGCGAGGCGATCCTCGCGGTGGCCGAGCGGGCCCGCAGGGCGCGTCCGGAACTGGCCACCGCGCGTCGGGCCCGGAAGGACGAGACGCTGCAGGGCATGGCGGACGCACTGCGTCAGAACGCCTCGGCCATCCTGGCGGCCAACCACAAAGACGTGGAGAACGGCCGCGAGAAGGGCACCTCGGAGGCCATGCTCGACCGGCTCAGCCTGGACGGGCCACGGATCGAGGCCCTGGCCGCCGCCCTGGAGGAGCTCGTGGCGTTGCCGGACCCGGTCGGTAACGTGGTGCGCGGGCGGGACCTGCCCAATGGTCTGCACATGACCCAGCTGCGGGTCCCCCTGGGCGTGGTGGGAGCCATCTATGAGGCGCGCCCCAATGTCACCGTGGACATCGCCGGTCTGGCCCTGAAATCCGGCAATGCCGTGATCCTGCGCGGCGGCTCCGCCGCGCGCGAGACCAACACGGTGCTGATCCAGATCCTGCGGGAACAGGCACTGGCCCACGGCTTCGAGTCAGACATCGTCCAGGGGATCGACGAGTACGGGCGGGACGGGGCCACGGCCCTGATGTCCGAACGGGGTTCGGTGGATGTGTTGGTGCCGCGCGGCGGACGGGAGCTGATCCAGTCCGTGGTCCGCAACGCCAAGGTGCCGGTCATCGAGACCGGTGAGGGCAACGTGCACCTCTACATCGACGAGTCGGCTCCGGTGAAGATGGCCGTGGACATCGCCCTGAACGCCAAGACCCAGCGGGTCTCCGTGTGCAACACCGCCGAGACCCTGCTGATCCACGCCGGTGCGGAGCAGGCCGGCCGCGAGGTGCTGCGCGCCCTGCACCGGGCCGGGGTACTCCTGCACGTGGACGAGGGTGCCCGGGCCTGGTTGCCCGCCGGGGCGGAGGCCACGGCCACGCCGGCCACGGACGAGGACTGGGGCACCGAGTACCTGGCCCTCGAGTTGGCCGTGAAGACCGTGGGCTCGCTCAACGAGGCCATGGACCACATCCGCCACTGGTCCACCGGGCACACCGAAGCCATCGTGACCAACGACCTGGCCAACGCGGACCGCTTCGTCGCCGAGATCGACTCCGCCGCCGTCATCGTCAACGCCTCCACCCGTTTCACGGACGGCGGCCAGCTGGGGCTCGGCGCCGAAGTGGGGATCTCCACCCAGAAGATGCATGCACGCGGGCCGATGGGCCTCGAGGAACTCACCACCACCAAGTGGGTGCTGCGCGGCCAGGGCCAAGTCCGATCCTGACGCGGGCCGGAGCCCTGCGGGGAACGTACTAGGATGGACCGCAGACATCACCGTGATACGCGGCCGGGGCGCCGGCCGTCAGAGCAGTCTTAGCAGTGTTAAGGGAGAACCACCAGATGCAGAACATCACCGCGGCCGTGGCCGTTGCCGCTGAAGAGGCCCACGTGGTCAACGAGCTCATCGCGCCGGACTGGGTCTTCGGCGTGGGAACCTTCGCCATCCTGATGCTGATGCTGGTGGCCACCATGTCCCTTCGTTCCGTCTCGAAGCGCCACCCCGCGCCGGCCACTGACGTCAACGTCCACGGATCGGCTGGCCACGGCGGCCAGCGTTCCGGCCACTGATCCACCCCGGAACCGCATCTCGCTGTGACCCACCGTCGCTTCCGCCTGGGCATCATGGGCGGCACCTTCGACCCCATCCACCACGGTCACCTCGTCGCCGCCTCCGAGGTGGCCTCCGAGCTGGGCCTGGATGAGGTCGTCTTCGTGCCCACCGGCCAACCCTGGCAGAAGGACGCGGGGAGGGTGTCACCCGCCGAACACCGTTACCTCATGACCGTGGTCGCGACTGCCTCGAACCCCCGCTTCACGGTGTCCCGCGTGGACATCGACCGGCCCGGCCCCACGTACACGGCGGACACCCTGCGCGACCTGAAGACCCTGCGGCCCGAGGCCGAGCTGTTCTTCATCACCGGCGCCGATGCCCTCGAGCAGATCATGACCTGGAAGAACGTCGAGAAGCTCTGGGACATGGCACAGTTCGTGGGCGTGACCCGTCCGGGACACGACCTGGTGGAGTTGGGGCCGGAGACCGGCATCAAGCTCATGGAGATCCCCGCCATGTCGATCTCCTCCACCGATTGCCGAGTCCGGGTCCAGGGCGGCAAACCGGTCTGGTACCTGGTGCCGGACGGTGTGGTCCAGTACATCGCCAAGCACAACCTGTACCTCCCGTCCGCCCATATCCCCGGAGGGGGACTGGGCGGCGGCAGCGGTGAGGGTCAGGAGCCGTTCACCGGGGGGAGCCGCCCATCCGAAATGCTCCCGGACACACCACGGCAGTCCGGGGACCCGGCTGCTGCAACAGCATCGACGCCGGGAACCACCGTATGAGTCATCAGCAGGACCAGAAGACCCAGGGCGCCAACCCGCGTCTGGGGAAGCCCGTGATCAAGCGCGGCACCCCCGGGACGGAATCGGCCCCGACTGCCACCCGGGGGAACCCGTCCGAGCAGCCGTTGCCGACGCGGCGCTCACTGCGCCAGCACCGCCGTGCCGACAGCGATGCGGGCTCCCCGGCCGGCGGTCTCTCCAAGGCGACGATCCTGGAGTTGCCGGCCACCTCCATCAGCCCCGCCGACGTCGGCCCCCTCACCGGACAGCTGCCCCGCGTCATCTACGCCGCCGGTGAGTTCGGAGGCGGTGACTACGCCATCAAGTCCTCGACCGAGGCGGTGCCCTCGGCCGGCGGAGACACCGCCCCCGCGGACCGGCCCGCGTTGAAGGCCCGCCGGGCCACCGGTGCAGCGGATCGTGGGGCCAGGGGGCCGGGGGAGCCGTCCACCGCGCCGGTGGCCGCCTCCTCAGCTGATCGGCTGCCCGAGGACGTGACGCTGGACCGTGACGGCGTCCCCGTGGGCCCTGACGGCCAGCCGCTCTCGCGGCGCCAACTGCGCGAATGGCGCCGCCAGCAGGTCGCTACGATGCCGACCACCCGCCGCGAGGCCACCCGGGCCCGCCGGGCCGAGGCGCCGGCAGGGGCTCCCTCCGGTGCTGTGGCGGAGTCCGCTGAGATGACCGACGCCGGCACGGCTACGTCCGCGGCTCCGGGCACCTCCGCTGGACGGTCGTTCACCCGGGAATCCCTCGCCGCGGAGGGTGCCGCGCTGGCAGCCCGGATCGCGGCCACGGCAGGGGCGGACCCCTCCACGGTCGATCCGGCCCTGCTCCGGGAGCAGGAGTTGTTGGCCGAGAAGGCGCGGCAACTCAACACCGGCCTCATCAGCCAGGTCCCGTCGGTGGCTCCGCAGACCGCTTCGACCTCGGTGACGAGGCCACCGACCGTAGCGAAGCCGGCGGCTGACTCTGCAGCAGCGAAGCGGGGGGCAGTCTCTCCCACCGCCCGGCACGAGCCCGTGGACGCGCAGTCCGCGCATGGACTCGACTCCATCCAGGCCTCCGAATGGTCCGCACGCGAGCGGACCCTGATGATCGTGGCCGGAATCGTGGTCCTGATCCTCGTGGTCGCCCTGATCCTCGCCATCGTCTTCTGACGGCCTTCGCCTCCACCGTTCCTTCCGTCCTTTCCACTGCTCTTCACTGCTTCTTTCCGCTACTCTCCTGAGTTCACTCATCCGACCCGTTCGCTGACCGATCCACACCGAGGTGCCTATGACCATTCCCGAGACCACCCTGACCGCACTCAAACTGGCCGGACAGGCCGCCGCAGACAAGCAGGCCACGGACATCGTGGCCGTGGACGTGGCGCAGCAGATGGGCCTCACCGACGCCTTCCTGATTGCCTCCGCCGGCTCCGAACGTCAGGTCGTCTCGGTGGTGGATGAGATCGAGGACGTACTGACGCAGCAGCTCACGCTGGATGTCATCCGCCGCGAGGGCAAGGCCGGTGGCCGCTGGGTCCTGCTGGACTACGGCCACTTCGTGGTGCACGTCCAGCACGAGGAGGAGCGCGTGTTCTATGCGTTGGACCGCCTCTGGAAGGACGCTCCTCTGGTCGACCTCGGCCTGGCCGATGGCGTGGCCGCGGACGAGGGCGGCTCCGCCGTGGACCCGGACGAGGGCCCGCGGGACTGGACCCCCAGCCGGGATCAGGACTGATCGCCGCCCGCGGATCTGAGCGGAACGGACCAGTGCTGAACGGCACTGAACGGCACTGAACGGGGGAGACGGAATGCGACTGGTCCTGTTGCGGCACGGCCGCACGGCGTGGAACGCCGAGGAGCGCTACCAGGGACACACCGATATCCCCCTGGACGACGTCGGCCGGTCCCAGGCCGCGGAAGCCGCGCGCCGGTTGGCCGGCCACCATTTCGACCTGGCGGCGTCCTCACCCCTGGTCCGTGCTCGCGCCACCGCTGAATCCGTGGTGGACGGCCGTGGTCTGGACCTGGTGTTGCACGAGGAGTTCATGGAGACCGGCGGCGGTACCTGGGAGGGCCTGAGCTTCACGGAGATCCGGACCCAGTGGCCGGACGACTGGACCACGTGGCGCAGTTCCCATCTGGACCACGGCCCCCTGGGAGGGGAGACTCCGCGGCAGTCCGGCACCCGGGTGGTCACCGCCATCACCCGCATGGTGGGGGAGGCGGAGTCCACTCTCGGCACGCCGGAGACCATGCTGGTCACGGCCCACGGCAATTGCCTCCGAGCCGCTGCCACGCTCCTGACGGGTATGGACGCGGCCGGGATGGGGCGGTTGGAGCGGCTGCGCAATGGTGCGGCGATCGTGCTCGAGGGCTCGCCACAGCGCCCCGGGCGGTGGCGGATCGAGGCCTACAACGCGTGATGAACGAGTGATCAACGGGGGAAGGCCGGCGCGCTAACGGCGGGTCCTGTGCCCTCGGCCACAGGGGATCCGGTCGATTTGCGGAGCGCGCGGAGTGCTGTGTATATTTGTGGAGTTGCTTCGGACGGAACGGAAACGGGAAGACCGGAACAGCGCATCTGGGGGTATGGCGCAGTTGGTAGCGCGTCTCCATGGCATGGAGAAGGTCAGGGGTTCGAATCCCCTTACCTCCACCAGATGAAAAGCTCTTGTTCTCCGGAACAAGAGCTTTTTCGTTACCTCGGAGCGGCGGAGCACCACCGTGAGGGGTAGCATGGGGAGTTGATCTCCCTGTAGCGGTCCGCGTCCATGCCGGTTCCGTACAGTCGGCATGGTCCCCCAGTCTTGAAACAATCCCGATGAAAGCGTGATCCTTTGGCCCGTTCGCCCCGCAAGTCCAAGTCCCCGTCCGGCGTTCCTTCCGGGGGGCTGCGGGTCACGCCGCTGGGAGGCCTCGGCGAGGTCGGACGCAACATGACCGTCTTCGAGTACAACGGCAAGCTGTTGATCGTCGACTGCGGTGTGCTCTTCCCCGAGGAGCACCAGCCCGGGATCGACGTCATCCTGCCGGACTTCACGTCCCTGCAGGGACGCTGGGATGACATCGTCGGCATCGTGCTGACCCACGGGCACGAGGACCACATCGGCGGCGTGCCCTACCTGCTCAAGGAACGCCCGAACATCCCCCTGATCGGTTCGCAGCTGACGCTGGCCTTCATCACCTCCAAGCTCACCGAGCACAAGATCACGCCGGTGACGGTCCATGTGGAGGCCGAAGACCTCCACCAGACCGGTCCCTTCGAACTCGAGTTCGTGGCCGTCAACCACTCCATCCCGGATGCGCTGGCCGTCGCCATCCGCACCCCTGCCGGCCTGGTCCTGCACACCGGTGACTTCAAGATGGACCAGTTCCCGCTGGACGGGCGCATCACCGACCTGCGGCACTTCGCCCGCCTGGGCGAGGAGGGGGTGGACCTTTTCCTCACCGACTCCACCAACGCCGAGGTGCCCGGCTTCACGATCTCCGAGCGCGATCTGACCCCGGCGATCGACCAGGTCTTCGCCACCGCGCCAAAACGAATCATCGTCTCCAGCTTCGCCAGCCACGTGCACCGGATCCAGCAGGTCCTGGACTCCGCGCACGCTCATGGCCGCAAGGTCGCCTTTGTGGGCCGGTCCATGGTCAAGAACATGGGCATCGCCCGGGAACTCGACTACCTCAAGATCCCGCGCGGGCTCGTGGTGGACTTCAAGAAGCTGCAGTCCATGCCGGACAACAAGGTGACGTTGGTGAGCACCGGTTCGCAGGGCGAGCCGATGGCCGCCCTGTCCCGGATGGCCAACGGCACTCACCAGATCAAGCTCGGCGCGGACGACACCGTGCTGATGGCCAGCTCCCTGATCCCCGGCAACGAGAACGCCATCTACGGGATCATCAACAAGTTCACCGACCTCGGCGTGAAGGTGGTGCACAAGGGCAATGCCAAGGTGCACGTCTCCGGACACGCCTCCGCTGGTGAGCTGGTCTACTGCTACAACATCGTGCAGCCCACGCACGTCATGCCCGTGCACGGTGAGTCCAAGCACCTGCACGCCAACGCCGAGCTCGCGATCAAGACCGGTATCGCCCCGGAACGCGTGCTGGTCGTCAAGGACGGCACCACCGTGGACCTGGTCAACGGCAAGGCGGCCGTCTCCGGTCAGGTCGAGGCCGGCCTGGTCTATGTGGACGGCCACACCGTCGGCAAGGTCACCGAGGAGACCTTGAAGGAGCGCACGTCGCTGCAGGAAGGCGGCTCGGTGACGGTCGTGGCCCTCGTGGACGCGGACACCAACCAGCTCGCCGAGCCGTTGGAGTTCGTCACCAAGGGCTTCATCCAGGACAAGGTGATTTTCGACGGTGCGGCCAAGAAGGTCTCCATCGCGCTGTCGAAGCCGTCCGTGTCCGAGATCGACGACCTCGACAAGCTCGAGCAGCTGATCGGCGACACCGTGGCTCGCCACCTCGATCGTGCCTACCGCCGGGCGCCCGTCCTGACGGTCGTCGTCATCGACGCCTGACCCGAGCTATTACGGTTGGGGCATGGAATCGCCCATCCAGGAGTACCTCGAGTCGCTGCTCGCTGACGTCCAGCGCCTGCGCGGGGGAGAGCCCTACCAGGTGCACCCCACGGGGCGGGAGCCGAACCCCGAGGACTTCGGCATCTGCCTGGCCACCGTGGACGGCCAGGTCTACTCGGTCGGGGTCGCCGACCAGGAGTTCTCGATCCAGTCGATCTCCAAGCCGTTCAGCTACGGGCTCGCCCTGGCGGACTATGGCTTCGAGGCCGTGGACGAGAAGGTGGACGTGGAACCCTCCGGGGACCCGTTCAACCAGATCTCGCTGGCCCCGGTGACAGGCCGGCCGCCGAACGCCATGGTGAATGCCGGGGCGCTGGCGGTGGCCTCGATGATCCGTGGGGGCGGCGGCAAGTCCGCCGTGCGCCGGATCGTGGACACCTATTCGCGGTTCGCCGGGCGGGACCTGTCCAGCAGCCGTTCGGTCTTCGACGTGGAGATCCGGCACAGTGACCGCAACCATGCCCTGGCCTACCTGCTCAGCTCCGTCGAGGTCATCGAGAACGATCCCAGCCGCGCCTTGGAGAACTACCTGCGCCAGTGCTCCGTCCAGGTGACCTGCCGTGACCTGGCCATGATGGCGGCCACCCTGGCCAACGGTGGCACGCAACCGGTCAGCGGGGAGCAGGTCTTCGAGATCGACGTGGTGGAACGGGTCCTGTCCGTCATGATGACCTCCGGCATGTACGACGACGCCGGCGCCTGGGTCAGCAGCGTCGGCATGCCCGCGAAGTCCGGGGTGGGCGGCGGGACGCTGGCCGTGCTGCCCGGCCAGGCCGGCCTGGCCGTCTTCTCGCCCCCGCTGGACGGGCACGGCAACAGCGTCCGGGGGCTGGAGACCTGCCGGCGGGTGTCGAAGGACATGGAGATGCACTTCGTGCGCGCCGCCCGCAGCGGGCGGTCCGCAGTCAAGGACACCATGGAGATCTCCCGGTTCCCCTCCCGCGTGCGGCGCACCGAGGAGGAGGCCGCGGTGTTGGAGCGCTACGGAGACCGAGCCCGCATCATCGAGGTGACCGGAGACCTCTTCTTCGCCGGCACCGAATCACTGGTCCGCGCGGTCAGCGAACTGGAGGACGGCGTCGTCTTCGTGGTCCTGGACCTGCGGCAGGTGTACGACGCCGGCCGGCTCGCCCTCCAGATGATCACCGGCCTCCAACGGCAGCTGGCCGCGGGCGGACGGGAACTGGTCCTCGTCACCGGTGAGGAGGCACCCGCCCTGATCTTCCATCCCGACGCCGGCCCTGAAGATCGCGCCGCCCCGGTGCCGGTCTTCCGGGGCCTCGGTGAGGCGGTCGAACACTGCGAGGATGCCCTGCTGGAACGCTACGGCGCGCCGATCTCGGCCACGGAACGGGTCCCGGTGACCGAGTCACCGGCCCTGGACCTCCTGGAGGCGGCCGACCGTGAACGGCTGGCCGGACTCATGGAACACCGGCTCCACGAGGACGGGGACGTCATCCGCCGGGTCGGGCAGCGCTTCGGCGGCGTGCACTTCATCGTCTCCGGACAGATCAACACCATCGCCACCAACCCCCTGGGTGAGCGGGTGCGGTTGAACACGCTGGGATCCGGAATGACGTTCGGCGAGCTCGCCCTCGGAACCGCGGACCGGCAGGAGACCACGGAGAAGGCCGTCGGCGAGGTCGAGCTCATGGTCCTCACCCCGGAGGCGATCGAGGTGCTGGAACAGGACGATCCGGCGCTGGCGCTGCAACTGTGGCGCGCCCTGACCCGGGACGCCTACACGCTCGTGGACCGCTATCTGCGCGAGGCCGCCGTCCGCCTGACCTACTGAGACGTACCGCGGAAAATCGCTGAACTATAGTCGTCATCAGGCATTATTCGTCTCGAAAGGGGGCAGCCGTGGAATTCCTCGAGTTCCTGGGGAACCGGGCAGACGACCTGCTCGAGATGGGTCTGGCACACGCCGCGATCGTCGGTGCAGCAGTCCTCATCGCCACCGTCATCGGCGTGGCCCTGGGCATCGCCACCTATCGGACGGAGCGTCCGCGGGAGTTCGTGCTCGCGATCACCGGGACGTTCCTGACCATCCCGTCCTTCGCCCTGTTCATCCTGCTGCTGGGGCCGCTCGGCCTCGGCTGGCCGCCCGTGCTGTTCGCCTTGGTGATGTACGGCCTGCTGCCGGTGGTGCGCAACACGATCACCGGGCTGCGGGAGGTGGACCCAGCCGTCATCGAATCCGCCCAGGGCATGGGACTGAACCGGCGGCAGCGCCTGCTGCGGATCGAACTGCCGCTGGCCTGGCCCGTCGTCATCACCGGTGTCCGGGTCACCACCCTCGTGCTGCTGGGCATCGCGGCCATCGGCGCGGTGGTCAACGGGCCGGGCTACGGCGAGATGATCTTCACCGGGCTGGCCCGGGTGGGAACCCCCGTGGCCGTGAACATGGTCCTGGCCGGCACCCTCGGTGTGATCGTGCTGGCCGTCCTGTTCGACCTGATCTTCTACACCGTCCAGCGACTCACTACTTCGCGAGGTATCCGATGACCCAGACACCGCAGACCGCACCGGAACCCGAGGTCATGATCCGCCTCGAGAACCTGACCAAGAGATTCTCCGGGACGCAGCGCAATGCCGTGGACGGACTCACCCTGGACATCCACGCCGGAGAGATCGTGGTCCTCGTGGGGCCCTCGGGCTGCGGCAAGACCACCACCATGAAGATGATCAACCGGATCATCGAACCGACCTCCGGCCGGATCATCCTGGGCGGCGAGGACGTCACCACCACGAACGCGGACCAGTTGCGCCGGAGGATCGGCTACGTCATCCAGCAGACCGGCCTGTTCCCGCATCTCACCATCGGCGAGAACGTGGCCACCGTGCCGAAGCTGTTGGGCTGGGACGCCTCCCGCATCCGGTCCCGGGTGGACGAGCTGCTGAGCATGGTCAACATGGACCCGGACGAGTACCGAGACCGTTACCCGAAGCAGCTCTCCGGCGGGCAGCAGCAGCGCGCCGGGGTCGCCCGCGCCCTCGGCGGCGACCCGCAGGTGATGTTGATGGACGAGCCCTTCGGAGCGATCGACCCCATCACCCGCGAACGCCTCCAGAACGAGTTCCTCCGCCTCCAGTCCGAGGTGCGCAAGACGATCGTGTTCGTCACCCATGACATCGATGAGGCCATCAAGATGGGGGACCGGATCGCGATCCTGCAGGAGGGCTCCTCGATCGCCCAGTACGACACCCCGGAGAAGATCCTCACCGCACCGGCCAACGACTTCGTGCGTGACTTCATCGGTGGGGGCGCCTCTCTGAAGCGGCTGAGCCTGTCCCGGGTCCGGGACATCGAGCTCGCGTCCTGGCCCACGGTGTCCGCAGCGGACTCCGTGGAACAGGCGCACCGGGTCCTGCGCGAATCGGATCACAGTGCGGTCCTCGTGCTGGACACGGAGGGGCGCCCGGCCCGCTGGGTCGGTGCCGACGACCTTCGACGAGGCGCCGGGCAGCCTCTGGACCAGATCGGTACCGTCCCCCAGGCCGTCGTGGAGTCTCGGGCCACCCTGAGTGACGCGCTCAACGAGCTCATCGCCGCCCGCTACGCCGTCACCGTCGTGGTGGATCAGGACGGGCGCCACCAGGGGGTCGTGGACATCGAGCAGATCAACGAGGCCATCCGCTCCATGCGCCACTCGGCCGTCGCCGAGGCCCGCACCGAGTTCGCGGACGGGAGGACGACGCCATGAGCACGGCCACCTCCGCCGGGGTCCGGGACACCGACGTCGTCACCCTGACCCCGCCCGCCGCCGGGAGGCGCGGATGGGTGGGTTACCTGACGATGCCCCTCATCCTGGCCGTCGTCCTGGTCTCCCTGTACCTCTACGTGAACGGCCGTGAACTCGATTCGATCGAGGCACGCTCCCTGAATGCCGCTGCCCTGTCCACGGCTGTGGGGGAGCACGTGGCCCTCACCGCGGTGTCCACCGTGATCACGCTTCTGATCGCCGTCCCGCTGGGCATCCTGCTGACCAGGCCATTCACCCGTCGGGTCCGTCCGTTCATCATCACCCTCCTGACCCTGGGCCAGGCGGTGCCGACGATCTCCGTCCTCGTGCTGCTGGCCGTGATGTTCCTGTTCCTCGGGTTCCAGGCCGCGATCGTCGGCCTGGTGCTCTACGCGATCATCCCGGTGCTGCTGAACACCATGGTCGGACTGGAACAGGTGGACGAGAACGTGCTCGAGGCAGGGCGGGGCATGGGCCTGTCCCGGTTCCAGGTCCTGCGTCGCCTGGAACTGCCCTTGGCCGTGCCCGTGATCCTGGCGGGCGTCCGCACTGCCCTGGTGATCAACGTGGGCACGGCAACGCTGGCGACCTACATCAACGGCGGTGGATTGGGTGACGTCATCATGGCCGGACTCTCCACCAACCGGGTGCTGGTGCAGGTGGTCGGTGCCGTGTTGACCTCGGTGCTGGCCCTGCTCATCGATTACCTCGCCGGACTGGCCGAGAACCTGCTCCAGCCCAAGGGACTCCGGTCCGCCAGGACCTGAACGAACGCACCGTGACCGCATCCTGACCGCACCCGATCGCACCGATCATCCAGTGATCGCACTGAAATGAGGAACTGACATGAGAAACGCAACGACCCGCAAGACCACGCTCGGCGGCATCGGCCTGACGGCGGTGGCCGCGTTGCTGCTGACCGGCTGTGGCGGCGGAGACGGCGGCGGGGACAGCGCCAACGCCGGCACGCTGGACGGGGCCGAGCTAACCGCGGGCTCCAAGGAGTTCACCGAGTCCGTCGTCCTGTCCCAGATCACCTCGCTCGCCTTGGAGGACGCGGGGGCCAGCATCGAGGACCAGACCGGGATCTCGGGCAGTGCCACCGTCCGCGAGGCGCTGGAGACGGACGAGATCGACTTCTACTGGGACTACACCGGCACCGGGTGGGTCAACATCCTCGGCAACACCACCGAGGAGGTGCCCGAGGACCTGTTCGCGGCTGTCTCGGAGGCGGACGCGGAGAACGGCATCGCCTGGCTGGACGCGGCCCCGTTCGAGAACACCTACCGCATCGCCGTCAAGCAGGACTTCGCTGACGAGAACGGCCTGGTCACGCAGTCCGATGCGGCGGAGTTCATCAACGCGAACCCGGACCAGGCCCGCGTCTGTGCGGCCAGCGAGTTCATCAACCGTGATGACGGCCTGCCCGGGCTGGAGGAGGCCTACGGCTTCGAGTTCTCCGAGATCGTGGAGCTCGAACTGAACCTGATCTACACGCAGGTCGGGGACACCTGCGAGTTCGGTGAGGTGTTCTCCACCGACGCCCGGGTCGCGTCGAACGACATGGTGATCCTGGAGGACGACCAGGAGTTCTTCGTCGAGTACCAGGGGGCCATGACCCTGCGCCAGGAGACCCTGGACGAGTACCCGGCGATCGCCGAGATCATGGCCCCGATCTCGGAGAAGCTCACCAACGAGACCATGATGGAGCTCAACGGCAAGGTCGACACCGACGGCGAGGATCCGCGGGACGTGGCCGAGGAGTGGCTCCAGGACCAGGGCCTCATCGGTGGCTGACCGCCTCCGCCACTGACCGCCTCCGCCACTGACCGCAGCGCCCCCCGCCATCGCACCGAAGCTCGGCCGGTTCCCGGGCCTGATCAGGCCTCCGGGAACCGGCCGACGGTCTCTTGGGCGTTGACGCCGCGCAGGACGGCCTCGAACATCCGGTAGTACGCGAGTTCCTCCCGGGTGCGCACCGGAGGGGTCAGGGCGTCCGCCTCTGCCGCCAGGTCGTCGTCGCTGACGGTCTGGCCGAAGTGCTCGGCCAGGACGTCGTTCATGCCGGTGCCCTCGCCGAACTGTTCCTTGCGGCGCCACAGCACCTCGTCCGGCAGCCACCCGTCGAAGGCCTTGCGCAGCAACCACTTGGCCGGCCGGTCCCGTCCCACGAGCTTCCATTCCGGGGGCAGGGCCATCGCCAGTTCCACCATGTCCAGGTCCAGGAACGGCAGGCGGGGTTCCACCCCGAGCGCACCGGCCACGCGGTCCACCCGTTGCAGACCGCCGATATGCATGCCCTGCAGGGTCTCCAGCAGTTCCGCGTGCAGTTCGGCCCCCTCACGATGGCGCCCGTAGTGGGTGTACCCGGCGAAGAGCTCGTCGGCGCCCTCGCCCACGAGGACGATCTTGACGTGGAGGGACGCCAGGCGGGAGACGAAGTAGTTGGGCACCGCCGAGTGCACGAGCTTCGGATCGAAGGACTCGAGTCCGGCGACGACCTCGGGCACCGCCTCAATGGCGTCCTGGGCGGTGTAGACCAGCTCGTGGTGGTCCGTGCCGCAGTGCTCGGCCACGATCCGGGCGGCCGCGAGATCCCCGCTGCCCTCGAGTCCGACGGCGAAGGTCTTCAGCGGTGCAGACGCCCAATCGCCGCGCCGGGCGGCGATGGCGGTGATGATGCTGGAGTCCACGCCACCGGACAACAGCACCCCGGGACGCTGCCGGCTGGCCAGGCTGCGGTCCACGGCCCGGATCAGGGTCTCGCGCAGGGCATCGAACACCCAGGCCGGCGGCTCGTCGTCCGCGGACCGGCTCTGCAGGAGCACCGGCGTGGTGCCGGGGAAGCGCCGGATGGGTTTGAGCCCCTCCTGCGGGGTCCAGCAGTGTCCGGGCGGGAAGGGCCGCACCGCGGGGCGCTGATCCTCGTCGAAGGCCTTCAGCTCCGAGGCGAACACCACTGTCTCACCCTCGTGCACCCAGTACAGCGGGGCCAGCCCGAGGATGTCACGGGCCGCGGCGAAGCGGCCGTCCGCGCCGGCGACCACGAGGGCGAAGGGTCCCCACAGGTGTTCGAAGGCCTCGGCGCCGTACTCCTCGACGAGGACGATCGCGGCTTCCAGGTCCGAGTCGGTACGGAATCGCCCGTCACCCAGCCGCTCGCGGATCCGGCGGTGGTTGTGGATCATGCCGTCCCCGACGACCCAGAGCCCACCGTCCCGTCCACCGGACAGCGGCTGGTCGCCGGAGACCGGATCGACGATGGACAGATACCTGCTGCCGAGCCAGGACCGGCGCAGTTCCCGGCTGCCCGCCCCGTCCGGGCCGCGGTGGGCCAGCCGGTCCAGCATCCGCTGGCCGCGGCGGGGATCAAAGGAACCGTGGGCTGCGACTACGCCTGACATGGACATCCACCCCTGATCGAGAAAACCGGTACGTCTGGTTTCCAGCCTAGTCTTCCAGGACGACCCTCAGTCCTCCAGGATCACCAGCTGCCGGGCGGCGCGGCTCATGGCCACGTACCGGTCCACCGCACCCTCGATCCCGGTACCGAAGTCTTGGGGGTTGACCAGGATCACCAGGTCGAACTCGAGGCCCTTGGCCAGGGCGGGCGTCAGGGAACGCACCCGGTCCCGCCCCGCCATCGGCGCCTTGCCCTGAATCGCGTCTGCCGCGGCGGTCCCGTCCGCACTGATCACGACGGCGGCGCCCTCACCCTGGTCGTGCTCCTCCAGCCAGGCGTCCAGCACCTGGTCCAGCTCGCCCACGGTGCCGTGGCGCACCGCGTTCCCCGAGGCCCGGACCGAGGTCGGCACGTTGGCATCCGGGATCGCGGCCCGGATCACGGGGGCCGCCTCCGCCATGACCTCTTCGGGTGTGCGGTAGTTGATCGTGAGCGTGGCGATCTCCACCGGCCCGACCCCGACGCGCTCCAGCCGTTGCCGCCAACTCTCCGTGAACCCCTGCCGGGCCTGGGCGCGGTCCCCGACGATGGTGAGGCTCCGGGACGGGCACCGGTCCAGCAGCATCTGCCACTCGGCGTCGGTGAGTTCCTGTGCCTCGTCCACCACGATGTGCTCGAAGGGCCCCGTCAGTGGGTCACGGACTTCCGCCGGCAGGTCCTCGTCGACGACCAGTTTGTCCCGGATGTCCTCGGTCTTCAGGGAGGTCATCTCCTGTAGCTCGGAGTCGTCGGCGGCCACCAGTTCGTCGATCACCCGGTTCATGGCGGCCTGGTTCCGCTCGCGCGCCTGGTCGCATGCGCGGCGTTTCCAGGCCGTGTCCGGATCACCGATGCGGCGGCGGGCCGCGTCCAGGATCGGCAGGTCGGACAGCGTCCAGGCCTGAGGGTCCGCGCGTTGCAGGGATCGCACCTCGGCCGGCTCCAGTGCCGGGGCGCACCGGGACAGGTAGGCGGGCACCGTGAACAGGTCTCCGACGATCTCCTCCGCACGCAACACGGGCCAGGCGCGGGCGAAGGCAGCCCGCAGGTCGCCGTTCCCCTCGAAGGATCGGTACAGCAGCTCGGTGGACGGCCCCCCGTTCTCCTCGTCCTGGGCAGCGTTCGGGTGCGCTGCGGCACTGTGGGTCTCCACCAGGATCTGGAGCAGCGCCGCCCAGACGTCCTCCCGGGCCTCGTTGTGCGGGGTGCCGGAGTCAGGGGCATCGAAGGCCTCGGCCCAGTCTTCGGGGTACAACCAGACCTCGTCCCACGGTGCCTCCACCAGCAGGGGCTCGGCCGGAGGTTCCTCATACAGCCGGACCGCCGGCTCCACGGCGTCCACCAGGTCGCGGCGAGCCTTCAGATCGGCCACCCGCGGATCCGCCTCGGCGGGAGCCGAGGCCCCCTCCGGGAGCAGGCCGCGCACCGTCGTCGTGAGCACCCCGTCCTCGCCGAGTGAGGGCAGCACGTCCGCGACATAGGCCAGGTAGGGCTCGTGGGGGCCCACGAAGAGCACGCCGCCACGGTGGCGGCGCAGCCGCTCGTCGGCGTAGAGCAGGTGTGCCGTGCGGTGCAGGGCGACGACGGTCTTGCCGGTGCCAGGGCCGCCGTCGACCACGAGCGCCCCGCGCGAACCGGCGCGGATGATCGCGTCCTGGTCCGCCTGGATGGTGCCGAGCACGTCCCGCATGCGCTCGGTCCGGTGGGCGCCGAGACTGGCGATGAAGGCGGACTGGTCGTCGAGTGCGGCGTGGACCTGCAGTCCGCCGGACAGTCCCTCCGTGGTGAAGACCTCGTCCCAGTAGTCGGTGATGCGCCCGCGGGTCCACCGGTAGCGGCGGCGGCTGGCCAGGCCGAGGGGATGGGCGTGGGTGGCGGCGAAGAACGGCTCGGCCGCAGGGGAGCGCCAGTCGATGAGCAGACGGTGTCCATCACCGTCGGTCAGGCCGGTGCGTCCCACGTAGACGGTAGTGCCGCTGCCGTCGGACGAGACCATCCGGCCCAGCACCAGGTCCAGACCGAACCGTCGGAGCAGGAGCAGGCGGGAGGACAGCCGGCGGATCTCGGCATCCCGCTCCAAGGCATACTCGCCGCTGCCACGCGGTTGCCGGCGCAGGGCGTCGAGGCGGCTGCCGTCCTCGGCGCGACGGCGGCCGAGGGAGGCTGCGATGGCCGCGAAGTGGGCGTCGTCGTCCGCCACCAGGTCCGGATCCGACTTGGCGGAGAGGTGTTCCGGGAGGGCGAAGGCTGAGGTGCTGGTGCGATGGTGGGCTGTGGTCACGGGACGGCTCCGATCTGATTCGACCCGGCGATTCTGGCAGTACCGGGGGGCCTTGCGGCAAGGCCCCTGCTCGGGCATAGTCTGAAGATGGCGGAGGGGATTCGCCCCCATACGACCACCGGGGGAACGGACACCATGAACGGAACCACAGTGCACCGGATCGCCCGGGACGCGGCCCTCCAATTCCCCGCCGTCACCGTGGACCAGCCCTTCGGCCCGGACAGCGACGTGTTCAAGGTCAAGGGCCGGATGTTCATGTTCCTGGCCGAACTGGACGGCGAACCGATCGTCAACCTCAAGGCGGAGCCCGAGGACTCCAGCGCCCTGCGCCAGGCCCATCCCGAGGTCACCCCCGGTTACCACATGAACAAGAGGCACTGGATCACCGTGACCGGCGGGGACACCATCACCGGCGGACTGGTCGGGGAACTCGTGCTCGATTCCTACCGCCTGGTGGTGGAGAAACTGCCACGGCACGCCCGCCCGGTGGACCCCGAGACCTTCGGCACCACCACACCGGCCCGTTAGTGAGAGAGGGACCCACCATGACCAGCATCGACCTCACCGAGAGCACGCGGAGGGTGGCTGCCGTGGTGCGCGGGATCGAGGACGCGCACCACTATGCCCCCACGCCGTGCCCCCAGATGCCCGTCCACCTGCTCCTGGCGCATCTGCACGGCCTGGCCATCGCCTTCCGTGACGCCGCCCGCAAGATCGATGGACCGACCACCCAGACGGCCCCGGACCCGTCGCGGCTGGAACTTCCCGGGGACTGGCGGGAGGCCCTGCCGGCCGAGTTGGAGAACCTCGCCGCCGCCTGGAACGAGACGGGGGCACGCACCGGAACGACGACGGCCGGGGCGCAGACCATGCCGTCCGACGTGGCGTTGCTGGTCGCCCTCGACGAGGTCGTGCTGCACGGCTGGGACCTGGCGGTGGCCACCGGCCAGGACTATGCGGTGGAGCAGCAGGCGCTGGACGCCGTCGAGCAATTCTGCGCCGGGATCCCGGAGGAGCCGGGCGAACGGGAAGGGCTCTTCGGCCCCCGGGTCCCGGTGCCGGCGGAGGCACCCCAGTTGGATCGGGTGCTGGGCCTGTCCGGCCGCGATCCCGGGTGGCGGCCGCCGATTCACTGAGCCGTGCGGCCTCACACCAGTACCGCCTGCTACCTGCTCGCCGCTGGAGCACCCGGACCGGTATAGCCTGATATGTGGCGTGCCACTGCGGCACCCCAGAATGGACGTGCACCATGGCACCATCGAATCATCCTGTCCTCGGCGTGTTGGGGACCACCCGGAAGACCGCCGAGTACCGCGTTCCTCTGCACCCGGACCACCTGCAACGCATCGATCCCTCCTTACGGAGCAGGATGGTCCTGGAGAAGGGCTACGGCGAGCGGTTCGGCTACTCGGACGCGAACCTTGCTGAGCTGGTGGGCGCGGTGGCTGACCGACCGGCGGTCATCGCCGCCGCCGACACCGTGTTGCTGGCCAAGCCGCAGGCGGCAGACCTGGCTGAACTGCGGGACGGGCAGACGCTCTGGGGATGGCCCCACTGCGTGCAGGACCGTGGACTCACCCAGCAGGCCATTGACCGGCGGCTGACCCTGATCGCCTTCGAGGCCATGAATCACTGGGCCAGTGACGGCGGCTTCTCACTGCACGTCTTCCATCAGAACAATGAGCTGGCCGGGTACTGCTCCGTGCTCCATTCCCTGGCCCTGACCGGTGTCACCGGGGACTACGGCCGCCGGCTCAGTGCCGTGGTGATCGGATTCGGCGCCACGGCGCGGGGCGCCGTCACGGCCCTGAAGGCCCACGGCATCTCAGATGTCCGTGTGCTGACCAACCGCAAGGTCGCCTCTGTCGCCTCACCCATCCATTCCGCGCAGATGATCCAGTTCGACCATGACGGTGGCCCCTATCTCAGCGAGGTCATCACCGATGACCGCGGACGGGTTCCGCTGGCTCCCTTTCTGGCCGAGAGCGACATCGTCGTCAACTGCACGTTGCAGGATCCCAATGCCCCACTGCTCTACCTGCGCACCGAAGACCTTGAGGCCTTCCGGCCCGGCAGCCTGATCGTGGATGTCTCGTGCGACGAGGGCATGGCGTTCGAGTGGGCCCGTCCCACCACGTTCGCCGACCCCATGTTCAACGTGGGCGGGACCATCGACTACTACTCGGTGGACCATAGCCCCTCGTACCTGTGGAATTCGGCCAGCTGGGAGATCAGCGATGCCCTATTGCCCTTCCTGGACATCGTCATGGGCGGACCCACCGCCTGGGACGGCAGCGAAACCATCAGCCGAGCCATCGAGATCCGCGACGGAGTCGTCCTCAACCCCGCGATCCTGGAGTTCCAGGGCCGCACGGGGGACTACCCGCATCCGAGCGGCTGACCGGACGGCGGACCGGCGACGCGGGGTCTACAGGTGCAGGCGTTTGGCCAGTTCGTGGCGGACCTGCCGGCCCCGTCCGAGCTGCAGCAGCCCCAGGGCGAGCAGGCTGAGGGCACCGCAGATCGCCGACGGCAGCGGGGTCGTCACCCAGCCGAAGAGGAGGAACCCGAGCGGTGCCAGGCCCAGGAGCACCGTCAGGCCGCTGTAGACGATGTGCTCGCCCACCTCGATGCGCATCACCCGGACGGTGATCAGCAGGGCGACGATCGATGAGGCGCAGACGATGGGCACCGCGAAGGTCAACGACCAGCCGAGCCACCCCGTGAGGTAGTCCCAGTACACGCAGACCAGGCCCACGAGCACCACGAGGTACACGGTGCTCTTGGCGAGGTTGCGCCGCTTGCGCACAGCCATCAGTACCACCAGCCACATCGCGCTGACGCCCAGCCACACGGAGCGCAGGACACCGATGCCGTCCAGGTCCCGGTTGAACAGCAGTTGGGCCGTGAACGAGGCGAGGATGACCGCGATCGAGGCGAGGAACAGGGCCCTCAGGACTCGACGCCGGGAGAACTGGAGGGGCACCGCGGGGAACGGACTCGGGGTGACCTCGCCCGAGGTCGGGGCTGCGCACAGGGGGCAGTGGTTCCAGGCGCCCTCGATGTCCACGGCGCAGTCCGGGCAGCGACTCATGCCTCCACCTCGGTCTGCACCCCGGTCTCCACCAACCGGAGCTCCTCCTCGGTGACTCTGGCCGCGGCCACGGATACCGCGATCCCGCGGTCGGTGAGGTGCCGGGCGAACTCCCTGATGTGTCCCGTCTCGGTGAACGGTGAGGAGAAGCTGATCGTGAGCAGGCCGGCGTGGGAGACGGCGCAGAACTGGGGGCGGGCCGCCGAGACGTGGAGCAGCATGCGGCCCACGTGGGAATCGACCGGATCTGGCAGGTTCACGCGGCCCATGTTGGAGATCGCGACGGTCAGGCCGCGGTTGTTGACCCGGTTGACCAGACCCAGGATCAGGTCCTTGAGCGGCCGCGGCACCACCCGCAGCACGGGCGTCCGCTCGAAGCGGATGAAGCGCCGCAGTTTCCTCTCCAGGGCCTCCGGGGTGGCCTTCGGGCGGAACTGGCCCTCCAGCTGGCGGGCAACGGAGCCGACGTCGTCCTCGCCCTCACCGTAGGTGTGCTCCACCCGGACGGCCGCGAAGAAGTTCCGCGCCGACGTCGAGGGGAAGAACTGACGGAGGTTCACGGGCACCGAGACGGCCAGGGTGCGGTTCCGGCCCAGCCCGCCCGAGGACCGGCGGACGGACTCGAAGAAGAGGGCGGTCAGGTACATGGTGAGCGAGACGCCCTCGGCCCGGGCCAGGCTCAGCACGTCCCGGGCAGGCAGGGTGAGCTCGACGGCACGGGTGCGGTGGTCAGGTGTGCGGGTGCCCCTGACCCGGTGCACCCGCTTCCGCGGAGGCCGGGCCGCGCCGGTGGCGGGCGCCTGGCCCTGGCGGCGCCGGCGGAAGTAGTGCGCGAAGCTGTCGGCGGTCAGCTCGTGGACCGGAGCTTCTTGGAGCCGTTCAGCCGGTACCGTGCCGTGGGGCTCCGTGCCGGTCTGTCCGGTGGCAACAGGATCGGCGCCCGCATCGGGGGCTGTCCCGAGAGCACGGCCCGCCTCCGGGTAGCGCAACCCGACGTATGCGGTCACCAGGTCAGAGAGGAACCACAGCGCCCCGGTGCCGTCGGAGAGGGCGTGGAACACCTCGAGGTTGATGCGCCGGCGGTGGTGCAGCACGCGGAACAGCAGGGTGCGCCGGTCCGCCTGATAGATCGGGGCACAGGTGTGCTGGACCTCCGCGCTGACGAGGGGACGGAGGTCGCTGTCCTGCAGGTAGTACCAGAACACGCCGCGCCGCAGCACCGCACGGTAGAGCGGATACCGGTCGTACGTGGCGTCCAGGGCCTCCTGCAGCAGCTGTGGATCCACCTCGTGGTCCATTTCCGCACTGAGGCGGAACACCTTGGGATCGGCATCGGTCCGAGCCGCCAGGAAGATGTTGGAGGCGTTGTCCAGCCGCGCCCAGGTCCGCCCGGTCATGGCGCGTCCTGACGGCCGGGGCGACCGGCACCGCCGGGCCTCTCAGCGACCGTGGAGTCCTCGTCGAGGAAGGCGTTGATCACCTCGTACGCCTCACGCAGGGAACGGGAGAACCGGGGCAGCGCGATGAACCCGTGCAACGCCCCGTCCACCCGGTGGACCCGCACCTCATTGCCGGCTTCTGCCAGGGCCTCTCCGTAGGCCTCGCCCTCGTCGCAGAGTAGGTCCAGTTCCGCCGTGATCACCATGGTCTTCGGCTGTCCGGACAGATCCGGGGCCATCAGGGGGGCAACCAGATGGTTGCGGCGCTGCTGGCGGTCGGGCACGTACAGGTCGAAGTAGTCCTGGACCTCCGTGGAGGTGAGCCGGTAGTCCTCCCCGTGATGGCGGACCGAGGCGAACGGCGACGTCGCGGGGTCATGGTCCCAGTGGGTCACCGGGTAGAGGAGGACCTGCCGGCTCGCCCCGCTGTGGCCGCGCTCCCGCAACATCAGGGAGACGGCGGCTGCCAGGTTGCCGCCGGCGGAGTCGCCCACGAGGACGACATGGGCGGCTGAGTCGATGCCGGCCCGCTGCGGATCCTCCAACACCAGCCGTGCCACGTGGTAGCAGTCCTCCAGGCCCGCCGGGAAGGGATGTTCCGGGGCCAGCCGGTAGTCCACGGAGGCCACCACGCAGCCGGTGAGGTCGGCCATCGTGGCACAGGCCGGGGTGTAGCTCTCGATGTCACCGGTGACCCAGCCGCCCCCGTGGAAGAAGAGCAGGACCTCATCGCGCCGTTTCTCCTTCGGCTGGAAGACCCTCACGGGGACACGATGGGTCCCCGCATCAGCCGCCGTCTGCCGGTACACGGGCCGGTAGCGCGGTCCCGACAACGCGGCGACGTGCTGCTGGAATCGCCGGACCTTCGCGTAGTCCTCCCGCACGTTGAGTCGCGGTGCGGCGAACAGGCCCAGGACGGACCGGAACAGCCGGTTCACGGGCGGGAGTGGGGTGGTGCGGTGGACGGGTCCATGTGCTCAGCCTAGTGGTCTCCCGGCGGTGGCCATGGACTCAGTCGGAGGGATCCAGCGGGGAGAGGGCGGGAGCGAAGTTGAACAGCCGTAACCGGGCGTTCCCGGCCAGACTCGGTGAGTCCGCCGCCGGGTCCACATCCACGGAGGACAGGCTCGCCGGATGGCTCGGCACCGTCCGGGCTGGATCAAGTCCGACGGCGGCCCGCAGGTAGGCGCGGACCGGCCCGCCATGCGTGACGACCATGAGGGTCCTGAGCCCCCGGGCGTGTGCGTCCCGGATGGCTTGGTCCACGCCCGCCACGACGCGGTCGGTCAGGTCCGCGAAGCACTCTGCGCCCGGCGGCTGGTACTGCCCGGCCCGCCATTGCTCGTACAACTCCGGGGTGGAGGCCTTCAGCTCGGCCGAATGGCGTCCTTCCCATGAGCCCAGGAAGGCCTCGTTGAGCCGGTCGTCGGTGGCGTCCAGACCCGCCCCGAGCAGTTCCGCGGTTTCGCGGGCGCGGGCGAGCTCCGCTGACACCACGTACTCCGGGGCCAGTCTCCGGATGGCGCCCAGCAGCGCGAAGGCCTGTTCGCGTCCCGTCGTGGACAGCCCGATGTCCCGTTGGCCCTGCAACCGCCGCTCGAGGTTCCAGGTGGTCTCGCCGTGCCGCACCAGGATCAGGCGCATCATCGCCCGGCCCCGCCCACGGCTTCGCCCACAACCACGCCATCGGAGCCGAAGACGGCGTCGGGCTCTGCCGGGAACACGACGTGCACCGGATCGCCGGGACGCAGGTCCACCGGGGACGGGAGGATCATGCTGAGGCGGTCGCCGCCGGGTAAGTCGACGCCGACCACCCACCGGTCCGCCAGCGGCACCTGGTCGGCGTAGAGGGCATCGAGGGCCGTTCGGTGGCCCGTCTGCCCCGACGCCGGCGCGTCCGGTGGGGTGGGCGCCAGCATGATCGAGGTGGCCCGGTACATGACCTGCACATTCTCCCCTTCGGCCACACCGGCGGGTGCCGGCCCGCAGTCCAGCCGCGCGGCCGTCGTCGGGCCTTCCGCCATCAGCCGGCCCCCGGTGACGGTGCAGGGCAGGACGTTGGCCGGAGGAGTGCCGATGAAGGTGGATGTGAACGCGGTACGGGGATTCTCCAGCAGCTGGCGGGGAGCTCCGAACTGCTCGATCCTGCCGTCCTTCATGAGTGCCACATGGGTGGCCATGGTCATCGCCTCCACCTGGTCGTGGGTGACATAGACACTGGTTGCACCGGTGGCACGGTGGATGCGCATCAGTTCGCCGCGGGTGTCCACGCGGAGTTTGGCATCGAGATTGGACAGGGGCTCGTCGAACAGCAGGATCTTCGGTTCCGGTGCGATCATCCTCGCGATGGCCACTCGCTGCTGCTGGCCTCCACTGATCTCCCCGGGGTACCGTTCCGCCAGCTCGGAGATGGCCAGCAGCTCCAGCACCTCGGCCACCCGCTTCCGACGCCGGCCGGCCGCCCACTTCGCGACCTTGAGCGGCCATTCCACGTTGTCCCGCACGGTCTTATGCGGCCACAGGGCGTACGACTGGAACACCAGACCGGCTTCGCGCTGGGCGGCCGGGACGTTGGCGGTCCCGTCCCCGCGGGCGATCACGCGGTCGCCGAAGCTGATCTGACCGCCGGTGGGCTGTTCCAAGCCGGCGAGCATACGCAGGGTGGTGGTCTTGCCGCAGCCCGAGGGGCCCAGCAGTACCAGGAACGCCCCGGCGGGGACGGTGAAGGAGATGCCGTCCACGGCCTTGGAGTCGCCGAAGTCCTTGCGCAGTCCGGTGACGGTCACGGAGCCAGAGCAGTCGGAAGGGGACGTGGCTGTGGTGGTGAGTGTGGTGGCGGGCGTGGTGCTGTCATGGACCGCGCCGGGCCGAGCGCGGACGGCGGTCGTGTGAGGGTCCTTCAATGGGGAGTCCTTTCGGGACGGGGGCGGTTCTGGGAGGACGGGAGCCGGGCTCGACCCGATCAGGTCCGCCATCAGGGGGCCGTGGTCTTCCGTGCCCAGGGCTGGGCGGCGCCCTCGAATCGACGGGCGGCCAGGGTGGCACCCACCGAGATCACCGCGATGATCACGGTGACCGCGTTGGCCAATTGGGTGAAGTTCTCCGAGGAGTACTGATAGGTCAGCACGGCGAGCACCGGCATGGCCGGGGTGGCCAGCAGCACCACCAAGGACAGGTCACGGACCATCTGCACGAACACCAGCACCCCGCCAGTGAACAGACCCCGCGCGGTGAGCGGGGCGATCACGGACCTCAGCCGCCGGACCAATCCGGCCCCGGCCATGACGGCGGACTCCTCGATGTCCGTGGAGACCTGGCTCATGGCCGCCGTGCCCGAGCGGACGGCGAACGGGATGGTGGCCGCGATCCCGGCCATCACGAGGATGGTGAAGGTGCCGTAGAGGCTGGGGATCGGGCCGATGGGTGCTCCGAACTGCGCGATGAACGCCGCGCCCAGCGCGATGCCGGGGATGAGGAATGGCACGAAGGAGAGCACGTTCAGTGACCCGATCATCCACCTCGGGTGCCGACTGCGGGTGACCACGTAGGAGATCAGCAGGCCCAGCAGGCCGGCGCCGAGGGCCACGCAGACGCCCAGCAGCACGGTGTTCGCTGTGGCCTGGAGGATCTGCGGATTGTTCAGCACGCCGCGCTGCCCCTGGGCGATCGACGGGTCCGAGCCCCCGATCCAGTAGTGCAGGGTGAGCCCGGACGTGAAGTCACCGGTCCGCCGAGCCAGCGAGCTGAGCACCAGCACGATCCCGGGGAGGATGGTGGTGCAGGCCACCACGAGCCAGGACAGCGCCCCGACCAGCCAGCCCCAGGCACCCAGGGCTATCCCACGCTGGCGGCCGCCCTTGCCGGTGATCGTCGCGAAGCTGCGCCGGCCCCCGGTGACCCGGGTGGAGGTGTACATGATCATGGCGGCCACCACGATCAGCACGATCGACAGCACGTAGCCGCGGGGGGTGTCTCCGGTGGTGATGGACCCGTACAGCCGGGTCGAGAGGGTGTGGAAGCGCACCGGCAGCCCCAGCAGGGCCGGGGTGACGAAGTTGGAGACACCCTCCGCGAAGGCCAGCAGCGCGCCGGAGACCAGGGCGGGTGCGACCACGGGCAGGGCGATGTCCTTGGCGACCCTGAGCTTGGAGGCCCCGGTCATCTCGGCAGCTTCCATCAGGTCCCCGTTCACGGACGCCAGGGCCGCAGCGATCAACATGAAGGACAGCGAGAAGTAGTGGGCGGTCAGCGTCAGGGCCACCGGGACCGGCCCCCAGGCCAGCCAGTCGGGCACCTGGAAGCCCAGGTTCCACAGGATCCCCGTGGACCCACCGACCAGGTCGTTGCGGAACACCGACTCCCAGGCCAGGGCCAGAGCGAAGCTCGGCAGGGCGAACGGGATGGTGGCCAGGACACCCAGCACCGCCCGTCCGCGGATGCGTGTCATCACGACCACCCAGGCGAGGAACCCGCCGATCACGGTGGAAAGCACCGCGGTGGTGACCCCCATGAGGATGGAGTTCCCCAGGGGGTCCCACAGCAGGTTCTCGGACAGCCGTGAGGCGAAGACGTCCGACCAGGCCTCTCGGTTGCCGGCCGTGAGCGTGGAGCTGACCAGTCCGACGATCGGCGCGACGACCAGCACGGCCAGCACCAACAGGGTGCCCAGCCCGAGCACCACGGCGGGCTGGCGCGCGGCCACGCGGAGGCGGACGGCCATCGTCGTGACGGTCATACGATCAGCCCAGCGTGAGGATGAAGTCGGCCACGTCGGAGCGCGTCTCGGCGAGGGCCTCCGGATCGATGTCCCACGCCGCCAACTCCTCAAGGGAGACGGCGCCCTCGGGATTCTCCACATCCTCGCGGACCGGGTAGTCGCCGGCCACGTAGAACGGCTCGTAGCCGGGGCCGCCCGTGGGCGAATCGTCGCCCATCAGGAAGTCGATGGCCAGCCGGGCGGCGGCCGGGTTCTCCGAGCCCGCCACGAGTCCCAGGTAGGCGGGAAAGGTGATACCGGTGGAGGGCCCGGTGCCGAGCGAGACCTGCAGGGCCCAGCCCTCGTCCTCGTTGTCCCGTCGGTCGGAATAGGAGGTGAAACCCACCGGTGGGTCCTCCTGGCCGGTCTGGCCGACGGCGGCATTGACGTTGTCCGTGTCATCCACCAGGACCAGTCCGTTGGCGTAGAGGTCGGCGATGAACTGCTCGCCGGCAGTGGCGACGCCCTCGTCCAGCTCGATGGCCCGACCGAAGTGCTCCTGGTGGGCGGCGGCCATGGCGTCGGACTGGGCGACGATCTCGGTCATCAGGTCCAGGTAGTCGCCGCGGACCGTGGGGTCCACCATGACCACCTTGCCGTTCCACTCCTCCTCGGTGAGCTGCCAGAGGTTGGTGATGGGGCTGCCCTCCGGGTGGGCCTCCTCGTTGTACATCAGCACCTTGGTGGACAGGCGGTTGGCCAGCAGCGGTTCCTGGTACTCGGCGGGGACCACCTCGGCCATCCGCTCGGGCACGTGGTTGGTCAGGATGCCGTCCTGGAGCAGTTCGGTGACGACGACGGGTGCATCAGAGATATAGGCGACGTCTGCCGACGGTGAACCGGCCTGGGCCTCGGCCTGCAGACGGGTGATCTGCTCCGAGGAGGAGATGTCATGGCCGATGAAATCGATCCCGGGGTACTCCTCTTCGAAGGCCTCTTCGACCTGGGCGATCCGGGAGGTGAAGGAGTAGACGGTGACCTGACCCTCCTCGCGGGCCCGCTCCACCAGTTGCTCCTGGGTGAGCGAGTCGAGCTCCTGGTTCTCGGCAGAACTCGCCGGCGACGACCCTGCCCCAGCGTTCTGGGCGGCATCGGGAGAACCGCCACCACAGGCGGCGAGGGTGAAGAGCAGGGGGAGGGAGACGGCGATGGGCAGGATCTTCTGTGAACGCATTTCCAGTCCTTCGGGGATGTTTTCGGGCAGGGAACGGTAGGGCGGGGTACATCAAGGGGAAGCGGGTTGAATCGATCAGATGGAGGTGGGCCTGGGGACGGTGGTCAGTCGAACGCGGCCATCAGCCCGTCGAGGGCATCCAGCGCCGGGAGCAGCGCCTGGTCGTGACGTTGGGCGATGGTCAGCACCAGTGCGTTGGCGATGGCCATGGGCACCGTGAGGGAGGCGAATCCCTCGCGGCTGTCCTGATGTCCACGCGGCGCGGAGAGGATGGTGTCGGGGGCAGGGTCGAGGGTGTGCATGGTGTCGGTGATCAGCGCGGTGCCTGCGCCGACCCGCTGCGCGTGGCCCAGCAGCTCGCTCAGATCGCGTGGCGGCCGCCGGAAGGCGAACGCCACCACGAGGTCTTCAGCGGTCAGGCTGAGGATCCGCTCGGCCACGTCCCGGCCGGTGCCGGTCAGGTTGACCGTGCGGATGCCGAAGCGGCGCAGTCGCCGTTCCATCAGTTCCGCCAGCACCGAGGCATTGCCGCGAGCGAAGAGGTGGACGGTGCCGGCGGTGGCGATGCGGTCGGCGAGCCGATCCAGCTGGTCCTGGCCCACGTGCCGGCACAATTGGGACAGGGTGTCCAGTTCGGTGGTCAGCAGGGTCTCCAGCACGGAGTGCCCACCGGAGTCCTGGAGTTCCACCCGGAAACGGTCGCCCGCCCCCGTGAGCCCGGTACCCAGGCCCTGCCGGAGATGATCCCGCAGTTCCGGGTAGCCGTGATATCCCAGGCGCTGGGCCAACCGGGTGGCGGCCGCCGGGTGGACGCCGGCGCGCCGGGCCACGTCTTCGCCGCGCCACAGCGGCGCCTCTGCCGGATAGGACAGAAGCTCGTCCACGAGCGCCCGATCCGACTTGGTCAGTCGGCTGCGGTGCTCGTCAACGCGGTCGGGGAAGCTCATGGAACCAGCGTAAGCGGCAATTTGAGTTGCATGCGTGGAATGAGTGCAAGTTATCTTGCTGTTCATTAGACCTTCACCGACTTCATTGCCGGCCGGGAACTACCGCCAGATCCTGAGATGCTGGAGGACATGTGGCAACAGGCGGCGGGTCGAGTGGCGGTCATCGTTCCGTGGCTGGAACGGCACCAGGTGGTGCTGTACGTGGCCGCGCTGCTGGCCGGGGCCGGCGTCGGGCTCCTGGTCCCGGCCGTGTCCACACCGGCGGGGCACGCGATCAATCCCGTGCTCGCCCTGCTGCTCTACTCCACCTTCCTCGCCGTCCCGTTCCGGCGCCTGGCGGGAGCCTTCCGGGACGGCCGGTTCCTGGCCGTCGTCCTACTGGTGAACTTCGCGGTGGTCCCGCTCGTAGCCTTCGGACTGTCCCGCCTCGTGGAGCCGTCCCCGGTGCTGGAGGTCGGGGTGCTGTTCGTGCTGCTGACCCCGTGCGTGGACTATGTCATCGTCTTCACGCGCCTTGCCGGTGGTGCCGCGGACCGTCTGCTGGCGGCCACGCCGCTGCTCATGCTGGCGCAGATGGCGCTGCTGCCCGTCTACCTGGGGCTGATGGTGGGGGAGAGTTTCCTCCAGACGGCCGACGCCGGCCCCTTCATCGAGGCCTTCGTCCTCCTCATCGCCCTGCCGTTGGCCGCCGCGTGGCTTACGCAGACGGCCGCAGCCCGCTGGCGTGCCGGCCGCTGGATCCGGGACGGGGCACTCGCGGCCATGGTCCCGCTGATGATGGCGACCCTGGCCGTGGTGGTCGCGTCCCAGATCTACGACGTCGGCGCGCACCTGGGCGGCCTGCTCGCCGTGGTCCCGGTATTCGTGGGGTTCGCGGTGGTCATGGTGGTCATCGGCCTGGCAGCCGGCCGGCTGGCCACACTGGACGCCCCGGGCCGCAGGGCAGTGGTGTTCAGCGGCGTGACCCGGAACTCGCTCGTGGTCCTGCCGCTGGTGCTCGCCCTGCCGGCCGCCTTCGAGCTCGCACCGCTCGTGGTGGTGACCCAGACCCTGGTGGAATTGGTGGTCATGGTGGTGCTGGTCCGTGCCCTGCCCGTAATGGTTCGGAAACGTCTCCGGACCTGAAGGCTCAGCGAGCCGCCCGGCCGCCCTCGGACTGCTTGTCCCGCTCATCACCGCCGTGGACCTCGGCGGGCAGCTCCTCGACGAGGGCCACCACCACGTCCTCCAGCTTCCAATCCAGATCGACGATGCCCTCCGCCAGCTCGCGCAGGCGTGCGGGAGTCTGTGCCGCGCCCTCGTGGGGGACGACGAACATCTCCGTGTGGAACACCTGGCCCTCGTCCCGGACACGGGCGCCGGCATCCTGCACCCAGTCGACCGACCGGGCGTAGTCCTCCGCCTTCGCCACCAAGGGGTGTGGTTCCTCGCCCGTGATGGTTCGGGCCCGGGCATCGGCCAGGTCCGTGATCGCGGTGCCCACGTTCGTCACGCCGTCCTTGAGGATGCTGGCACCCACGAAGATCGCGGCAGCCGCATCGAACCACCACCACCCCAGTCCCACGCCGGCCACGCCGATGGCGGTGCCGAGGCTGGTCCGCCAGTCGGCCTTGAGCATGTCCGCATCCGCATAGAGGACCTTGTTGTGCAGCTCGGTTGCCACCTGCAATTTGAGGCGGCCGAGGATCACCGGAACGGGGATGAGGAGAAGCATGAGGCCGATCATGAACCAGCCCTGCCACAGGGTCTGGCCGAAAAGGTGGAACGTGCCGATCGGCGGATGCTCACCCTGGATGAGGCCCATAGCCGAATCGATGACCAGGTACGAACCCATGACCAGCAACGCCACCGCGGCCACGAGATGGCCCACGCCCACGGCCCGGTGGTTCCCGTAGGGGCGCTGGAGCGTCGGGCGGGTGTTCACGACTGTCACCGCCACGATGAAGGCGATGGGCGGGACGAAGGCGAGCATGTCCTCGATCCACGCGGCCTTCATGGCTTGGGAACTGCCCATGACCAGGGCGATCAGTGAGACGGCGACGGCCAGGTAGCCGATGGTGATCCACTGGAGCCGCATGGCCCGGCGCAGGGACCTCTGGAGTTCGGGGGAGAGTTCGGTGTGCCCGAAGCGACGGTCGGTCTGGTTCACGGAGTGACCTCCGGGTGGCGCTCGTCGAGGAATCGCTCGAGTTCGCCGAGCATCTGGTTCTCACCCAGCGGGACGGCCAGGACGAGGTTGACGGTCTTGCCGTCCGGCCCGGTGTCCTCGGCATAGGAGCGGGTGAGGGCGGCTTGGGAGGACCAGGGGGACTGGTCGGTCAGTCCTCCGGCCATCAGGTCCACGTCCCCGGTCTCGAGGGCCGTGATCAAGGCCTCCTCGCCGGAGGCGGTCCATTCGATCTCCGCGTCGATCTCCTCGGCGAAGGCCCGGATGAGTTCCACCTCGCTGCCGCTGGGTTCGGCACCGGTGGCATCCACGTACGGGGGGTGGTGGACTACACCCACGGAGAGCTTGCCACCCGAGACGTCATCAAAGGTGCCGTTCGGGTCGGCCGGATACGCCGAGGACGTGCAGCCGCTCGCCGCCACGGCCACTGCGGTGACGAGGAATCCGCTGGTCATGGCGGCTTTTCTGGAAATGCTCATGGATCCTCCTTCTCCTGGGGCCACTGTAAGGAGAACCAGCCCTCGGTGGCTAGTTCCGGCACAGGCGGCTACAGCGGCAGCCGGGCCTTCACCGTGAAGCCGCCCTCCGGCGTCGGACCGGCCTTGACCGTGCCGCCCAGCGCGCTCACACGCTCGCGGATGCCCTTCAGGCCGAGCCCGGCGCCCGGCGCCGCCAGGGACCCGTCACGGGCGGCCGGCCCGTTGGCGATGCGGACCCCGATCTGGTCTCCCACCGAGACCTGCACGCGGATGGCGGCGCCGGGCGCGTGCCGCAGGGCATTGCTGACCGCCTCCTGGACCACCCGGTAAGCCGTCAGGCCCGTGGCCGGAGGCACGACGGCGGACCAGTCGCCGGCCGCACTCGCCACCCCCGGTCCGCCGTTCCCGGAATCAGCAGTCGCCGCACTCAGCGGCAGCGGAAGGAGTTCCGGGTCGATCTCCAATTCCACGCGCGCCCCGGAGGAACGCGTGGTGGCCACCAGCTGGGGGATGTCCGCGATGGTCGGCTGGGGTGTGGTGTCGGCGGCATCGTCACCGCGCAGGATGGCGAGCAGCCCCCGCATCTCGGTCAGCGCGCGGCGGGAGGAATCGGCGATCGAGTCGAACTCGCCCCGCGTCGGCTCGTCCATGCCGGGCAGCCGGTAGGGGGCGGTGGTGGCCTGCACGGAGATCACGGACATGGAGTGGGCCACCACGTCATGGAGCTCCTGGGCGATGCGGTTGCGCTGCTGCAGTTCGCGGCGCTTGGTCTCCTCCTCGGCGGTGAGCTGGCGTTCATGGTCCAACTGACCACGGCTGCTGAGGAGCAGTCGAATACCGCTGCCGACGGCGAGGGCGCCGCCAGTGAGGGAGACCACCGTCGTCACGTTGGATATCACCATTCCGGGGGGAAGCTCTGTGTCCGGGATCAGCGCGAGTCCGAGCCCCCCGACCACGGCACCGGCGAGCCAGCCCGCAGCCCCGAGCCGCCAGGAATGGCGGACCGAGACCACCAGGACGAGCAATACGTAGGCGATCAGGGTGGTGACGGGCCAGGGCCACGGGCCGGAGTCCGGATCCACAGCGGACATCGTGCCCAGGGCCGCGGCCGTGCCCAGCAGGATGGCCGGGATCGGCCGCCGGACGGCGAGGGGCACAGCGGCCGCCTGGCCGATGGCCAGCACCATGGCGATGGCGACGTGGACGTGGTGGACCGCGGCGAGGATCGGCCAGCCCGTGGCGATCAGGGCCACGGCGGCGCAGAACGTCAGCAGCCAGGCCCACCCACTGCGCGAGAAGCTGGCCCGGGCCGGTGACGGGGGAGATGACGGGGGAGATGAGGGAGGGGACGGCTCGGCGGCGCGCATGGTGTTCACGCTACCCGGGCCGCGATCGGCAGCGGATATCCCGGCGTCAGTCCGACACCCAGTGCGGCCGCCGTGGTGGTGGCGTCCAGCAGAGCCAGCCCTCGCATCACGGCGGGCAGGGTGAGCAGGAAGAGTACGCCGACCAGGAAGTTGAAGACGGACTCGACCGCGTAGCTGGTGGCCACGGCATCCGGGATGGCCCCGCCGGTGAGGGCTTCGAGCATGCCGGCGGCCAGAGGATACTCCTGCTCGCCGCGGGGAAGGTAGTGACCCCACAGGACATAGGTGGTGCCCCCGAGGGCCCCCGCCGTCCAGGTCACGGAGGCCACGAAGGTGAGGGTGCGCAGGGGGAAGGCGATGAGGGTCTCGAAGAGCAGATCCAGCCAGCGCCGGGGGTCCCTGAGGTAGCGGAGGGATCCGGTGACCCCGGTGCCGCCGGGACGGTACCGGGGTTGCTCGAGCTGGCCGCCCCAGGAGCGCACGCGGTTGCGGGACAGCTCGGCGAATCCGGTGGCCACCAGCAGGACGAGGGGCAGCAGCCATACCCCGATCCAGATGATGGCGGTGCCGAGAGACAGCGTGAACAGGGGAACGAGCAGGACGAAGGCGAACAGCGAGATGAAGAAGCCGGGCAGGACGAAGGCGTAGTCACGGCCGAGGCGGGCCAGGACGGATGATGTGGTGTTCATGGTGGCGAAGCTACGGAGCTGGCCGGGCCTGGTCATCACCCGGCAGGGTGAACGTGGGGGCTACGTGCGGGCTACTTCGGCGTGACGGATACGCTGGTCGGGTGAGCCAGAGACCTGCGGAACCGTTCTCCGCCATACACCCGATCCGCATCCTCATCGTGGATGACCAGGCCATGGTCCGCCAGGGCTTTGGGGCCCTGTTGGACGCCCAGGAGGACATGTCCGTCGTCGGGAGCGCACAGGATGGCGTCGAGGTGGTGGACCTGGTCAAGCGGTCCCGGCCGGACGTGGTGCTGATGGACATCCGGATGCCGGTGGTCAATGGGCTTGACGCCACGCGTGCGGTCTTCGCGATGCCGGGGGACATCCACCCGAGGGTGATCATGCTGACCACCTTCGACGCGGACGAGTACGTGTTCGCCGCCCTGCAGGCCGGCGCCAGCGGATTCCTGCTCAAGGACGCCACCGCCGAGGACCTCGCGAACGCCGTGCGGGTGGTCGCGGCCGGGGAGGCTCTGCTGGCACCGTCGATCACCCAGAAGTTGATCGCGGACTACGTCAGCCGGCCGGTGGCGCGCCCACCGGACGTGGCCGTCCTGGGAGAGCTGACCGAGCGTGAGCTGGAGGTCATGCGGCTCGTGGCCACGGGACGGTCCAATGCGGAGCTGGCCGGCGAGCTGTTCCTCTCGGAGCAGACGGTCAAGACCCATGTGTCCCGAATCCTCGCCAAACTCGGCCTGCGGGACCGGACGCAGATCGTGGTCACCGCCTATGAATCAGGGCTGGTCAACGCGGGGCGGTGAGAGACGGCGAATGCGCGTCTGCCCGACGCCGGCCACTCGGGTGGGTGGCAGGCGTCGGACAGCATCGCCGCCGGCGGACCGGCTCGTCTCAGCAGTCGTCCAACGGGGTGGCCTCCGTCAACCCGTACTCGGCACGCTCATCGAGGAGCAGCGGGATGAGCGTCTTTCCGGGCTGCGCCATGGTGACGAAGGCGCCCTCGGCGTTCTCCTCCCACGTGATCTCGTGCAGTTCCAGGGTGGACCCCAACTCGGTCAGCTGCGCCTCAGTCAACTGGTATCCGCACATGGGGTGGGGCTCCGCGCCGTCACTGGTGGTCGGGAGCATGTTGTCCTGGCCGCTGAAGTAGACGACGCCGGCCTGGTCAGCACCGGCCTGGGTGGCACGTTCGGCGGCCTGGGCCGACTGGCGGGCGAGCCGGGTCCGGTTCTCCGAGATCATGGCCAGCGAGCCGACCGCGCTCGAGTACTGCACGTCCACGGCACGGCGGTTCGCCAGCAGCGGGTCGTTCTCCTCCTCGGGGGTCACCGGTCCCTGCGCCGCCTCCGTCAGTTGCCCGGTGATGTGCTTGAGGCCCGTGTAGTTGCGCAGGATCCTGGCCTGGTGGTCACCGGCCACCTGCTGGAACGGCTCACCGTCCTTGACCAGCAGGCCGTAGATCCCGCTGGTCATGCCATTGGCCTCGATCTGTGCCCCGGTGTAGTCGTTCACCATCCGCTCGGAGAGATCATGGATGGTGGAGTCCACGTTGCGGTTCCGGGGCCACAGGACCAAAGCCTGCGTGTCATAGAACTCGCGCGGGCCGAACTCGTGGAGGTCGTTGAGCACGTCTGGATTCCAGTCCCGCATGACCGTGGCCAGGGCCTGGGCCTCCGGGGTGGCGAGGGCCAGGAAGTCACGGTTGATGTCCACATCGTCGGCATTCTCCCGGGTGTCAGCTTCCCAGCCGTCCGGGTTGGTGAAGATGAAGCCCACCGTGGTCTTGTTCAGCAGCCGTTTCCACGCCGGATCCTTGGTGGTGCTCAGGTCCCGGGCTAGCTGCAGACATCCCTCCCGCCCGGAGGGCTCATCGCCGTGGATCGAGCAGTTGAACAGGATCATGGAGCCATCGGCGACCTCCTCCTGCGATTCCGGTGCCGGGGATCCGACCGTGACGAAGTTGAGGGGCCGGCCCTCCACCGACTCACCCACCTGCTGCAGGGCGACGCGCTCGCTGCCCGCATCGAGTTCCTCCAGGTAGGTCTGCGCCTCCTCGACCGTGGTCCAGTTCGCCCCGTTGCTGGCCTCGAACGGTGTCTGCAGTCCTCGTGACGGAGCCTCGGCCAACGACCGCTCCAGGGCTTGCGTGTCCGCCGTGTCAGGACTTGCTGCCGTCTCGCTCGTGTCCGGTGCAGCGGCCGTGGGGCCCGCCACCAGTGCCGTGCCGGCCAGGGCCAGCACGCAGGCTACTGCGGACAGTCTCTTCTTGTGTCCCATGGGAAATGCCCTCCTCCTCGGTTGAGACGGGGCCCGGTGGGACGTCCTCGTCCACGGACTCGGCCTCTTGAACCCGGCCAGTAGATGGGACGCGCTCAGGGAACGTCAAGGTCTAGTCTGTGGCCAGGAGGCAGACCATGACCACGTTGTTCCTCATCCACGGGCGGGGCCAGCACACCGCTCCCGGTGTCCCCGCTGGTCAGGTGGCAGAGCACGCGGAGGCCATCCGCCGCCGGTGGTTGCATGCACTGAACACCGGACTGCACGACGCCGGCCGGCCAGCGATCCCGGACGCCGCCCCGGTCCTGTTCCCGTTCTACGGCAATGCCTTCCGCGACGCGGTCGCCGAACGCGAAGGCTCCGGCCCGGGGCCGGACCTCGCCCGCTGGAGTACCGGCCAGCCGTTGCCCGCCGACGTGCAGGCGGTCTGTGAGGTCAAAGCCGGATTGATCCATGACGTCACCGAACTCTTGCGGTTCGACCCCGACTCTGCATCCCTTCACCCCTCAACCCGTCACCCAGAGTCCGTTCACCCCGAGTCCCTTCACCCCGCGGTCGGTGAGCCGACCGCACGGGGCCTCCCGGCCGGCGTCGGACGTCCGTGGTGGGAACTGGACGAACTGCTCCGGGTGCCGTGGCTGCGAGCGGCCCTGCAGTTCCTGGCCGAGAGGGCCGGGGTCTCCGCGCGAGTGATCGAGGAGTACTTCACGGACGTGGCCTACTATCTGGGCTGCGCCGAGGTGCGTCAGACCGTGCTGGCGATCGTGGAGCGGGCGCTCGCCGATGTCCCGATGGGGGAACCCGTGGTGGTGGCCGGGCACAGCCTGGGCAGCGTGGTCGCCTACGATGCGCTGATCCGGGGTGCGCAGGGACGTTCGATCGCCCTGGTGGCGACCACCGGGAGTCCCCTTGGCCTGCCGGTGGTGCAGAGGCACCTGCTCGGGGGAGCGGGGGACGGGCCGGTGCCGGTACCTGCGGTGGTCCCGGCGCGGTCCGGAGCCTGGGTGAACGGCTATGACGTCCGTGATGTGGTGGCCATCCTGAATCCGCTGGGCCCCCGCCTGGAGCAAGCAGCGGCCGCGCAGGTGCGGGACGTGCGGGTCGGCTCGGGAGATGAGCCGCATGCGGTGATCGGGTACCTCGAGAACGCCGCGGTCGCGGAGCCGATCGGCCATGCAGTGGTCTCCGGGTCTCGTGCTGTCCCGTGATCGTCCACGGCATCTTCACACTGCCGAGCGGCAGTCCTAGGGTGAGGGTATGCGGTGCACCTGATGCACGTGATCTTCCTGATCCGCCGTGGTGCACCCGGTCCGATGCAGGAGGTCCGAGATGGTTGTCTCTCATGATTCGCGGCCGGCAGCTCGCCGGCAGGATCCCACCATCCACTTCAGCCCGTATCGCCACCCGGAGCACTCTCCACCGGAGCCGCACGGGCCGGTGTCCGTCTTCCGGGCCCTCTTCGAACTGAATGGGGACCAGCGGATGTCTATGGGCCTGGCCCGCGCCATCTATGCCGTGGTGGTGGTGGGCATCGTGGTGACCTGGGTGGCCGTGGTGGTCATCGGGTTCAGTCAGGGGATCACGCTGGGGGTCCTGGCCGTGCTGCTCGGCTGGGTACCCGCCGTGCTCTGGATCGCCTGTGCCCGGATCATCCTCGAGTTCTCCACCGCCATGGACACCCTGATCGAGCGGCCCTCCGACGGACGCGCCGCGCACTAGGAGATGTCCACACGTCTGCAGGAACGCCTTAACGTGTCCGGGCCCCCTCATAGGGTCAGAACATGGAAGAATTCCTGCGCGTCGCTTCGGCCCTCGGCACCGCCGACAGGGCCGGACGTGATGCGTGCCTGAGCACCAGTAGTGCGACCAGCGGGCCACTGGATGATGTGACTGGGGCACTGTCCGGGTGGCCGGAGGGCTCCGAACAGCTCACGGTCATCCGGCAGGCCCTCGCGGGGATGGCCTCAGCTGGAACCGAGGCCGAGGCGATAGACCGGATCCGGGTTCTGGAGTCGCTCAAATCAACGTGCGCGGCGCTGCAGGCCCGTGAAGCGGTGTCCCTGGATGGCCTGCGCCGGGCTCGGGAAGCCGACGAGGGGGTGCCGGCCGACCAGCGGGGCCGTGGAGTCGGCGGCGAGGTGGCACTCGCCCGGCGGGAACCGGCCCAACGGGGTGGGCGCCACATCGGCCTGGCCCGTGCCCTCTGCCATGAGATGCCGAACACCCTCCGCGCCCTGACGGACGGTGAGATCTCCGAGGAACATGCCACGGCCATGGCACGCGAGACGGCGTGGCTGCCGGTGGAACAACGCCGGGCCGTAGACGCGCTGATGTCATGCCGCCTGGGTCCCATCGGCGTGAAGAAACTGGCCGCTGAGGCCAGGGCCCATGCCCAGCGTCTGGACCAGGAGTCCGCCGTCGCCCACCTCGAACGGTGCACAGCCGAACGCCGGGTCTCCGTCCGTCCGGCCACCGGCGGAATGGCTTACCTGACGGCCCTGCTGCCGATGCCCCAGGCCGTGGCGGTGTTCGCGAACCTCCACCGCGACGCCAGCACCGCCGTGGGGGTGGGAGATACCGCGGGCCGGACGCGGGACCAGATCATGGCTGACCTCTTGGTGGAACGAACCACTGGGCAGCACTCGGCGCCGGCGATACCCACGGAGATCCACCTGGTGATGACGGACGCCACGCTGCTGGCAGGAGACCCTACGTCCGGCTGGTTGCCCGGCCAGGGGCCGATCCCGGCGGAGCAGGCCCGGCAGATGGCGACTGACCCTGAAGCCGAGGTGTTCCTCCGTCGGCTGTTCACGGCACCGGAATCCGGACTGCTGGTGTCCATGGACTCGAAGGCCCGGGTGTTCCCTCCGCTACTGCGCCGGATGCTCGTCCTGCGGGATGACGTCTGCCGCACCCCATGGTGCGAGGCGCCCATCCGGCACGCCGATCATGCGAAGTCCCATCGCGACGGCGGTCAGACCAGCTATGCCAATGGCTCGGGACTGTGCGCGCGGTGCAACTACACCAAGGAACACGCCGGTTGGCGTCACGAGGCCACCCCTGACGGGCTGGACGTCATCACCCCCACCGGTCACCGCTATGAGAACCGGACATCGCCCCTCCTCAGCCGAATGTATCGATCTCGTCATGAGAGATCGGTGTCCTCAGATGCCCCCGAAGCGCGTGCCGCTGCCGTCATGTCCGGTTGGAACACCGCGAGGACGCTGGCGCGGCTCTCCATGGCGGCTGCCTTGGCCGGGCCTGACCACCGGCTGGAACTCCGTGGAATAAGCCCCCCCACTCAACCGGGCACGATTTGTCGGGTAGGGGCAGCGGTTCCTCCCTACAGTTGAGCTGTGAAGGGAGGACACCATGCAGCACTGGAACCGCGCCATCGGTGACATCGAAGCGGATCTGACGGCCGACGTCGACGTCCAGGAACTGGCCAGGACTGCCATGACCTCCGAGTTCCACTTTCGCCGCATGTTCTCGACCCTTTCCGGCATGCCGCTGTCCGAGTACGTCCGACGCCGGCGTCTCACCGCCGCCACCGCCGAGATCCTGGATGGCTCCACGGTGCTGGACGTGGCCGTGCGCTATGGCTACGGCTCTGCCGAGGCGTTCAACCGGGCCTTCAAGTCACTGCACGGCATGACGCCGACCGAGGCACGTCGTCCCGGCGCCGTCCTCCATTCTCAACCGCAACTCAGATTCCATCTGACCGTCGAAGGGACCACAGACGTGAAGCACCGCATCATCGAGAAAGCCGCGTTCACCCTGGTGGGAGTCAATACCCGCGTTCCCCTCATCCATGAGGGGGACAACGCCGCCATCGCCGACTTCGAACGCTCTATAGACCCCGACCTCCGGACGCAGCTGGCCGAGCTCTCGGACCAGGAACCGGCCGGCAGCGTGGCTGTCACCGTCAACATCGACGAGCCGCGCGCCGAGGGCAGCTTTCTGGATTACTGGCGCGCGGTCGCCACCACGCGCCCGACGCCGGCCGGCCTGGGATCGCTCGACGTTCCGGCTGGGCTGTGGGTCGTCTTCGACACGGAGGGCGACTTCCCCGAAGCGCTGCAACAGCTCTGGGCAGATGCGGCGACCGAGTGGTTCCCGGCCAATCCTTACCGCTGGGCCCCGGGTCCCGAGTTGCTCTCCGTGCAATCAGACGAGGGCCGAACCAGCGGTCGCGGCCAGTTATGGATTCCTATCGAGAGGGACTGATGATGGCGATGAGCATCTGAGTCTCGGCCACGTCGAGTCGGCTGCGCCTCTCCCGTGACTACGATGAACGCACTATGACACCACGTCCCTTCGGCTCGCGCGCTGGATCCCCTGACCCGCCCGAGCCGGTGCGTGGCCTGACCGCCGATGTCATCGTGATCGGTGCCGGTGCGGCCGGATGCGCGACCGCTGCCGCCCTCGCTGAGGATCCGGACCTGCGGGTCCTGGTCGTGGAGGCTGGATCGTGGAACCGCAACCCCCTGGTGGCCGTGCCGAAGGGATTCGTGCGGACCATGTTCGACCCGCGGATCAGCCTCGAGTACCCGGCACTCCCGGCACAGGAACCGGGCCCCGTGGACGTGTGGCGGCGGGGCCGGGGCGTCGGCGGCTCCACGCTCATCAACGGCACCATGTACCTGCGCGGAGAATCCCACCTCTATGACGGCCTGGCGGATCACCTCGGCCCGGGCTGGTCCTGGTCTGCCTTCGGTCTGGCCTTCGATCGCCTGGAAGCCGCCCTGCCCGTCTCCGCGCCGCCGTCCGAACCTCCGTCTGAGGTCCTGCAAGCCCTGATCGCAGGCCTCGGGGAGATCCGGGTGCCGTTCGTGCAGGACGTGCGCGCCGCCGTCGGGTCCCGGGTGGGACGGACCCCGGCCACCATCCGAGCCGGGATGCGGCGGAGTGCAACCACGCTGCTGCGACCCGGACTCCGTGCCGGGAACCTGAGGGTGCTCACGGGGCAGACGACCGTGCGGGTGCTGGTCGCCGGTGACCGTGCGGTCGGCGTGGAGACTGTCCTCGCCGACGGCAGCCGCGTTCGTCACAGCGCCCGGCTTCAGGTGGTGCTCACCGCCGGGACGGTGGAGACACCGCCGCTCCTGGAGCGCTCGGGCATCGGAGACCCGGACCGGTTGCGGCACCTCGGCATCGACCCCGTCGTCTCAGCGCCGCGGGTCGGTGAAGGTCTCAAGGAACAACGAGGAGCCACCGTCAAAGCCCGGATCCGCCCCGGGCTGGGGCTCAACGGCAGGCTCGGGACCACCCGAGGGTTGCTTGGTGCCGCCGCCCAATACCTCGTGACCCGGTCGGGGCCCCTCGCCTCCGGCCCCTACCCGCTCGCCGCCTCCGTGGACTCGACCGGTGGGAACCGGCCGGACCTGCAACTGCTGCTCACCGACGTCTCCACGAACGGCACGGGCCTGGCACCGGCGGACCATGCCGGACTGATGATCCAGGCCTATGCCCTCAGCCCGTACTCCACCGGGTCGGTCCACGCGGCGAGCACCGACGCCCGCCGGCGCCCGCACGTCCGTGCACCCCTGCTCGAGGATCCCCGTGACCGGGCCGCGGCTGCCCATGCCCTGAAGGCGGCCCGCGCAGTGCTCGCCGCACCGGCGCTCTCGGAAGTGGTCATCGAGGAGGACCTTCCCGGAGCCACGGTCGCCGACGGTGATGACGAGGCTGCCGCCGAATTCGTCCGCACCTCCGGCGGCGGCATCTATCACGCAGTGGGGACCTGCGCGGCGGGCGGACCGAACGCTGTCCTGGATGAGCACCTGCGCGTGCGTGGCATCGACGGGTTGCACGTGGCCGACCTCTCCGCACTGCCCACGCACCCCTCCGGAGGGACGGCCGCCGTGTCCATGGCCCTGGGGCACCTGGCCGGGACCCGGATCCGGGAGGGTCGATGACGGCCGTCGCACGGACCCAGGGCTCCTATACCCGCCGAAGCGGTGAGCTGGTGTTCGGCGGGTCGCCGTGGGGACTGGCCCGGCTGTCCGCTCCGGCCCGTCCCTTCGCTACGAGGGCACTGCGCCGCGGCGCTGGGGCCGTCGAGCCGATCGACGACGTGGAACGTGCCACGGCACGATTGCTCGTGGACCGCGGCCTGGCCCTGCCCGTCCACCCGCCCCGCCGGCCTCGTCCGGACGAGGTGGACGTGATCGTGCCGGTCCACGGTTCGGCCGTGCCCCTGGCGCGCCTCCTCGGAGCACTGCAGGGCCATCGGGTGACCGTGGTGGATGATGCCTCGATCGCCGCCGATGCCCGGGAGATCGCACGGGTTTGTGCAGTTCATGGCGTGCGGCTGGTGGTCCTGCCCGAGAACGTCGGACCCGGCGGCGCCCGCAATGCCGGCCTTGCCGCGTCGAACGACTCGGCCGAGGTGCCGGCCGATTTCATCGCGTTCCTGGACGCGGACACCGTGCCCACCGAGGACTGGTTGGACGTCCTCCGCCCTCACTTCGACGACCCGGCGGTGGCCGTCGTCGCTCCTCGCGTCCGCGGCACCGTGACGGGCTCCGGTGGGGGCACCGTCCTGGAACGGTTCGAGTCCCGGCGCGGTGGACTCGATCTCGGTCCACAGGCGCGGCGTGTCGCTCCCGGTGGACAGATCGGCTATGTCCCCACCGCCGCACTGCTCGTACGCCGCGAGGCCCTGCCGGACCCGCCCTTCGAACCCGGGCTGCGAGTGGGGGAGGACGTCGACCTCATCTGGCGACTCGTCGCCGCCGGCCACACCGTCCGGTATGTGCCGTCCGCCGAGGTTCATCACGAGGTCCGCCCTGGGCTGCGGGACTGGTCCCAGCGCCATGCGGCCTATGGAACCTCCGCCGTACCGCTCGAGGACCGGCACCCCGGCCGCCTCGCCCCAGCGACCTGGGGGTGGCCCGGTCTGGCGGTGCTCGCGGGATGCCTGGTGGCTGCCGGCGGCCGGGGTGCGATGCGAGGGATGGGCCTGGCGGTCGCCGCGGGTGGTGTGGCAGTCCAACTCGGCGCCGGCGTCCGCCGATTCCACCGTCGGGGTCTGCCCGTCTCCGGCGGCGCCGAGGTCGCTGTGCTCGGATTGCGGTCCGAGATCACCGCCGTCGGCAACGCCCTGCGCCGCGAATGGTGGCCGATCGGGGCGGTGGCCCTCGCGGTTTCCGCGGCGCCGGCGAGTCGGCCGCGGCGGGTGGCGCGCGCCGTCGTCGTGCTGGCCCTGGCTCCCACGGTGCCGGACACCGCGCAGGCCGCCCGGCACTGGGTTCAGGACCGCCTCAGTCATGATGACCCACCGCACGACGCCGGTGCCGCCCTCGATCCCGTTCGGCACCTTGCCCTGCGACTCGTGGCGGACGCGGCCTACGGTACCGGCGTGCTCCGTGCCGCGGTGCGGTCCCGGCGGTGGGCGGTGCTGCGGCCGCGGCTGCGCGGTCGGGCGGCCTAGAATCTACTGCTTGTGCCGTCTATCCCGTGAGGCCATCGAATGCAGCGGTGGCTCGGCCGCGGAGCCGGACGAACAGGTCCGCCCCCTCGGCGGCGCTGGCGCCCGTCGGATCGCCGAGCACGCCGTTCGGGCTCACGCCCCGCACCCCGTGGGCCTTCATCTCGGCGAAAAGCTCTCGCACGGGTGTGGTGTTGCCGGGCTCCGCGTGTTCGAGCCGCACCCGCTCCGGGGTCAGGTGCAGCATCAGCGAGGTCTCGGTCCGGCCGGCATGGGCGTCCATGCCCGGCAGGCCGAGGTGGTGGAGGAGTAGTGTCCGTCCTTCGGCCGTGCACAGGTCGGCTGCGGACCGGAGGGCATCTACATTGCCGCCATGGCCGTTGACCACCATGACCGCTGAAAACGCCGGAGTGGAGCTGCGGACCACCTCGACGACGAGCTGACGCAGGGCGTCACTGCCGATGGACAGTGTGCCGGGGAAGCCGGCATGTTCCCCGCTGGCACCGATCGGCAGGGTCGGGGCGAGAGCCGCACGAGGCCGGGCGTCTGCCACGGCGGCGGCCACCGCCGTGGCGGTGACGGCATCCGTGTCCAGGGGAAGGTGTGGACCGTGCTGTTCCAGTGCCCCGATCGGGAGTACCAGCACCGGGGCCGCCCCGCCGAAGGTCTGCGGGTTGATGTCCGGCCAGGTGGCATCAGTGAGTCTCATGGGCGTTCCTCTCCTGCGTTTCCCGGATGGTCCCGACGGTCGTGGTTCTCCCGTGGTCCTGCCGGAGGGTCCAGTCGCGTCGACAGCTGCGCGGCGACGCCCTGCTCCAGCCGGTCCAGGTCCACGATCGCGGCGAAGGCGGTGTCGATGTAGGTCGTGAGGTCGGTATCGGGTGAGGGGATCCACTGCCGATAGGCGGCGACGGCCGCGCTCAAGGCGACCTCGCCGACCAGCTCGGGGAAGAAGGACGTGGGCTCCATGTCCAGGCGCCGAGCCGTGAACTCCGCGATGACTCGCCGCCAGTCCAGGAATTTCACCAGGGACCGGGCGATCAACTCGGGCTCCGTGAGGATGAGTCCGAGCCGGGCACGGTGCTGGTCCACAGCCTCCGGCGGTACGCGGTTGAATTCCACGACGGATTGACGCACGGCTGCCATCAGGGGGATGTCATCCGGCACCAGGGCCAGTTCTCCGCGGAGCCGTTCCACTTCCCGGGCGAAGTCTCCCCAGGGCAGGTCCGCCTTCGTCGGGAAGTAGCGGAAGAAGGTTCGGCGGGACACTCCCGCTGCATCGGCGATCTGCTGGACCGAGACGTGCTCATACCCGTGGCGAGTGAAGAGTTCCACGCCGATCTCGGCCAGCACGTCATGCGTGGTGGCACGGGGACGGCCCAGAATCCGGTCAGGTGTCTCGTGGTTCTCGGTCATGGCTCCTCCTCTCACCTCTAGAAAGATTGTTCACCAGGTTGTGAACGATCCATTGCATTGGCACCCAGTGTCATTTAGTCTCCCATCATGTGAGTGATCCAGCTCACATCTTTTCAGCACTTTCCCGGGAGGAACTATGGAGCAGACCAGCGCCCCAGCCCAGAGCACGGACCCCGAGGTCACGGCGGACGACCTTGTGGAGGATGTCTCGATCGACGGCATGTGCGGGGTCTACTGACCTTGGCCACCACCACACACCCGGCTGTGGATCCGGGATCGGGGCTCGGCCTCGATCCCGGGACGGCCTGGATCCTGAACCCGCGCGTGGCAGTGCGGCCTGAACCCTTCGGAGCACTGCTCTACCACTTCGGCACCCGCCGCCTCAGCTTCCTCAAGGACACCCGTCTCGTCGACCTGGTCACCGCACTGGCCGACTTCCCGAGTGTGGACGCGACGTTCACCGCCCTGGGAATCGACGAGGATGCCCGATCGGGCTACGTGTCCGCCCTGCAACGACTCGCCGACACGGACATGCTGCTGCCGGCCACCGACCACGCCTGACGACTCAACCCACGGGAGTATCCCTTGACCCTCGCCCCCGAGCGCCGTCCTTCCCTCATCGACCACTTCGAACGCGGTCTCGATTCCCCGATCTGCCTCACCTGGGAGCTGACCTACGCCTGCAACCTCAGCTGCTCGCACTGCCTCTCCGCCTCCGGTCGCCGTGACCCGAACGAGCTGTCCACCGAGCAGTGCAAGGAGATCATCGACGAGCTCCAGCGGATGCAGGTCTTCTACGTCAACATCGGCGGCGGTGAACCCACCGTCCGCTCCGACTTCTGGGAGATCGTCGAGTACGCCACCAGCCATGACGTCGGCGTGAAGTTCTCCACCAACGGGGTGCGCATCGACGCTGCCGCGGCCCAGCGGATTGCCGACAACGGCTACATCGACGTGCAGATCTCCCTCGACGGGGCTACCGCGGAGGTCAATGACGCCCTGCGGGGCAAGGGATCTTTCGACCTCGCGGTCCGGGCGATGCAGAACCTGCGTAATGCCGGGGTGGAGGGCTTCAAGATCTCCGTGGTCATGACCCGGCACAACATCCCGCAGTTGGATGAGTTCAAGGCCCTGGCGGACGAGTACGGGGCCACGCTGCGCATCACCCGGCTGCGGCCCTCCGGACGGGCGGTGGATGTCTGGGATGACATCCACCCGCGTCCGGAGCAGCAGCGCGAGCTCTATGACTGGTTGGTGGCGCACGGGGAGGGGGTCCTGACCGGGGATTCGTTCTTCCATCTCTCGGCCTATGGGGAGTCCCTTCCGGGGCTGAACCTGTGTGGCGCGGGGCGGGTGGTGTGCCTGATCGACCCGGTCGGTGATGTCTACGCCTGTCCCTTCGCGATCCATGATGAGTTCAAGGCCGGTAACACGGTCACCGATGGCGGTTTCGCCAAGGTGTGGCGCGGCTCTGAGCTGTTCACCGAGCTGCGGGAGCCCCAGACCGGCGGGGCCTGTGCCGGGTGCGGGTTCCTGGAGACCTGCCGCGGTGGGTGCATGGCGGCGAAGTTCTTCACCGGCCTGCCCCTGGATGGTCCGGACCCGGAGTGCGTGCGTGGACTGGGCGAGGAGCTGCTCCAAAGTCGTGAGGCGGACCTGGAGTTCCCGCGGCCCAGTGTCGACCGGTCTCACCGGACCTCACCGCCCCGGCCGCGCGCGAAGTCCCGGCCCGTGCCGGTGAGCATCGGCATGGGCGCACCCGCACGCCCGCCTGTCAGTGCCTGTGAGATCGACCCTCTGGCCGGATTCGTGCCCCCGAGCGCATCTACGGCGTCATCGTCCTGACCGGATCCCCCTCCGTCACAACCGAATATCCACATCCACCTACCGACAAGCAACCCCATCACCAAACGGACCAAGGAGTCACATCATGGGTGCACGTCTCGAAGGCAAGGTCGCGTTCATCTCCGGAGGAGCACGGGGGCAGGGCAGAAGCCACGCCGTGCGTCTCGCGGAGGAAGGCGCCGACATCATCACGTTCGACGTCTGTCAGGACGTGGAATCGAATCCCTATCCCGGCCCTCGCGCCGAGGACTTGGCGGAGACCGTCCGCCAGGTCGAGGCCCTGGACCGGCGCATCATCGCACGCCAGGCCGACGTCCGCGATTTCGCGGCAGTCAAGGCCGTCGCGGACGAGGGCTTCGCCGAGTTCGGGCGACTCGACATCGTCTCCGGCAATGCCGGCATCCTGGGCGAGATCAATCCTCTGGCAGATCAGTCCGAGGACGGCTGGCAGGAGATGATCGACATCAACCTCACCGGCGTCCGCCACACGGTGAAAGCCGCACTTCCGCACCTGCGTGCCGGTGGCAATGGCGGCGCGATCGTCCTCACCAGCTCGACGGCCGGCATCAAGGGCTACGCGAACATGACCCACTATGTTGCCGCGAAACACGGTGTGGTGGGACTCATGAAGACCCTGGTGCTCGAGTTGGGACAGGAGAACATCCGTGTCAACACCATTCACCCCACGCAAGTGGACACGGACATGATCCAGAACGAGGCGATCTACAAACTGTTCGTCCCCGGCAAGGACCACCCCACCCGGGAGGACTTCGCAGAGGTCTCCCGGACCATGCAGGCACTGGACATCGACTGGGTCGAGGCCCGGGACATCTCCAACGCCCTGCTGTTCCTCGCCTCCGACGAGGCCCGTTACATCACCGGTCAGCAGCTCAAGGTCGACGCCGGCCAGACGAGCCTCTAAGCAGAAGGGATCTTCATCATGGGTGCACGTCTCGAAGGCAAGGTCGCGTTCATCTCCGGAGGAGCACGGGGGCAGGGCAGAAGCCACGCCGTGCGCCTCGCGGAGGAAGGCGCCGACATCATCACGTTCGACATCTGCCAGGATGTCGACCACGTTCCCTACGCGGGACCCACCGCCGAGGACCTGGCGGAGACCGTCCGCCAGGTCGAGGCCCTGGACCGGCGCATCATCGCACGCCAGGCCGACGTCCGTGACTTCGACGCAATCAAAGCCGTTGCAGATGAGGGCTTCGCCGAGTTCGGACGTCTCGACATCGTCTCCGCCAATGCCGGGATCTCGGGCGAGATGGCCGAAGCCGACGTCATGTCGGAAAGCGGCTGGCAAACGATGATCGACATCAACCTCACGGGGGTGTGGCACACGGCCAAGGCCGCGATCCCGCACATCAAGGCCGGCGGCAACGGCGGCTCGATCGTTCTCACCAGTTCCCTGGCCGGGCTCAAGGGTATGGGTAACATCGCCCACTATGTCTCGGCCAAGCACGGTGTGGTCGGTCTCATGCGGACCCTGGCCCTTGAGCTGGCCCCGCACAGCATCCGGGTGAACTCCATCCACCCGACCCAGGTGGACACCCCCATGATCATGAACGAGGCGACGAAGAAGCTCTTCCGCCCCGATCTGGAGAACCCCACCGACGAGGATTTCGCCGCGACGTCCCAGTCCATGAATTCGCTGCCCATCCCGTGGGTTGAGCCGGTGGACATCTCCAATGCACTCCTCTTCCTCTCATCGGAGGAGGGGCGTTACATCACCGGCGTCCCGCTGCCCGTGGATGCCGGCGCCGGTCTCAAATCCGTCGTCTTCTGACTCCGATCCCCGTTCGTGGCGGATGCCCCCTGTCCACGTAGATCCACGGCCCCATAGGCCTACCTACGTCACACTCCACCGCGCCTCATGAATCATCACCAATCATCACCACGCCTCACGAAGGAGCCCTGAACCATGGTCGGACGGTTAGAAGGAAAAGTAGCCCTCATCTCGGGAGGAGCGCGTGGCCAGGGCCGTAGCCACGCCGTGCGCCTCGCCGAGGAGGGGGCAGACATCATCACGTTCGATGTCTGCGGACCCATCGACGGTGTGCCGTACCCCGCACCGAACCAGGCGGACCTCGATGAGACCGTCCGCCAGGTCGAGGCTCTGGACCGGCGCATCGTCGCCCGCCAGGCCGACGTCCGTGATTACGCCGCCGTCAAGGCTGTGGTGGACGAGGGCGTCGCCGAACTCGGGGGGCGGCTGGACATCGTGTCCGCCAGTGCCGGGATCTTCACGTTCGGACCGCTCGCGGCCGAGACAACGGAGGAGGACTGGGACACCATGCTGGACATCAACCTCAAGGGTGTCTGGCAGACCGTCAAGGCCGCGACGCCCCACATGATTGCCGCAGACAACGGTGGGTCTGTGGTGTTGACCAGTTCCACGGCGGGCATCAAGGGCACCTATGGCGTCGCGGCGTACACGGCGGCCAAACACGGCGTGGTGGGACTGATGAAGACTCTCGCGTTGGAACTGGGACCCCAGAACATCCGGGTCAACTCGGTCCACCCCACGTCCGTGGCCACGCCCATGGTGCTCAATGACGCGCTGTACAACCTCTTCTCGCCGGACAGTCCGACCGAAGAGTCCTTCCGCGAGACCATGCACGCCTCGCATGCGCTGAACGTCGGCATCATCGAAGCCGTGGACATCTCCAACGCCATCCTCTGGCTCTCTACGGATGAGGCCCGCTACGTGACCGGCACCCAGATCAAGGTCGACGCCGGCTACACCACCAAGTAACTCCGAGTCGTCTGTGACGACGCCAAGAATCAATACCCGATATCTGTACTGACAAAGGAGTCAGCTCATGGCAGGACGCATGGAAGGCAAGGTCGTTTTCATCACGGGTGCCGCTCGGGGTCAAGGCAGGAGCCACGCGCTCCGCCTAGCCGAGGAGGGCGCTGACATCATCGCCGTCGACATCTGCGAACCGATACCGGGAGTCACTGAGTATGAGGGGTCGACGCCGGACGATTTGAACGAGACGGTCAAGCAAGTCGAGGCCCTCGATCGCCGCATCGTCGCCGAACAGGGTGATGTCCGTGACCCCGACCGCCTCAAGCAGGTCGTGGACCGGGGCGTCGCCGAACTCGGTGGCCGATTGGACGGCATCGTGGCCAACGCCGGCATCGATATCTTCAACCATTGGCACGCCTTCTCGCAGGACGATTGGCAGACGACGATCGACATCAATCTAACCGGAGTGTGGAACACGGTCCGAGCAGCTGCCCCAGTGATGATCGACGCTGGCAATGGCGGTTCGATCGTGCTCATCTCCTCGGCCAACGGCATCAAGCCCGGACCGTTCAACGCGCCCTACAACGCTGCCAAGTTCGGTGTCACGGCGCTGGGGAAGTCCTTCGCACAGGAGATGTCGAGGGACGGCGTGAGGGTCAACACCATCCACCCGGGTCCGGTGGACACCCACATGGCGCAGGGGGTCGACAGGATCGTGGAGCTTGAGAGCGAGAATCCGGGACTGCTGGCCATGCTCAACGGCTTCCCCCGTGGTGACGCGGAGGGGATCAGTCTGATGTCGCCACGGGAGATCTCCAACGCGGTCCTGTACCTGCTGTCCGACGAGTCCACGTGGACGACTGGATTGCCGATGGCCGTCGACGGCGGCATGTCAGCGACCTGACGTAACAGCCGACGACGTCACCGAACAGCACTATCGGCACGAATCACTCACCGAGCGAGGAGCAGATGAGCATCCAATCAACGGGCCTGCGGGACACCAGCCACGTGTCCCGCGTCCGCGAGAGCCTCGGCCGCCGCGTCGTCGGCCGAGAACGTGAACTCGACCTGGTCCTCGCCGCAGTGGCGGCCGGGAGGGACATCCTGCTGGAAGGCCCTCCGGGGACGTCCAAGTCCACGATCCTGCGGGCCATCGCCGAGGAATGGGGCATCCCGTTCGTGCTGGTCGAGGGCAACGCGGACCTGACCCCATCGAAGCTCCTCGGAGGGCATGACCCCGCCCGTGTCCTGCGGGAGGGGTACCGGGACGAGAACTTCGTGGATGGACCGCTCGTGCGGGCCATGCGCGAGGGCGGCTTTCTCTACATCGAGGAGTTCAACCGTGCGCCGGATGACACGCTCAACACGCTGCTGACGGCCATGGCGGAGCGGGAGGTCACGATCCCGCGGATCGGAACCATCACGGCCCAGCCGACCTTCCGCATCATCGGATCGATGAATCCCTACGACAACGTCGGGACCACTCGGTTGTCCACCTCGGTGCACGACCGGTTCAACCGCCTCGTCCTCGGGTACCAGGACGCCGCGGCGGAGCATCGGATCGTGGCGTTGCGCACCGGCCTGGGGCCCGACGGCGGCGAGGACGTCCCAGCGCGGCTCGCCTCCGCGCTGGTCACGGACGCCGTCGCCCTGACCCGGGCCACTCGGGAACATGAGGACACCCGCCAGGGCAGTTCGGTGCGGGGTGCCATCGACTTGGCCCTGGTGGCCGCACAACTGCTGAACCTGCACGGCTTGGACACTCCGGGTGAGGGTCGGGTGAGCGCAGAGGACACCCCGCGGCGCCGCTATGCGGACGTCATCCTGGACGCCGCCATGGTCTCCCTCTCGGGGCGCCTCCACGTGGACGAGGCGGCGGGGACCACGCCCGAGCGCGTGCTCCAGGAGATCTGGGAGGACCACTTCATCCTGAGACCTGCAGCGGCGGAACCGGGTTGAAGGCAGATCGAGGACGAAGCTCCCATCGTGCGCCGGACGCAGGAGGCACCGGGCCGGCGTCGCAGGCCGAAGGTGCTCGAGGAGGACCCGACGGTCTTCGAGCCGGCCACCGGCGAGGGTGGGGGGCAGGTGCTGACGGCCAGCGGTGCGGGCAAAGACGCCACCGCCCGGGTCCGGGGAACGGCCGCACCGGGGGAGACCGGCGAGGACAGCAGGGTCATCGACCTGGAGGACCTGGACGAGCACGCGGACCGGGAAGCACTGCGCCGGGCACGCGAAATCGCCCTGTCCTTGGCGATTCCCCAGCCGCCGCGGCGGGCGACGGCGCGGCGTGGACTGGGCGACCTGGAGCAGCTCCCGTTCCGGGGCAGTGCCGAGGACATCGACCTGGAGGCGACGGTGGAGAACCTCGTGGCCAAGCCGGTCCCGGAACCCTCGGACATCGTGGTGCGCGAGCGCACCCGGCAACGCCGGGCGATGGTGCTGCTCCTCGATGTCTCGGGCTCGATGCGCGGGGAGAGGGTCCGCTCGGCCGCGGCTGCCGTGGGCGCCATCGTGGGGGAGTTCGCCCGGGACGACCTGGCCGTGATCGCGTTCTGGTCCGATGCCGCCCGCATCGCATCGATGGGCCAGGCCGGCACCCCGGGTGGGATCCTCGAGACACTCGTGCGCATCCCGGCACGCGGGCTGACCAATGTGGAGCATCCCCTGCGCCTGGCCCGGGACGAACTCGCCAGGGTTCCCGCGGCGGAGGGCCGTGTGCTGCTGCTGTCCGACTGCGTCCACAACGCCGGACCGGACCCCCGCTCTGCGGCCGCCAGCCTGCCCCGGCTGGACGTCCTCCTCGACACGTCGGGGGAGAAAGACGTGGACCTCGGGCGCGACCTGGCCCGGCTCGGGCGAGGACGGCTGGAGACCGTGCGTACCTTTCGGGACCTGCCGCGGGCCCTGTCGAGGATCCTGAGCCCGTGAAGTTCATCCTGATCAACAACGACCAACGATACCTAACAGTGAGGACGGCATCACCATGACCAATCCGTGGTTCGAGAGCGTGGCGGAGGCCCAGCGCCGGGCGAAGAAGCGCCTTCCGGCGTCCGTGTACATGGCCCTGGTGGCCGGTTCGGAGCGCGGCATGACCGTGCAGAACAACATCGACGCCTTCGCCGAGCTCGGCTTCGCGCCCAAGATCACGGGCAACCCGCTCGCACAGGACACCCGAACCACCATTATGGGCGTGCCCGTCGAGTCGCCGGTGATGATCTCTCCCACCGGGGTCCAGGCTGTGCATCCCGAGGGTGAGATCGCGGTCGCCCGGGCGGCGAACAACCGGGGCGCGGCCATGGGGCTCGGGGCGTACTCCTCCAAGGCCATGGAGGATGTGATCCCCGAGAACCCGGGCCGGACCTTCTTCCAGCTGTACTGGTCGGGTGGCCGTGACCAGATGCTGGCGCTCGCGCAGCGTGCCAAGGACGCCGGGGCGGCCGGACTGATCATCACCCTCGATTGGACGAACGGTTACGGCCGGGACTGGGGCAGCCCGGAGATTCCGCAGGAGATGAACCTCAAGGCCATCCTCAAGTACGCCCCGGAGATCATCGCCGGCGGCAAGTTCGGCTACGCCCTGGACTGGGCCAGAACCCTGCGCCCGCCGGAGCTCTCCGTGCCGAATGCCGTGCCGAAGGGTGAGCCGGCGCCCGGATTCTTCGAGGCCATGGGCTGGTGGCGCCAGACCGAGATCCCCTCGTGGGATGACATCGCCTGGTTGCGCCGGCAGTGGGACGGGCCGTTCATGGTCAAGGGTATCACTCGGGTGGACGACGCCAAGGCCGCCCGGGACGCCGGCGTCACCGCCGTCTCCGTGTCCAACCACGGCGGCAACAACCTCGATACGACGCCGGCCACCATCCGGCTGCTGCCCGCCGTCGCGGAGGCCATCGGCGAGGACGTCGAGGTGTACCTCGACGGCGGCATCCGCCGCGGCTCCCACGTGTACAAGGCCCTGGCCCTCGGAGCCCGCGGGGTGCTGATCGGCCGGGCCTACCTGTGGGGCATGAGCGCCAACGGGCAGGCCGGAGTGGAGAACGTCCTGGACATCATGAAGGACGGCCTGAAGGCGGCCATGATGGGCAACGGCCATGCGACCCTGTCCGAGATCTCCGCCCAGGACCTGCTCATCCCGCCGGGCTTCGCCATCACCGCCGGCGGCGACGAGGGCCACGTCTGGGGCGCTCCGGCCCTGGGCTCCTCCGCCATCGAAGGGGCTGCCGGCGGGCTGGGTCCAGCCACCCGTCCACGACTGAGCTTCTGACCCCCGCAGTACTTCTGAGCTGGGCGTTTGCCCCGGGGCGCTGGCGATCCGCCTCGGCGACTATCGTGTGATGGGAGGCACACGAGGAGGAGTCCTGGCTGGCGAGGATCAACGAAGCATGCTGTCCAGGATGGCGTCCATCCTCCGAGCCTTCGATCGGGGCGCGGAGGAACTGACCGCCACCGAGGTCAGCCGCCGGACCGGGCTGCCGGCCTCCACCTGCCACCGGATCATGCGTTCCCTGGCCGAGGAGGGAGTGCTGGAGATCGGCGAGGGGCACCGCTATCACGTGGGCCTCTGGTTGTGGGAGGTGGCCGCCCACGCGCCACGGTCCGGCGGTATGCAGCAGGCGGCACTGCCGTTCATGCAGGACCTCATGGACATCACCGGCCACCCGGTCCACCTGGCCGTGCGCGAGGGCTCGCAGGCCGTCTTCATCGAGCGGATGTCCCATTGGCGCGCGCGGAACTCCCGGCCCTACATCGGAAGCCACTACCCGCTGCACCTGACCTCGGTGGGCCTGATGCTGCTGGCCCACGCGCCCACGGAGGTCCAGGAGGACTACCTGACGGGCCGTCTGGAGCAGCGGACGCCCTTGACCGTCACCAGTCCTCAGGAACTGCGGCGGATGCTGGCCTCGATCAGGTCACGCGGCTTCGCCGTCAGTGACCGCCAGGTCGTCATGGACGCCATCTCCGTGGCAGCGCCGATCCGTGACACCCACGGCCAGGTCATCGCGGCCCTGTCCGTCAACACGCCCCTGGGGAGCCTGAAGGAACAGACCATGGCCCATGCCGTCCAGACGACCGCCTTGGCCATCACGAGGTCCATGGCACTGAACGTCCAGATGAACCGCTAGATCCGGCACATTGTGTGACTCAGATCTCACTGACTGAGATCTCCGTAGAGCTGGATCGTCCCCGTTGGCAAAGTCGTGTTCGGCGATCCATCCGAACAAGGAGTCAACGATGTCCCTGCAATCCCCACTCGTCCGATCCCAGGTCAACCGACGCGGCTTCCTCGCCGGCACCCTGGGTCTGTCTGCACTCGGCATGACCGGACTTCTCAGCAGCTGCGGTACCGCATCCTCCGGTGCCGCGGGCGGCGCTGAAGGCGGAACCGCACCGTTCACCTACCTGAGCTACTTGCCGATGGAGACGCTTTCGGTCGCTCCCGAACTGCTGGCGGACGCCGGAGGCCACTTCGAGAACCACGGCCTGAAGGTCACGTTCCAGTCCACCAAGGGCTCCCCCCAGGCCATCCAGACGCTCGTGGCCGGGGCAGGCCCGCTGACCCGTGTGGGGGCCATCGACCTGATCACGGCAGCCGCGGACGGACAGCCCCTCGTCAACGTGGGCAGCATCGTTCGCGGCTCGTCGATCCGCATCCTCAACTCCACGGCGAATCCACTGGAGAAGCCCGAGGACTTCCTCGGCAAGACCATCGGGGTGCCCTCCGAGGGCGGTACCAGCGACAAGTCGCTGTCCCTGATGCTGCACAAGGCCGGCCTGAACCCCGACGACGTCGCACGCCAGGTCGTCGGCCTGGGCCCCGGGACCTTTGAACTGGTCAAGCGTGGGGACATCGCGGGGTACATGGTCAGCATCGACCAGTCCATCGTCACCCAGCAGCAGTTCGCGGGCGAGGCACAGGCCTTCGACGCCGGCGATGCCGTGCGCGCCGACTCCCAGATCTACACCGCCACCCAGCAGTCCCTGGAGGAGCACGGTGAACACATCACGGCGTACATGGCCGCCATCCGGGATGCCGTCCAGGAGATCGTCGACGACGAATCACTGGAATCGGTCATTGAGACGATGCGGTCGAAGTACTCCTTCGGGTCCCTGGATGACGACGCCGTCGCCACGGAATCCCTGAGCCAGAGTAGGGACCTCTGGACTGCGAAGGGGACCCAGCCGCTGCTCACCACGGATGAGGGCTACTGGGCCGAAGGATACGAGGAGCTCGTGGCTGCCGGGATGGTCGAGGCCGGCTCGGACCCGTTGGAGTGGTTGGACAACAGCTACCTGCCCGCCTCCTGAGTCCCGCCCATCCCCGAGGAGCAATCATGAGCATGCAAACCCAGCCCTCCGTGGCAACGCCTGAGCCTGCGGCGCCGGACTCGAGTCCGGAGATCCGGATCTCCGGACTCGGCAAGACCTACAAGACCGAACGCGGGACCACCCACGCGCTCTCCGACATCAACCTGGACATCCGCAAGGAGGAGTTCGTCTCCCTGATCGGCCGTTCCGGTTGCGGGAAGACGACGCTGCTGCGCATCATGGCCGGACTGGTCCCGCCCACCGCCGGTCACGTCGAGATCGGCGGACGCGCCCTGTGGCACCACGAGACGGTCGACTCATCCGTCATCCGGCGTCTCGGCGTCGTGTTCCAGGATTCGAATCTCTTCCCCTGGTACAACATCGAGGACAACATCGCCCTGCCCCTGCGCCTGCGCGGGGTCAAGAAGAACGAGCGGCGGGACCGGGTCCGGGAACTGGCCGAACTGGTGGGGCTGCAGAACTTCCTCCCCAACTATCCCCGCGAGCTGTCCGGCGGCATGCGCCAGCGGGTGGCCATCGCCCGGGCACTCAGCGACAACCCCGAGCTCCTCCTGATGGATGAGCCGTTTGGCGCCCTGGACGCGCTGACCCGCGAAAAGATGAACATGGAGATCCAGCGCATCGCCCTGGCCACCCGCGCCACCGTCGTCTTCGTCACCCATGACATCGACGAGGCCGTGGCCCTGGGGGACCGGGTCGTCCACCTCACTCCGCGCCCCGGTCGTATCAAGGACGTCGTCGAGGTCCCCCTGGCCCGGCCCCGCGGAGTCGAGATCAAGAAGGACGCGGCCTTCCACGGGCTGGTCGGGAACCTGCACACCTCACTGAACGAAGAGGACGACCATGAATCGTAAGAAGCTGCTGAAAGTCCTGCCGTGGATCACCACTCCCGGACTCCTCGTGGTGCTGTTCGTGATCTGGGAACTGAGCGTCAAGGCGCTGGACGTCTCCCCGTTGATTCTGCCTCCACCGAGCATGATCTTCGAGAACCTCGGGGAACTCCTCGCGCAGCCCACCACCTGGGACAACGTGCGGGTGACCGTCATCGAGATCGTCCTGGGCTTCGTGGCCGGTGTGCTGGCCGGTGTGATCGTGGGGGTCATCCTGGGGAAGTTACCCCTGGTGGAGGCCAGCGTCAGGCCTTTGATCATCGCCCTGGAGGTGGTGCCGAAGGTCGCCCTCATCCCGCTGTTCGTCATCTGGTTCGGGTTCGGCATGACCACCAAGGTCATCATCGCCGGCCTCCTGGCCTTCTTCCCCGTCATGCTCAACGTCCTGCTGGGCGTGCGCTCCGTGGAACGGGGGCACCGGGACCTGATGCAGAGCATCAACGCCAGCCGGTGGCAGACCTTCCGGCATCTGGAGTACAAGAGCATGATGCCGCACGTCTTCGCCGGCATGGAGACGGCCATCGTGCTGGCGGTGATCGGCACCATCGTGGGCGAGTACCTGGGTGGCAACGAGGGACTGGGCTACATGGTGGTGAAGACCCTCAACGAGCTCAATGCACCGGCGTTGTTCGCGGTCATCCTGATGCTGGCCACCGTGGGACTGATCATGTACTTCATCGTGACCTCCTTCAAGCGCGTGGCGATCCCCTGGCACGAATCCGTCTATGGGCGAAAGGATGTGGGCTGAATGGAGCTGCGCAGCAACTTCCCGGTCGGCTCTCCCCGGTGGGCGACCCGCCGGACGCAATGGAAGGCACTCGGCCTCAGTGACGAGGATGTGGTCAAGCCGAAGATCGCCGTGGTCAACTCCTCCTCGAAGCTCTCTCCCTGCTTCAGCCATCTTGACGTCATCGCCGACCAGGTGGTCGAGGCCATCCGGGAGGCCGGGGCCGTGGGCTTCGAGATCAGGACGGTGGCACCCACCGACTTCATCATGGCCGCCGGTGGCCGGGGCGGCTACGTGCTGTCCAGCAGGGACCTGCTGGCCAATGACATCGAGGCGGCCGTGGAGGGCGGCCAATTGGACGGCATGATCTGTCTGGCCTCGTGCGACAAGACGACACCGGGCCAGCTGATGGCGGCCGGACGGATCAACGTGCCCACCATCGTGGTGCCCTGCGGATACCAGCCCTGCGGAATCCTGGACAACGGCGAGCCTGCGGACATCGAGGAGGTCTTCATGAAGGCCGGCCACGTGGCCACCGGGGGCATCACCATCGAGGACCTCTGCACGATCAGCGACCGGGCCATCGCCGGCCCCGGCGTCTGCACCGGCATGGGAACCGCCAACACCATGCACATCATGGCCGAGGCACTCGGCATGAGTCTGCCGGGATCGGCACCCGTGGCGGCCAACAGCACGGCGATGTGGGAGAACGCGCGTGCCTCCGCCCGGACCATCGTTGAGGCGGTGTTGGCCCAGCGTCGTCCCCGGGACATCTTGACCCCGGGCGCCTTCCGCAACGCCGTCGCGGCCGTGCTGGCCGTGAGCGGATCGATCAACAGTGTCAAGCATCTGCAGGCCATCGCCGTGGAATCCGGTGTGGACGTGGACATCAGTGCACTGTTCGCCGAGCTCGGACGCGAGGTGGGCCCGCTCACGGCCATCCGGCCGAGTGGCCCGGACAGCATTGAAGACCTGGAGGCCGCCGGGGGAGCGCTCGGCGTCCTCTTGCAACTGCGACCTGTCCTGGACCTCGAGGTCGCCACCATCGGCGGATGCACGCTGCGCGGGGTCCTGCAGCGGGCACCGGAGCCGGACGCCAGCATCATCGGCCCCCTGCACGAGCCGCGTGCCACACACGCCACCATCCAGATCCTGTACGGGACCCTGGCGCCGGCCGGTTCGATCGTCAAGCTCTCCGCCACCGAACGCCGCCAGGACAGCTTCGAGGGCCCTGCCCTGGTCTTCGAGGATGCGGCAGAGGCCATCTCGGCCATCAACGCTCATCAGGTCGAGGCGGGCTCCGTGCTGGTCCTGCGCGGCCTGGGACCCTCCGGCACACCGGGAATGGGGATGGCGTCCAATGTCGTGTTCGCCCTCAACGGTGCCGGACTCACCGGTCAGGTGGCGGTGGTGACCGACGGCCAGCTCTCCGGGCTCGTGAACCAGGGCATCGTCGTCGGCGAGGTCAAGCCGGAAGGAGCCCTGGAGGGGCCCCTCGGGCTGGTCCACGACGGCGACCGGATCCGTGCCGACATGCCGGCCAGGACCGTCGACCTGCTCGTGTCCGGGGAGGAGCTCGAGCGACGCCGGCTGACCCGGCCGGCCCGCGAGCCCGCCACGACCGGTGGCTGGTTGGGCGTCTATGCCCGGACGGTCACCCCGCTCGAACGCGGCGCCACCCTGGTCCCCGACACTGCCCCCGCACTGCAGCACCACCACTACGCCAAGGACTCCTGATGCCCCACAAACTGACCGACGTGAAGATCCACACCGTCACGAAACCACCGAGCGGACCGCTGGAGGAACTGCGCGGAGACCTGTGCGTTGTCGGTGCCGGCATCGCCGGCGTCTCCGCCGCCCTGACCGCGGCGGGCCTGGGCCGGCGGGTGATCCTCGTGGACGCCCTGCCCATGCTCGGCGGGCAATGCGCGAACTCCCTGATCGGACTGTTCTGCGGTGTCTACGGCAACGGACCGGAGTACCGCCAGCTCACGCACGGGCTCTTCGACCGGATGTTCCCCGCCCTGGAGAAGACGGGCGACCTCTCCTACAACCACCGCCACACCATCACGGTGAACTATGACGAGCACGCCGTGGGCCGCTGGATGGAACGAGAGATCGTCCAGGCGGGTGTGGTCCCCGTGACCGGAGCCTCCATCCTCTCGGTGGACAACGACGCCGGCCACCTGCGGTCTGTGACGTTCGCGACGCGCTACGGACTGCTGAAGGTCGAGGCGGACGCCTTCATCGACGCCTCCGGAGACGCCGCCCTGACCTGGGAGGCAGGCCTCGAATGCCGCGTCCCGGAACGGACCATCTGGGGATCGCAGCAGGTGCGCGTCGAGGGGCTCGTCCCCTCCGCCGCGCCGGACCCCCAGGACCTGGCCCAGAGTGTGTACGACCATGCCGAGGAGTACGGGCTGATCCGTCGGGACGGCCTGGCCTTCTTCTTTCCCGGCCGGGACACGGCGGTCCTGAACATGACCCACATCGAATCCCCCCTCGAGGCTGTCGGGGCCGCTGAAGCCCAACTGCGCGGCAAGGACCAGGCCGATCGCGTCATCCGATTCCTCCGGGACCACCATCCGGCGGCCTTCGGCCAGGCCTCCGTCCGCTTCTATGGTCTTCCGGGCCGGCGCCAGACCCGATGGATCGCCGGTGAACATCAGCTCACCGAACACGAGGTGCGCTCAGGGTTCCGGTTCGAGGATTCGATCGCCCGGACCTCCTGGCCCATCGAACTGCATGACCAGCCCGAGGGATACGTCTGGGAGCAATTCGACGGCGAACACGTGCACTATGTGCCCCTGGGGAGCATCACCCCCCGGGGTGCCGTCAACCTGCTGGCTGCCGGACGGTGCGTGGACGGCGACGCGGCCGCCCTCTCCAGCATCCGCGTGATGGGCCCCTGTGCGGCCATGGGCGAGGCCGCGGCCCACGCGCTCGACCTGGCCGACGGCGGTCCCGTGGCCGAGATCGACCTGCCCCAGTTACGCGAACGCATCCGGGCCAATATCGGTCCGGACGAGGCCGGAGACGGCACGGTCCCGGCAGGCGTGCCGTCCAGCAACCGTCAGGACGAAGAAGAGAAGGAGCACCTCCATGCAGCTCACTGACGAGGACCGGGCCATGCGGGACGGGCGGGACGGTGACGCCGTGGCGGCAGCCATGGACCTGCTGCTCCGCTACGGGGAGGGACTGGGGGCCGAGAGGCTGTGCAGTGTCCGCAATGTGGCCGGAACGTCGACCCAACCCACCCCCGCGAAGGAGAAGATCGCCGCCGAGGGCGGCTGGAACAAGGCGTACGCCGTCATCAACCTCGACTGCGATGACGAGATCGAGATTCCCAAGATGCGGGTCCCCACGTGCCAACTGCAGCACGGCTTCAGTGCCGATGCCCTCAACGTCACCCCCTACAACCCTCACCTGGTCGAGCTGCAGGCCGAGGCAGAGGCCTTCGCCAGTGATCGGGGCATCAACATCCTGGCCACGTGCACGCCGTACCAGGTGGGAAACCTGCCCGTGCGCGGAGAGCACATCGCCTGGATGGAGTCCTCCGCGGTGGTCTACGCGAACTCGGTCATCGGGGCCAAGTCCAATTGCGAGGGCACTGCGTCGACAGGAGCGGCCGGACTGACCGGCCGCATCCCCTATTGGGGCAATCACCTGGACGAGAACCGTCACGGATCCCACCTGATCCGCGCGGACGTGCCCATCGACTCGTTCCTGGACTGGGGACTGTTCGGGTACTTCGCGGGGCAGGTGGTCCAGGAGGAGCGGCCCGTCCTGACGGGGGAGCTGGCCCTGCCCAGCCAAGCCGACCTGAAGCACCTCGGGGCGGCCCTGGCCACCACCGGGGGCGTGGAGATCTTCCACCTGCCTGGTGTCACACCGGAGGCACCCTCGGTGGAAGCCGCCTTCGGCCCGCACCGGATCCCGGATCCAGTGGCGTTCACCGCCTCGGATCGACGCGACATGTACGAACTGCTCAACAACCAGGGTGACACCGAGGACGTCGACTTCGTGCTGCTGGGCTGTCCTCACGCCTCCCTGGACCAGCTGGGGGAGATCGCCGCCCTCTTGGACGGGCGGACGCTGCATCCCGGGACGGAGTTGTGGATCATGACACCGCGGGCTCTGCGGGCCGTGGCAGACCGCAACGGTTACACGGAGGTCATCCACCGTGCCGGTGGACGGTTGTTGACGGACTCCTGTCCGGCCATGTCCCGGACGGCGCCGACGGGGACGCGGGTATTCGCCACCGACAGCGCCAAGCAGGCCCACTATCTGCCTGCCATCCTGGGGATCGAGGCCTGGTTCGGCACCACGGCCGATTGCGTGCAGGCCGCGATCACTGGAACCTGGACTGGAGAGCTGTCATGAGCGTGCCGTCCGCAGAAGCCCACGCCGTGGTATCCGGAACGGTGCTGAGGGGTAGGGGGATCGTTCCCGGAATCGTCCGGGCCGAAGCCCTCGTCTCGCCGGAGACCATCTCCGGCTGGGGTGGCATCGACCCGGCCCAGGGCACCATCATCGAACGGCGTCACGCCTTGTTCGGGGTGTGCTTCACCGGCAAGGTCCTCGTCTTCCCCGGGGCCAAGGGCTCGTCCGGCTGGTCAGGCTTCTTCCAGAGCACACGGTTGCTGGGAACGGCTCCGGCAGCGATGGTGTTCACCACGGTGACCACCAAGGCCGTGCTCGGCGCCGTGGTGACTCGTGTACCGACCGTCAGCGAGTTCGACCGTGATCCGGTCCAGGTCATCCGCACCGGAGACATCGTGGAGGTCGATGCCGACGCTGGAACCGTCACCATCGTGGGGTAGGGCCTCGCCGGAGGCGGGCCGGCGAGCGGAACGTTCGGCCAGGAGACTGCCGGTAGCGTGGAGACCATGAAAGCGACCTTCATGTACGGTGCCGGAGACGTCCGCGTCGAGACCATTCCCGCCCCGAGCCTGATCGAGGCGACGGACGCCGTCATCCGCACGGTGCGTTCCTGCGTGTGCGGCTCGGACCTGCATCCCTATCACTCGATGGAGGTCTCGGAGCAGGGCAGCCCGATGGGCCACGAAGTGATGGGCGTGGTGGAGGAGGTCGGCGCGGCCGTGACCTCGCTGCGCCCGGGCGACCTGGTGATCTCCTCCTTCACCTACCAGGACAACACCTGCGAGTTCTGCCGTGAGGGATTCCACGTCTCCTGCCTGCATGGAGGGTTCTTCGGTGGCCAGGGGATCGGCCTGCAGGCCGAGTTCGTCCGCGTCCCGCTGGCTGACGGCACCCTGGTGGCTGTCCGGGCCGCCGACGGTTCTGCCGTCGATGAGACGGGCAACGGCTCCGAGGAGCTGCTCGCGAGCCTGTTGAGTCTCTCGGACGTCTACCTCACCGGATACCACGCCGCGACGATGGGCCAGGTGGGCCCCGGGCAGACCGTGACCGTGATCGGTGACGGTGCCGTGGGTCTCTCCGCCGTTTTGGCGTCCCGCCAGCTCGGCGCGGACCGGATCATCCTCATGGGCCGGCACGCCTCACGCACGGACCTGGGCCGTGAGTTCGGTGCCACGGACGTCGTGGCCGAACGCGGTGAGGAGGGCATCGAGCTGGTGCGGGACCTCACCGGTGGCCACGGTTCCCACGTGGTGCTCGAGGCTGTGGGCCATCGTCCGGCCTACGAGCAGGCGGCTGGGGTGGTGCGCGCCGGCGGGACGATCTCCCGCGTGGGCGTTCCCCAGTACCGGGAGGCTCCGATCGGCGGCAGCCTGTTTCTGAACAACATCACGCTCACGGGAGGCACGGCTCCCGTGCGCCGTTACCTCGAGTCCGCCACGGCACAGGTCGTCGCCGGAGAGATCAACCCCGGGCGGGTCTTCGACGTCGCCATGCCGCTCACGCAGGCACCGGCCGCCTATGCCGCCATGGACCGCCGCGAGGCCCTCAAGGTGATGCTGGTCCCCTGAGCCAGGTGACCAGAGCTATGGGAGCCGCTTCACCTGTTCGGCCCACGCGGAGGGTCCTGCGAGGAATTCCTCGTCCGTCAGCACGGCCCGGTCGAGGGCGCTGATCAGCCCCTCGCGGTCCAGGTCCAGGCCGATGAAGGCCAGGCTCTGGCCGACGGTCAGGGGGTCCGTGTCCGCCCAGGGGTCCAGCAACAGCTCGAGGTCGTCGTCGAGACTGACCGGGCTGAGCGCCATCACTTTGCCCACGTGGTTCCAATGGCCGGTGACGTTGGCGCTGCTGGCCACCCGGCAGTAGCCGGCGGAGCGGACCACGGTGCCGAACCGCTCAGGGGTCATCAGCTCGTGGACCAGCTCATGCATCCGCACGGGATGGAACGGCCGGGCGCAGTCGTAGTGGAGGGCCGCCACGCGGTCATCATGGATGAAGGTCTCGAACTCGTTGGCCAGCACGTTGACCCAGCCGGGGCGGTCCAGGTGTGCGTCATAGCCCGGGGCCGCGGGGAGAGCCGGCAGGGTGTCCCGGATGTCTGCCAAGTCCTCCAGCAGGCGCACTCGTGCGCGCGGACTGAGGTGGTGGACCAGTGCCAGCAGGGTTCGGAGCTCGTCCGTGGGGACATCCTCCCAGTTGACCAGGACGATCAGGGAGGCATACTCCACATGGGTGATGGATACGAGGGACCGAGCCGTGGCCGTCGACGGGTGACCGCTCCGGGGGACCAGGTAATCCTCGCGGAACAAGTCCTGCACGCCATGTGCGGCGTCCACCACGCAGATCACGTCCTCCAGCCGCGCGGCGGACGCGGTCGAGGACAGTTCGGCGGTGAGATCTGCCGTGGACACCCGGTCGGGGATCTCCACCACGGCACCGGCCGGAGTCTCCACCCGGGCAGTCAGCCGACTCGCCTCAGACGCGGGCTCCTCGGCGCCCCGCAGCTGGAAGGAGGTCACCAGCTGCCGGTCGAGAGTCCGGGCCAACTCGGTGGCATATTCCAGCCGCACGTCCGGGCGGGTGCCCACCACGGCGAGCACGGGCACACCGGCGGGACGCTGTGCGTTGTCCTGCGAGATCATGATGACGTTCCCCTCATTGGTAAGGTGAACCTAACCTAAAGTGCCTGAGGTGTGGAGTGCGAATTCATGCCGCCGCCCGCGTCACACTCTGACGCGGTAGGTCAGGTGTCCTTCCGTGCCTTCGACCGGACGCGGCCCACGATGGAGATCGCCAGGGACAGGGCGAGGAGTGCATAGATGGCCACCGGGATCGGCCCATCGACGAAGACGCCGTAGCTCTGGTTGGAGCTGGCCAGGGCGTCCCGCATGCTCGTCTCGAAGAGGGGGCCGAGGACCATGCCGATCATCAGGGGGGCCAGCGGCACACCGAACCGGCGCAGCGCGAATCCCAGCAGGCCGATGCCCAAGAGCATCAACAGGTCGAAGGTGGAGCCCGAGGTCGCGTAGACGCCCATGCCGCAGAAGACCGTGATCCCGGCGTACAGATAGGGGCGGGGGATCACCAGCAGCTTGGCCCAGAGCGGTGCGAAGGGCAGGTTGAGGATCAGCAGCACGACCATCGCGATGAAGAAACTGGCCAGCAGAGCCCAGACCAGATCGGGTGACCGATCGAACATCAGCGGGCCGGGCTGCAGTCCGTACTGCTCGAAGGCGGCGAGCATGATGGCCGCGGTGGCGGAGATGGGCAGGCCCAGGGACAGCAGCGCACCCATGGCGGTCCCCGTGGTGGCGTTTCCGGCGGCCTCCGGGGCAGCGAGCCCACGGATGGCGCCCTTGCCGAACTGGGGTTTCTTGCGCCGACGGTCGAGCTGGCGCTCCAGGCCGTAGGCCACGAAGGTCGGGACATCGGCACCACCGGCGGGGATGACGCCGAAGGGCAGGCCGATGCCGGTGCCTCGGAGCCAGGCAGGCAGGGCCTCGCGGAACTCCCGACCGGACAGGAACGGCCGGCCCTTGGCCTGGATGACGCGGTTGGTGGGATCGCGGCGCACCCTCGAGGCGATGTGGAAGACCTCCCCGAGGGCCAGGATCGCGACGGTCACGGTCACCAGGGAGATGCCGTCGAAGAGCTGGGGAACGCCGAAGCTGAACCGCTCGGCCCCCGAGGTCTGGTCGATGCCGACCACGGCGATGCCCAGTCCGATGATCAGCGAGCACAGGCCCTTCAGGATCGAGTCGGCCACCACGGAGGACGTGGCCACGAAGGCGAACAGCGCAAGCGCGAAGAACTCCTGGGGGCCGAAATTGGCCGAGAAGTCCGCCAGCGCCGGGGCCAGGAAGACCACGACGATGGAGCCGATCATGCCGCCGATGAACGCACCGATGGCGGCGGTGGCCAGGGCCTGGGGTGCCCGCCCGGCCTTCGCCATGCGATGCCCCTCGAACGTGGAGGCGATCGCGGAGGCCTGGCCCGGGGTGTTCATGAGGATGGCCATGGTGGAATCGCCGAAGAGTCCACCGAAGTAGACGCCGGCGAACATGATGAAGGCGCCCGTGGGGTCCAGGGCGAAGGTCATGGGCAACAGCAGTGCCACGGCCATCGAGGAGCCCAATCCGGGCAGGACGCCGACCGCGGTGCCGAGCAGGCAGCCGACGACGACCCACAGGAGGTTCATGGGGGAGAGCGCCAAGCCGAAGCCCTCCATGAGGTTCATGATGGATTCCATCTCAGAACACCCCTCCCAGCAGGCCGGAGGGCAGGGACAGGCCCAGCCCGACGTCGAAGGCCAGATAGATGAAACTGCTCAGCAGCAGGCCCAGGCTGGCGTCGAAGAGGTGGCGTCGGCTGCCGATCCCGTGCGCCACGCACCAGAAGAGCAGTGCCGCGCCGAGGATCCAGCCGAGCACGTTCAGGAACAGTGCGAAGGCCAGGAACCCGGCGACGCTCCAGCCCACGGCGTACCAGTCCGAGAAGGTCCGGTACTGCACGGTCGCGGCGGCCTCTGCCGCGCGCCGCTCCTCCTCCGTCGCATCGTCCTCGGCGGTGAAGGTGGGGGTGACCGCCGGTTCGGGCGTGCGGATGTAGTGAACGGCCAGCAAGACGGCGAGGATGTACCCGGCCACCGTGATGATCAGGGGGACGAACTGCGGTCCGGGGGCATCGGCGCCGTCCGGGACGGCCATGGTGAGAATGCCGACCAGCAGGTACGTGGAGAAGGCCGCCATGAAGGCGGCGAGGAAGAGGCCGCTGCGTCCGTGCCACCAACCGCGGGCGGCGGGGGAGCCGGCGTCGCCCACGGGGTGCGAGGGGGCGCTGGGCTGGGACTGACTCACAGGTCCAACTCCTCGATCAGGGCGGCGATCTTCTCCTGGTCCTCGGCGATGAATTGTTCGAACTCCTCGCCGATCATGAAGGAGTCGGTCCACTGGTTGTCCTCGAGGGCCTGACGCCACTCGGGCGTCTGGGTGGTCTCCGTGACGATGGCCTCGAGCTCCTCGAACTGCTCATCGGTGATGCCCGGAGCGGCGAGCATGCCGCGCCAATTGGCCATCACCACGTCATACCCCTGCTCGGTGATGGTGGGGACGTCCACGCCGTCGAGCCGCTCAGGACTGGAGATGCCCAAGGCCCTGATCCGGCCGGCTTCGATCTGGTCCGCGAACTCGTTGTATCCGGAGGTCGCCGCCTTCGCGGTGCCGGAGGCGATGGTCTGGATCGCCTCCCCGCCGGAGGTCTTCGGGATGTAGGTGATCTCGGCCGGATCGATGCCTGCCTCCAGGGCCAGCTCGGCGATGATCAGGTGATCGATGGAGCCGACCGAACCGCCGGTCCACGGGAAGGACGCGGGATCCTTCCGCCAGTCCGCCACCAGGTCGTCGATCGTCTCATAGGGTGAATCGGCCGGGACGACGATCGCATCGAAGTCGTCTGAGAGTCGGGCGATGGGCCGCACGTCTGAGAGGTCCACGGGGGAGTTGTTCAGTTCGATCCCCCCGAGCATCACCGAGCCGGTGGCCATGAGGGTGTCGGCCTGGCCGTGCATGGTGCTGAACCGGCCGAGGCCGATGGTGCCGCCGGCGCCCGGGATGTTGACGACCTGGGCGTTGTTGACGATCCCGTTGACGCGCATCGCGGACTGCTGGGAGCGGGTGAACCCATCCCAGCCGCCGCCGGCGCCCGCCGGCGCGATCAGGGTCAGATTGCTGCGAAGGTCCGCCCCGGCGGTGGCCGACTGGATCGAGAAGAACGACGCCGCCCCGATCACCAGGGCGGCTATCACGCCATAGATGATCATGCCGATGCCGGGTTTACCTGATGTGGCGTGATGGTCAGCTGCCATGCTGGACGTCCCCCTCTGGACTGGCTCATGGGCTGGTGCTCCCCTTGTCTACAGGGAAATGTATCCTGAGTCACATTCGTGGACGAAGGGCGGGACGTCGCGGTGACGCGTCCGCACACCGGAGGGAGTCGGCATGTCGGTATTGGTGGGGCGGACGGGTAGCCCGGAGGGCCGGGCGGCCGTGGATTTCGCGGTGGCCGAGGCCACGCGCCGGGGTGAGGATCTCATCATCTTCGACCTCGACGGCGGCGAGGGTGGGTCCGGAGCCTCGGACTCCGTTGCCGGACTGGCCGACCATCCTGCGCTGGCGGGCCTCGCGATCACGCACCGTCAGCCGGATGCCCGCGGTCGAGATGCCGCCGGTGACCTGCTGGACGTGGCCGAGGAACTGAACGCGTCCGTGATCGTGGTCGGTATCAAGCACCGCAGTCCGGTGGGCAAGCTGCTGCTCGGCTCGAACGCCCAGGAGATCCTATTGGGCGCCTCCGTCCCGGTGATCGCGGTCAAGGTTCCCAGGAGTCCCTGACGCTGCCGTCCTACTCCCAGCGGAACAGCCAGATCGCCACCCCGGTGCCGATCACCGTGGTGGTGGCCAGGCTGACGAGGTGCGTCATCTCAACGGCCACGCCGGCCCACGCCGATCCCAACGACTGGACCGCGGCCCCGAACGGCAGCCAGTCGGCCAGCGGCGCCAGCGCGTCAGGCAGCATCTGCACCCCACCGAACAACCCTCCCAGGGCGCCGAAGGCGAAGAACAGGACCAGGCCGATGGCGACGGCCGAGTTCGGCGTCGGGGCAACGGCGGCCACCATCATCCCCAGCGCATACATCGCGGCCAGGGCCAGCAGGAAGATCCCGACGCCGGCCCACAGGTGAGCGGGCGGGTTCGCCCCGAACCCCCAGAACGCCACGGCCAGGGCCAAGGCCAGTCCGAGCACGGCCTGCAGGAGGCTCACCACCGCCTGTGCCACCAGCACCATCGCCGGAGACGCCGGGGTGACGGCCAGTCGGCGCAGGATTCCAGAGCGGCGGTAGTAGGCCAAGAAGCTGGGCATGTTGATGATGCCGATGGTCGCGATGATGACGGTCAGCACCAGTGGAAGCACGAACAGGTCCAGCGCAGTGCGTCCGTTGACGATGACTTCTTGGGAGGCCGGTGCGGCGCTCATGACCAGGATCAGCAGGGGGAGGCCCAACGGGATGATGAGTCCGGAGGTGTCCCGGGTGACCATCTTCGCCTCGGCTCCCACCAGGGCCAGCCAGGACTTCGGGCCGGGACGTCGTGCCGTGGGCGGATGAAGGGTGGCGGTTGTCATCAGTGGGCCTCGGCTTCCGTGGTGGATTTCTCTGTCGAGCCGTCGTCGTCCTCGTCGAGATCCCGCCCGGTCAGGGCCAGGAAGGCCTCCTCCAGTGAGGGCGTCCCAGTGGCGGAGGTGATCTCGCCTGGGGTGCCGCGGGCGATGACGCGTCCGGCGTCGAGGACGACGAGCCGGTCACACAGGTGCTCCACCTCATCCATGGCATGGCTGACGAGTAGCACGGTCACGCCGTCATCGCGCATCTGCTCGACCAGGGACCACAGCCGGCGGCGCGCCCGCGGGTCCAGTCCCGTGGTCAACTCGTCCAGGATCACGACGCGCGGGCGGCCGGCCAGCGCGAGCGCGATGGAGACCCGCTGTTGCTGGCCGCCGGAGAGCTTCTCGAACCGGGTCCGGCGCTGTGCGCCGAGGCCCACGCGGTCGACGAGCTCCTCCGCCGGGACCGGGTCGGGGTAGAAGCTGCGGTACAGGTCCACGAGCTCGGCCACGGTCAGCGCCCCGTGCAAGTAGGACTGTTGCAATTGAACGCCGAGGACCTGACGTACCGCACCGCGATCATGCCGGGGGTCGAGCCCGAGGACCCGGACGGTGCCGGCCTCCGGCGTGCGCAGTCCGCCGATCATCTCCACGGTGGTGGTCTTGCCGGCGCCGTTGGCCCCGAGGACTCCCATCACCTCACCGGGTTGAACGGACAGGGTGATGCCGTCCACGGCTCTCCTGCCGCGGTAGGACTTGCGCAGGTTCTCGGCAAGGATGGCCGGTGCTGGGGCTGGAATGGTCATGGTCCTGACGCTAGGCATCACGGGCCGTGCGCACAGGTGCCGCCCGTCATCACCGTGCTGGGCGACCACCCATGACCATCGGCACGAGCGCCGGCACCCCATGCCCTTCTAGACTCTGGGGATGAGCCAGCGGTACGGGTACGAGATCTGGTCGGGACTGGCGATGCTCGTCGTGGCCATCGCCGTAGCGTCCCCGGTCCTGTTCGGAGCCGCCGAGCCGTCGATCCACCGCACCCTGTGGACCAGCCTGTTTATCGTCTTCCTGCTCAGCCTCATCGCGGCGGTCTCCGGCCTGGGGCGGCGAGTGGACCTGATCGGGTTCATGGCCGCCGTCGTGTTCTCCTGGGTGCTGGTGCTGACCGCCCCGGGGATGGGACTGCTGAATATCCTCCTCGTACTGACCGCCGCCATCAGCGCCTACCTGGTACCCGTAGGGGGCGGGCTCGTTCTGGTCGGGCTCAACACAGTGGTGCTCACGGTGGATGCCGTGCAGGAGGCCGCGCCCCAGGGGGACGGCGACCTCACGGAATCCGCCCTGATGGAGCTCGGGCTGTTCCTGGGGTTCTACCTGATGATCCAGGTCGCGACCCTGCTGAGTACCGTGACCCTGATCCGTGAACAACGGCAGCGCCGTGAGCTGGCCCGGGCCCACGTGGACCTGCGGGCCGCCTCCGCCGTGTTGGCGGTGAACGCCCGCGCCGCCGAACGGCTGCGGATCTCGCCGGACCTGCATGACACTATCGGTCACCAGCTCACGGTCCTCGCCCTCGAATTGGAGGCGGCCAGGCACCGGACCCCGGAGCCGGGGAGGGAGCACGTTGAGCGGGCCGGCACCGTGGCCCGGGAGCTGCTCGCGGATCTGCGCGCGACCGTGGATCAGCTGCGCACCGAGCCGACCGACCTGGCCGATGCCTTGGAAGGAGTGGTGGCAGGCCTGCCGGGCCTGCACGTGGAACTCGAGGTGGAGCCGAGTCTGAGCCTGGACGAGGCACGGACCGAGGCCCTGGTACGCACCGTGCAGGAGGTCACGACCAACACCCTCCGCCACGCTGATGCCACCCGATTGTGGATCACCGTGGGGCTGGACGGCGAAGATGAGCGTCTCAACAGCGTCGTGGTGCTCACGGCCGAGGACGATGGGTGTGGGCCCCTGAACTCGGCCGCAGCTGGGAACGGACTGCGGGGGATCGCCGAACGGTTCGAGATGCTGGGCGGCACGGCGGAGTTCGGCTTCACAGTGGACAGTGCAGACAGCACAGGCGGCGACAGTCGAGAACGCACCATGCCCGTGAGACCTACGGCCAGCGTCCGCGGCACCCCGGGCCAGGGGTTCCGCGTCGTCGCCCGGGTGCCGTCCGCATGACCCGCGTTGTGGTCGTCGACGACCAGACCCTCGTGCGGCACGGGATCCGCACTCTGTTGGACATCGCGCACGTCGAGGTGGTGGGGGAGGCGGACGACGGCGCTGCGGCACTGGAGGTGATCGCCCGGGAGGCGCCCGACGTCGTGCTCCTGGATTTGCGGATGCCTCGCTACGACGGGCTGTGGACCCTGCGGCAACTGCTGCACCGGGGGATCGAGGTTCCCGTGCTGGTACTGACGACTTTCGACGATGACACCCTGGTGCTGGACGCCCTGCGGTCCGGCGCTCGCGGATATCTGCTCAAGGACGTGACGGTCGAACAGCTCACCCATGCGGTGCAGACCCTGGCCGACGGCGGGACCCTCATCGCCCCGTCCATCACCGATCGGTTGCTGCGGGCGATCCGCACCGGGACTGTCCCCACGCCGGAGGCTGCGGTGCCCGCCCAGGACCTCACCGAACGGGAACAGGAGGTGCTGCGGCTGATGGCCGAGGGATACCCCAACCGGCAGATCGCCCAAGCACTGTTTCTCGCCGAGGGCACGGTGAAGAACCACGTCTCCACCATCCTCCTGAAACTGGGAGCGCGGGACCGGACGAATGCGGTACTCCGCGCCCTGCGTGACGGTCTGCTGCGGTAGGCCGGGCCGCCGTGAACATCTGGGTTCTGGTCGTGCAGTCTCTCAGCGACCGCACCGGTCCCAGCGCGTCCAGGGCCAGTCGGCGGCGATCCACTCGATGAGTGCATCGGCCAGTCGGATCGAGCACAGTGAAGATGAATCCCTGGCCCGCGGAGAAATCGGCGGAATGGCTGGACTGTACCGGACGGTGGAAGTCCTGCCCACGGCTACGGTGCTATCCGCACCTGCTCGACCCGCTCCTGAGCGGCAGGCTCCGGGGCAACTGACCCACGGGCCGCCGTGCGGCCACCGTTGCCCTGAGCGATGATGACGGCCAACAACACCGCTGCCACCAGGGCCGCCACCCCGAACGCGACGAAGATCGAGCCGGCGCCGAAGCCGCCGTCGAGCAGGAATCCGGCCACCAGCGGGGCCGTCACGGCACCCAGGCGCCCCACGCCCAAGGCCCAGCCGAGGGCCGTGCCGCGCAGGTGCCCCGGGTAGTGGTTGGCCACGGCCGCGATGATCAGGCACTGTGTGCCGTGCGTCCCGACGCCGGCCACCATCAGGATCACGTACACGAGCCACACCGACGGCGAGAGCAGCAGGCTCAGCAGGGCCACGCCGGCCAGGGCGGCGGCGATGACGCCGGAACGGACAGCGCCGAAGCGGTCGCCGGCCCAGGCGGTGACGATCGAGCCGAGCACGGCACCGATGTTCAGGGACAGCGAGAAGGTCAGGGCGGAACCGAGGTCATAGCCCTGGGCTTCCATGGCGCGCGGCAGCCACGTGCCGAGTCCATACCACGCGAACAGCGTGGCCAGGGTGGCCAGGGCGAACATGATGGAGGCCAAAAGGAAGGGATCACGGAGCAACAGGGAGAAACCGCCGGCCTTCGCCGCACCGCCAGTGGCCTGAGAGGCTTCGGGACGATCCCGGTCCGCGGCTTCGGACGGCAGGGTCTCGGGGAGGTAGGCCAAACCCATCGGGACCACGATGACGAGGGCCAGGACGGCCACGAGGAACATCGACTGCCAGCCCAGGGCCGGGATCAGGGGGATGCCGATGAGGGCGGCCAGGGAACCGCCGATCGGGACGCCGGACATCATCAAGGTGGCGATGGAGGAGCGCCAGCGTTCGGGGACCAGCTCGGCCACCATGGCGTTGGCCGAGGGCACCAGGCCGCCGAGGCCGATCCCGGCCAGCAGCCGGAAAACGCCGAAGACCCAGGCGCTCGGAGCGAAGGCGCAGAGGATGGTGAAGATCGAGAACGTGACGGCGCACGCCAGGATGGTGCGGCGCCGGCCCCAGGAATCGGCCATCCGCCCGGCCAGCAGGGCGCCGATCATCATCCCGACGAACGCCATGGATCCCATGAGCCCGAGGGAGGTGTTGTCCAGTCCCCAGCCGGTGTCCTCCAGCAGCGAGGTCTGGACGGTGCCGAAGACGATGAGGTCGTAGCCGTCGAAGACCACGAGGAGCCAGCAGACCACCACGGCCAGGGTGGCCTGGCGGCGGGACAGTCCGCTGCCCTGCGGTGAGCCCTGGACGGTGGTGTCGGCCTGTCGGCGGGACGCCGTGGAGGGCGCGCCCGAGGCGGATGTGCGCTGGATCATAGATCTACTGTGAACCTCCGCACACGAACGGTGCCAGAATGATCTACTGTGCAGAAAACGCCGTCCCTGCGGCAGCCGCCGAGGTATCCCGTCGAGTCTGTGGACCACGCCCTGACCCTGATGGAGATGGTGCGTGACTACGGCCGGATACGTATCAGTGTTGCCGCCCGGCTATTGGGAGTCTCCGTCTCCACGGCACACCGCCTCATGGCGATGCTCGTCTACCGCGGGTACGCCGTCCAGGATGCCTCCCGGCGCTACATCCCGGGCCCGGCACTGGGCCTGCCGCCGGTGGGGGTTCCCTGGACGGCTGAGCTGCGTCACCGAAGCTACCCGCACCTGGAGATGCTGGCCGGTCGGCTGCGGGAGACGGCCAACCTGATGGTGCGTGCGGGGACCGAAGTGTGTTTCCTGGCCTCCGTGGAGGGAGGCAAATCTGTTCGAGTGGGTGACCGCCAGGGCGTGGCCCTGCCGGCCGCCGCGGCCTCGGGTGGGAAGGCCCTGCTCGCGTCGATGGACCCGGCGGCGGTCGAACAGCTGTACCGCCTGCAGGCCGAGCTGGTCGGCAGCCCCTTCGACGCGAAATCCCACACGCGGCTCGCCGCCGAGCTGGCAATGATCCGGATCCGCGGCTTCGCCGTCAACGACCAGGGCACCGAGGAGGGCGTCGGGGCAGTCGGCGTGGCCGTCTGGGACAGTTCGGGCGCAGCGGTGGCCGGGATGACCGTCTCCGTGCCCCGGGACCGGTTGCGTAGTGCGCTCGACGCCGGCCTGGTCGCCGAGCTGATGCGCTCACGGATTGAGCTGGAGGCCGACCTGCACGGCTTCGTCGCCGCCACCTGGTGACGGGCGCAGGCTAACGCTGGGTGCCGCCGGCGACTCCCCGGTTTCATCATGCTGGTGCTGATGCGGGTCACCATCGAGTTCTACATCGCCATGGTGCGGACCTCGCAGAACACGGCCGCCACGGTGGCGGAGCTGCAGTCATTGCGTCAGGACAACCAGCGCCGCTGATCCTCAGGATCGGGGGAGCCGGCGCACCACCGGCACTTCACCGTTCGGTACTCACCGAGAGGGCCGGAACTGCCTAGTTGAGCTCTTGAATGAGCGATAGAACCCGTTCGGCAGTCCCCCAGGACAAGGAGACTCCAGCACCACCGTGTCCGTAAGCGGTGATCGCGGGCAGGTCATAACCAGAGACATACTCGAGGCGAATTTTTTGGCGGGCTGGTCGCAGCCCCGCTGCGCGCCCAAGGACGGGCTGTTCCGCTAGTGCAGGCACGAGTTTGCTGGCCCGCTCCAAGATTGCTCGCTCCGTTTCCAGATCGAGGGCCGTGTCCCAGGAGTCTTCAATTGCGGTTCCTCCAACAATGATGTCCTCCCGTCGAGGGAAGACGTAGGTCAGGCCGTCAGGGTTGTCTTCGTCGGTGATCCATTCGGTTAGCCCGGGATTTGCCAGACGTACGATCTGTCCCCGGATGGGGTAGATCAAACTATCCCCACCCAATAATTCACCTCCGCGTATGCCCGTGGCGATGACTGCGGCGTCAGCGGAAGTGCCAAGTTCGGAAAGGTCGTTGACTTTGCCCTGTTTGAAGATGACACCCTTTCCAGCCACCTCTTGACGGAGCCAAGGCAAGTAAGCGGGAATCATGATGACGGGGACCGTAGCTCTAACTCCTGACAGAGCACCGGGTGGGAGCTGGCCCCTCATGGCCTCCAAGGCATCGGGGAGGAAACGTGCCCAGGAGCGGTCTTGGTCCGCTACCCGTTCAACAACAGTCCCTGTTCGTTGTTCGATTGCTGCGCCGGGGATTATCGACAGCTCATTGAAGCGTGTAAGAGAACGTTCGAGCAGGTGGTCGGCCAGGTCGCCTTGTTCGCTTCGAAAGGGAAACCAGACGGCAGCGGCTACGGAAGATACGGTTTCAGCAGTATCGGTGTCGGCTACGACGGTTACTTGATGCCCGGCAGTGGCAAGCTCGTGAGCCACCGATAGTCCGATAACGCCTGCACCGATCACAGTTCAGTTCGCTGGTGGCGGCGGCGTGGGCGATGATCGCGACTTGTTCGTCGGTGAGCCCGGTCTTGGACGCAGCCCCTGCGGTGAGGGTCTGGGAGGCCCTTTCGTACTGTGCGGAGGGCTGCTGTTAAGACGGGGCTTCGGGTAGCGCGCGTGTAACGATCTGGTAGCGCGGGTGCGGGGAGCGGGTAGCACTACCTCCTCGAGTTCGAGGATGACTCCCGCCGCGGCCAACGGCTGGTCGCTGGCGGAGAGGAACGTCGGCGATGACGGACTACCGGTTTGTGTTGGGCCTGCTGGTGCAGGGGTATGCGTACAGGCAGATCGAGGCGATGGCGGGGTGCTCGCATCGTGCGATCGCGCGGGCCCGGCGGGTCCTCGACGGCGAGGGCTGGACGACGCGTGAGCAGGTCGACGCGCTGACGCTGGAGGACATCGACCGGCTGTTCACCGATGGCCGCAAGAGCTTGGTCGAGGAGTTCGTCCCGGTCGACATCGAGAAGATCGTCGCCGCGCGGTTGGGGCGGAACAAGCCGCCGCTGAAGGTGTTGTGGGCGCGGTATCTGGAGACCGACGCTCCGGCGGGTGCACGGTTCTACGGGTATGAGCGGTTCTGTCAGATCGTCGCGGAGCACGTCCGCGTGAACGATCTGACCCTCCCGATCGCGCACGTCCCCGCCCATACGATGCAGGTCGACTGGGCGGGCACGCAGATGCAGCTGACGGACCCGGTGACCCGGCAGATGACGCGGGTGTCGGTGTTCGTCGCGTCGCTGCCGTTCTCCGGGATGGTGTTCGCGTACGGGTGCCTGGATGAGAAGCAGTCGGCCTGGCTGGACGCGCACCGCCGCGCGTTCGAGTACTTCGGCGGTGTCACCCAGGTGATCGTTCCGGACAACGCGTCGACCGCGTCGAACCAGATCAGCCGAACCGACAGGGCGCGAGACGTGAACTCGTCGTATGCGGAGTTCCTGGAGTACTACGCCACCGCCGCGGTCCCGACCCGCTCCTACCGGCCGCGGGACAAGGGGAACGTCGAGGCGGGGGTGAAGGTTGTCACGAACTGGGTGATCCACTACCTCGCCGACCGGGTGTTCGCGTCGCTGGACGAGTTGAACGGCGCCGTCGCCGTCCAAGTCGAGGCGATCAACGACCGGACCCCGTTCCGCGGTGAGCCGCGGTCTCGCCGCGGATGGTTCGCCGAGCACGAGCGGGGTGAGCTGATCCCGCTGCCTCCTCGGCGTTGGGAGCCGGTGATCTGGCGGAAGGCGAAGGTCCACCGCGACTGGCATATCCAGCTCGACACGATCAAGTACTCCGTCCCGTCTCGGTTCGCCGGGCTCAGTGTCGACGTCCGGATCATCGGGGAGCAGATCGACGTGCTCAGCGGCGGCGAGATCATCGCGACCCACCAGCAGGGGCCGCGACGCAACGGGTATGTCACCGACCCCGAGCACGCGCCCGCGCATGCCGAAGCGGTGTCGGGGCTCTGGACGCGCGGGTACTTCCTCCGCCAGGCCGCGAAGGTCGGGCCTGGCACGGTCGCGGCGCTGACGCGGCTGCTGGAGGGGAAGGTGATCGAAGCGCAGGGCTACCGGTCCTGCATGAACATCCTCGACCTCGGAGGCCGCGGCGGCAGGGTCCTGCTCGAGCAGGCCTGCCGGGGCCTGGTCGACGAAGATCCGCACCGGCAGATCACATACACCGCCGTCAAGAACCGCATCACTGCCCTCCGCGCCGCCCTCGACGCCCGCCCCACCGTCAGCAGCGAGGCCGGAATCGTCGTCGCGTCACCGGCGGGTGTCGGCACGCCGGGGCGCAGGGACACCAGTCGGGCGCACCTGGCCGGCGCCGGGTCGTTCAGCCTCGATGCGCTCCGATCAGCCGGCGAGACGGCGGGAGGCGACCGCTGATGCTTGAGCAGCACCTCACCACCGACGACATGCCCCTGTTCACGAGGTTGCGGATGACCGCGTTCGGGGAAGCGGTGATCGATATCGCGAACGATCCCGCCTTCGACCAGTGGACGTTCTCGCAGAAGATCCGCCACGCGCTCGAGCAGGAGACCGCGGCCCGCACCGAGCGGCGCGTGTTGAAGCTGTTGAAGGCGTCGCGGACACCGAACCCGGCTGCTTGCGTCGAGGACATCCGCTATCTGGACGGGAGGAACTTGAACCGGGAGCTTGTCGCCCGGCTCGCGGCCTGCCGTTGGATCGACCAGACTCACAACCTCGTGATCCTCGGCAAGTCCAGCGTCGGGAAGTCCTACCTCGCGCAAGCGCTCGTGAACGCCGCCTGCCGACGCGACTACACCGCGAAGTACTTCCGGCTCGACGACCTCGCGAACCAGCTCGCCGTCTACCACCGGCAAGACGCCGGGCGGCTGACGTTCCTCACCGGCCTGCACACCTGCGACCTGCTCGTGCTCGACGACTTCCTCACCACGCCGATCACCGGGGAGACAGCCGCCGAGCTGCTGAATATCCTCGCCGCTCGCGAAGGGAGAGGCTCGACCGTCGTGACCAGCCAGTTCGATCCCGAGGACTGGTACCGGTCGCTGCACGACGCCGTCATCGCGGAGTCAATCCTGAACCGCATCGTCAGCAACGCCGAGCTCGTCCAACTCGACGGCCCGAACATGCGCCGCCACACCCACACCGAGACGAGCGGCTGACGCCGGGCGCGCGGGCGCGGACCGCTACCCGGTCTCCGCGTCCGCGCTACCGGATCACTACATCCGCGCTACCCAAAGCCCCGGCTAAACACGATCGCCCGGCGCGAAGGGATCACCCTCGTCGCGATGCTCACCTGGCTTTCCAGCCTCATCGAGGTGTACAACGGCAGCGTTCTGCTATTCCAGCGTGATGACGCCGACACTTCGAACGGCTCGGCAGACAGAGCACACGATCCTCATCGCAGTTGTTGTGACAATCATTGTCGGTATGGGCGCTCCTGATGATCGGCGTCGGCCCGCTTCACGGCAGCAGTCTCGCTCGAGTGGCCGGGACCATCTCCGAAGGCCTCTCCGTCATCGGCTCGACATTCCTCGCGATCGCCTACCCGGCCGACGCGATCATCGAGCTCTTCAGCATCGTGATCACACTCATCATCTTCGCTTTGGTATGGATGCGTCGCGCGAATGTGTTCTTCCGACGACTGCGTTGACCAACCCACGGCTCTGGCACGTCCGCCCGACATCGCCGGAGGCACGCAGCCGCACTCGTGGTACGGGACGCTGAGAGACTTCGTCCCGTCCGGTACGACTCAGGGTTGCTCCTCGCTTGGAGGCTCGCTATACAGGAACTCCTCGAGGCGAGCAGTGTCGGCGTCGGTCCAACCATCGGGCGGGCAGACGCTCGCCCACCCCTCAACATACTCCGTAGCGTAGACGTGTCCGAAGCCGGGGGGCGTGTCGAGCTGGAAGATCAAGTCGGCCGCGGCATGGACGCCGCTCACGACCGGGTACCAACTAGCCGCCTCGGATACATCGAATCCGCGAGGCTGGTCCATCCATTCCGGCGACCTCCAGAGCACATCGATGCCCCAGAGCGGCACCGGGTCTGACGGATGCTGCAAGTACACGATCCTGGGCAGAGGCCAGTCCTGGCTGAGCGCTGGCTGGTCGGGATCTCGGGACAGGAACCGGACGGCGAGACCACCGTCGATGACTGGTTGCCAGACCGAAGAACCCTGATCCCGCTCTCGTGTGAGTTGGGAATGGATCGGATTCGTTCGCTTGGCGCCGACTATCAGAGCCCCCTGGGTGCCGGAGGTAAGGTTGGCGATCGACTCTGACGCATCCGCTCCGACAAAAGGCGCCTCGACACCGACGGTACCGAGGCTCTTACCGAAGAGCAGGAGCTTGGGCCGGTCATCCCGTGGGAGATCCGACCAGTGCGAGTGGACGGCACTGTATAGCGCGGATGCGCTCTCGATCTCCCGGCCCGGTTCCATGAAGACCGCGAGGAGACTGGGGAGGAATGAGTACTGGGTGGCCACAATTGCCGTGTCGCCGCGGTGCAACAGTTCGAGGGCGTCAGCAGCTTCGGGGATCACCCAACCCGTCCCGGTCGGCACCCAGACCACCAGGACCTCGCGATCGAACCCGCCGGCCCGGTCCAGCTCCCGGACCGCCAGCTCAGCCCGCTCGGACGCCGAGCCGGCAGAGTCCAGTCCCACGTAGACCCGCACCGGCTCCGAAAGCTCGGCGTCTGCGTCGTGGAACGTCCCGAGCTCAGCCGTCGTCGCCGATGCCACGAAATTGCGCCCCCAGCGCCCCAACGTGCCCCACGGAACAAGCGACTCGCTGCTGCCGGACACAGATGCTGAGCCGGGCTGCACCGTGCCCTCGTCGGTGCTCGCATTCGCCGACCCAAAGGTCGCATTGGCAAAGGCGGTGATTCCCAGCCACCCGCCCCAGCCCACGAGCACGGTGCCGAGGAAGAATACAACTAACCCGATCGGGGGTGCCGCTGGAACAGACGGCAGCAGGCGGCGGCTGAGCCGCGTCACCGCAAGCACGGCCTTGGCAATCAGCCGCCCGATGACAACGAGCATGACTCCGCCCAGGACGGACACCGACACCATCAACACCGCGTCGAGTCCGTCGACGGTCTCCATCCCCATGAGCCGGCGCTGATCGTTCTGCCAGGTCAGCCACAACACCGCACCCAACAACACTCCGCTCAGCCACCCAAGCCCGAGGACGATCCAGCCGATACGGCGAACGCCCCGCGCGACTGAGCGCCCGTTGCGCAGGAGGACCAACCGAAGGCAGAGCCCGATGAGGGTGCCGATCCCATAACCCATGGCGAGAGCAACGGCATTGATCCCAGCCTGCGTCGCCGGCATCCGCGGGATGAGTGTCGGCGTCAAGGCCGGCAACCAGAGCATGAGAGCGATCACCAACCCACCGAACGTCGGCCTTCCGAGCACCCGGATTCGCTGCACGGCAACGCCGGTGTCACTTTTTCTCATCGCCTACGCCTCCTCGGATCGGGTGCATCGTACGGGCCCGCGAGCGGTCGGTGTCAATGCGCGCGGGCACGGGCGACTGCGGCTCATGCCTCGGGGGCGAGACCACCGTCAGCACCCTCGGCCAAGATTCGGGCGAGCACGCCGGGGCGGGATGCCTCGGCACGTGGGTGCGGTGCGAGCAAGCTCGGCGGCGTCGGTGGTGCCAGGTTGCTCGCAGGGGCAAGCTGGTGCGCTGCTGCTGGTGAAGGTGGGCGCGTTCGACGGGGGTAAGGCGGTTGAACGCGTCGGTGTGAACGCGTTCGAGCTGCCCGGGTGGCGCGGTTTGCAGCAGGTACTGGTAGCGTGCAACCGCGGTCCGGGCCGCCTCGGTTGACGAGGGCGTCAACTCGACCACCGCGGGACGGACGTGTCGGCGACTCGGTGGGGGTTGTTTGGTCGCCGGCTGGCCTCTTCCTTCGCCGCGCGCAGACGTGGTCGCGGTGACGGCGTTCACCGCGTCCCGCAAGGAGCCCCCCCCCCCCCCCCCCCCCGGGGCTGAGCATCGGCCGCCGGTGTCGCCGACGGTGATGGGTTAAGGGGCCGGGAGGCGAGGCCGGCGAGACGGTCCAACATGCTGGGCATCACGGGCTCTCCTCTTGTGGTGGGGCCGGCCGTGGTGGGGCCGCGTCGATCGGCCGGGTATCGGTGGAGTTGCCACCGGGTGGCGCGTTGAACAGGTCCACTAGCCAGCTCGAGCCCAGCCCATCGGAAATCTCTTTCGACCGGTCCGCTTCTGCGCGCGCCGCGGCAGGGGCCGCAACGGAGATGCCTGACCCGATGAGTGGAAACCACGCCACCGACATCAGCCCCCACGCCCGCGCGTTGCCGGTCGGTACTGGCAGGCGCAGGGTAGTCCGGGTCACGGGCGGCGGTTCGACACGCACCTGCTGCGGGGTCAGATCGACTCCGCACGCGGCGGCGTCAGCCAAGACCGCGGTCAGCCGGTCCCGACCCCGTCGTCCCCACGACGCCATGAGAACGACGGGGTCGAGGCTGAACCCGCCCCGCTCAGGTGGAACGTGCACGCCGAGGTGGGCTGTGCGTGCTGCGAGCACCCGCACCCCGGCGAACAGCCCGTTCCAACGGGCCCGTTCCCGTGGCAGGACGATGTGCACGCACAGATCACCGTGCCCGGCGAACTGGCGCAGGCCGGTGGGCCACAGCGGTGCTTCCAAAACGGTTCTGCCCATGGGCGCGGTGAGCTGCTCGTGGCGCAGTTGGCATGGAACGCTCTGCCCAGTCACGGTGCGCTCCTTCCGGGCACTGCCCGTCGTACAGGGCGATCCGGGCACCCAGTCATCGACCAGGTGCCATGCCCAGGCTGTGTCGCCGGTGCGGTCGACACGGTGCGGGCATTCCAGGACGGCCCATCCTCGGCGATCAGACACTGTTCCCCGCTCACCGTACCTCTTCACGGCCCCGCGCACCATCGCCCGTTCCGCGGGTGCGACCACGGTGGTGACCTGCTCTTCGTCGCGCACGCCGTAATCGCGCGCACCGCAATCGGAACTCCCCGGCGTTGCGAGGGTCAGCCTCGTGGTCCAGCGCTGGTTCCCCATGTCGCATTGAAGGCGAGTCACTTGACTGGCGGAGAATACTGAGTGCTGCGGTATTGGTCGGTTGCGCAGAGCGTCGACCTCTCGCAGCCAACCTTTCACTCTCGAATGGGGAACCCAGTCGCAGCTGGAGCGAGTGTTCCCCGGAAGCCACTGATGTTCTCCCGATTGCGCCAGCAGCGACGACACCAAAAGCACCCCGGACGCATCCGGCGGTGGCCAACTCCAGCCTTCTGCCTGGAGGTGGCTTCCCGGTTCGAGGAGTACGAGCGAGGAGCCCAGCCAGAACACCAGGCCACCGGCTGAACGCATCAGCAATCTATGCTTCTTGATCACGCATTCTCAGATCGGACCATCGACGATTCGGCGATGCCTAGCGGATAGATCCGGGCACTAATCGCCTTCGCGATTTCCATGATGACAAGTGCGCCGACGGCGACGACGATCGCCCAGCCGATGAAGGTCGCGTTGAGCCCAATGGTTTCGAAGACCCCCTGCAGGAAGGGCACGTACACGACGGCGAGTTGAAGTAGAAGTGCGGCGACGAGCATCCCCATAAGGATGGGATTGCCGCGGAACCCCGTCCTCCAAACTGGTTTGCGGAATGACCGCGCCGACAACGCGCGAAGGAGCTGCACGAAGGCAAGCGTCGTGAACACCATGGTCGGTACGAGCTGCTGGGCCTCTGGCAACTGATCCGACCTTCTCGCGGCCTCGAACGTCAAGTATCCGACGAGGATCATCGCGGCCCCCAAGATTGGGCCGATGATAGCGATATGCATGCCGATGCCGCGACTGAAAATGCTTTCGGTGGGGGCGTACGGTCGGCGGCGCATGGTGTCGCGTTCGGGCCGCTCAACCCCCATTCCGAGGCCCAGCAGACCGTCGGTGAGGAGGTTGGAGAAGAGGATCATGATCGGAACGAGCAGGAGCGGCAGACCGAGCAGGGGCGGGATCGCTACGACGAGCACCTTGGCGACATTCCCAGAGATGGAGAACTGTACGAACCGTCGCACGTTGTCGTAGACGACCCGGCCTTCCTCGACGGCGGCAACGATCGTGGCGAAGTTGTCATCAAGCAGCACGACATCCGCGGCTTCCTTCGCTACATCCGTTCCCGAGCCCATGGCGACGCCGATGTTCGCCTTCTTCAGCGCAGGCGCGTCGTTCACCCCGTCGCCGGTCATCGCCACGATCTCACCGTTCACCTGCAGCGCTTCGACGATGCGAAGTTTGTGCTCAGGTGAGACACGGGCGTACACCGACACCTCACGTACCGCCCCGCAGAGCTCCTCGGGGGTCATCGGGTCGAGGTCGCGGCCGGTGATGACGCGGGCAGCAGGTGAGGCTATCCCGAGGTCCGCCGCGATTGCCCGAGCGGTGAGCGGGTGGTCGCCGGTGATCATGACTGGGCGGATGCCTGCGGTGCGACAAGTGGCAACGGCGTCCCTAGCCTCTGCCCGCGGCGGATCGACCATCGCCACGAGCCCAAGGAAGACCAGGTTGTCCTCGACGGACTCTTCGTCCTTCGAAGAGGGGAGGGCATCGAGCCCCTTCCCCGCCACGGCGAGGACCCGCATGCCCTTTGAGGTAAACGACTCAATCTCCTCACGCAGGCGGGCGCGATCGCCAACATTCAGCGAGGTCACGGCACCGTCTGCGAAGAGCGCCCCGCAACGGTCGACCATGGTGTCCGCGGCACCCTTGGTCAGCGCGAAATAGCCGGCCGTCCCGGCGATCTCGCGGAACCCCACGAGCGCCTCGGTACCAGCCGACGCAAGTTCATGCACCGTTGTCATGCGACCGCAAGAATGATCTCATCATCGTCAGCGGATTCAACGTCTACCCCAGCGAGGTCGAAGAGGTGCTGATGGCCCACCCCGCCGTCATCAAGCGGCCGTGGTGGGAATGCCCGACGCGACAGCGGGCGAGACCGTGCGAGCCGTGGTAGTCCGCGAGCACTCGACGCTCACCAGCGAGAACTGCGGGAATGGAGCCGACAGAAGCTGGCCGCCTACAAAGTGCCCCGACAGGTGGTGTTCGTCTCGGAGGTGCCCAAGTCGCCGATCGGAAAAATTCTCCGCAAAGACGTCCGCGCCGCACAGCACACTGCCCCCCACCTCCGCGATCGGCCTGGTACTGATGGGGTGCATGCCCGGCGGTACGACATCAAGTCTCTACACCTACTTCGCCAAAGCGAACCCCTCCCTAAGCGTCATCGTCACGGTCATGACAACCCTCGCCGCGATCCTACTCACCCCACTGCTGCTACTCGTCTACGGCGGCGCGCTCGCCGGCGACATCGAGATCCCGCTCGGCAACGTCGTGGTCAGCCTGATCCTGCTGATCCTGCCCGTTGTGATCGGGATGGCGATGCGGCGCTGGACGGCGAACGTCGACGGCGCGCTGGAAGTGCTCGGCAGCGTTCTAGGGATGGTTTTCATCCTGTTGCTGCTGGTCACGTGGGTACCGGGCAACTGGCCACTGCTGATCGCCACACCGTGGCAGGTGTACGTCGGGGCGATCGCCCTCCCCTGATCGGGATGCTGCTCGCTTACAACTGGGGACGGCTGGGGCGGCTCTCAGCCAATCGCGAGGAACAAGGCATCCCTGAGCTGCTCTGACGCGCACAACTGTTCTTCGCCGGCCACCCGCTCGACCGGGGCAGGCGGGGTGGGCGTGCTTTCCAGTCGCGCGGTTGCCCTATTGCGCCGCGAAGGCCCGCCCACCCTTTGCGAGGGTGATGAGGGACACGGAGCGGATCGTGGACATCACGACCGCCCACAAGGCGACCTTGGCGTCTATGGCGCGCGGAAGATCCACACGGAGCTGAATCGTCAGGGCGTCCCGGTCGCCCGCTGCACTCGCCGCGGCTGCTCACCTACGACGCGGAGGAGAACCGGCCCATGCTCGATCAGCGAAGCGCTGGGATACGAGCCGATCGGCTACGAGGGAGCCCGGAAGAAGGTGCTCGGCGTCTTCAACCCGATCGAGCTCCGGAGCAGTGGTACCGCGATCGCGTAGGAAAGCGCTCCGAGAAGAGCCCACCACAGATCCAGGCCAAACCACATGACGCCGAACGGCGGTATGAATACCAGCACCCACGCAGCGGCCACGATGGCCTTGGCCGGAGCAGGCGGAAGCGGTCCGATCACCTCCCAGCGTGCGAGGAGGAGCGTCACGACGTAGAGAACTGCCAACACCACCGCCAACACCGGCAGCCGCGACCACCACCACGCCGCCGTTTCAGGGTTCGGAGACAGACCCGGCAGCGCCAGCTCGATGCCCTTGACGAAGAGGATAACCGGCAGGTGCCACAGGTAAATCGTCATCAGACGCGAGCCGGTGAACAGGACAAAGGCGCGGACGCTGCGGGTTTCCATGAGACGGGTGAGGGGTCGGCGCAGAAGTCGCAGGAGGCACGCCTGGGCGAGTCCCAGCAGGACGAGCGGTAGCGTCGCGGGATTGAGGTTGTAGAGCATGTTGTTGTTGTACGGGCCCCACGCCGTCAACGCCCCGAGTGCCAGATAGCACCCCGCGACAATCGCAACCAGGGCGAGCGGAGTGCGACGATCGAACCAGCCGTCGGCGTACCAGAAGCCGATTTGCTGCACCAGTATCCAGACGAAGGCCAGGTTCAGCAGACCGATGTCCCGCTCCCCCGTCGTGAAACGGGCAACGTCGACCGCGACGACGAGCGCCGCCAGCACCGCGATCGTGGTCCGGGGGACGCTTGTATGGAGCCGCATCATGCTCGGGACCGCGGTCTGGCAGAGCAGGTATGCGGCGAGGAACCAGAGCGGCGATCCGGCTCCCACGGCCGCATCGGCCACGAGCGCAGTCGGAACGGGCAGGAACGACACCACCGTCAGGACCACGGCGAAGAAGAGGAAAAGGGGTAGCGAGGGCTGGGTGAGCCGTAGTACACGGGCCCGGATGAACCCGTTTGGTGTCGTTCCCCTGAGTTGTGCGGAGCGCCATCCGAGCGCTGCGGCGAATCCGCCGACGACGAAGAAGAGTGGCATTATCTGTCCCACCCACGACGCCGCGGCGAACCACGGCTGGCGCTCGAGTGGAAAGGACGCGACGAGTCGTCCATCGGGCGTCGTCCCGATACCCGTCTGCAGGAGGTGCATGACGAGCACGACCATCACGCATGCTACCCGAGCGAGATCCAGCGTGAGATCTCGGGTGGGTGGAATCGACGTTCCTAATGCTGAGGGTTTGCGCGTCGTGCCCACCGGCTCTCCTATTCCGTCCCTCGGCCCACCGCCTTGGCGTCTGAGAGTATCTCGCGGTCAGCGAGAAAGCCATGGCTCCCGGCGGATTCTCAGGCGCCAGCCGATGTACCAGAGGGCGCCGAGAAGGATGACAACTATCCCAGGGAGAAGAGCGGCTGGCCGGTCGTGCTCCGGAGGGGTGAAGATGCGTTCCCACAGAAGTGAGCGGAAAACCCAGCAGGCCTCATGCATTCTGTCCTTGCCTGTGGCGAGGTGGACGTCAGCGGTGTGTCAGGCAACGACCCGCTCATTCACCATCAGCTCCTCTCTAGGCGCGCCGTTGGGCGCCGCAGTTGCTCGACCTGGTCGTTGGTGTCGCTGGTGTCTGTTTCGAGGATGGAGGCGATGCGTTCCCGCTCGGCGGGCGTCCAGGTTGTGCGGCCACGCATCCGCTCGCCAAAGGTGACGGGGTTCAGCTGCAGCGGGTCCCAAGCCTCTTGAGGGTGGTGATACTCGGTGCGCCGGCGCCGTCGGTGATGGACTCTCTAATGCGGTAGGGGAAAGATGCGGTCGGGCCCGTGTGCCGAGGCGCGGTGCGCGGTGACCGACCGGCGCGGCCTCGGGTCCCAGAGCGCGCGCTCGATGTACGCGTCGATCGCCCTCTCATCGAACAGCACTGTGCGCCCGCGAAGGCGACCGGGTCGGGAAACCCAGCAGGCCCCGGCAACTTATCGCCGATCGTTGCTGCGGTACACGTACACCGTGTTCAGGGAGACACCCATCTTCTCGGCGATCTGCCATCCCAGTTTGGCGCTAGGGGGTCCGTTCACGTCGGCGCTAACAGTGCTCAGCAGTCGCCGCGTTGTCAGGCAATCTGGGCTGTGGGATCCTCTCGTGCCCAGCCGGACCTTAACGCCGAACGAGATGGTACGGGCGTACCGGCGGGTCGCTCCGGAGATTCACGTGCCGTTCGGCGTAGACGAAGTTCATCGGTCTGCTGCCGGGCAAGACCTGCACGCTGCAGGACTAAGGCATCAATTTCGCCAGCCGGGTCTACAAGTCCCGCCGGCTCACCGAGTTGCGCGCCGCCGGTGTGAGGGGAGAAGGCGCCACACGGCCATGCCAGATCCGGTACGACCCGCTGAATTCGTTGTACATCTGGGTCGCGAGGGCAACGAGTTCGTGCCCTTCCGCCGCCGCTCGCGACCTGCTCGACGAACCGATGGTTGTGGAACTGTGGGCAGCGGTGCACACCACCGATCAGGAAACCGACGGCCGATCGTCACGCGCATCAGCTGTCCGCCGCCGGTGATTCTGTCGTCAGTGCCGTTGATCTTGTGGGGCGTGATCGCGACAATCCGGGGCAGCGGTTTCGAGAGGCGCGCTCATGCCGCCGCGCTCTTTGTCATTGAATCTGTAGTTCGACGGAGCAGCGTGCTCCACAACGAACGCGTTAGGTCGCGGCAGGATGGACAGATGAGGGTCGACCATAAGGATGCCTCGGCATCCTTCGTCGTAACCGGCGCGAGCGGCGGCATTGGTCAGGTCATCTCGAAACACCTATCCGCGGTCGGTCACGTAGTGAACCTGGACCCGACGCCTGCCCACAACACGGATGCTCGAGTGCATTGCCTCGAAGTTGACGCAGGTGATCCACCGCAGCGGTCGCGGCCGCTGAACCCGCCGAGGAGCATGCCCCCTTGGTCGGCTGGGTGAACAACGCGGCACGGTTTCAGGACGCGGCCACAAGATCGCAGATTCGCCAGTTCCTGCCTTCGGACAGCGCGGCTGCGGCTATGGCGACGAGGCAATCCTCTTGCCGACACCTCTAGCTGCGGTATACCGTGAGCTGTTCCCATGGAGGTGCACGATGTCGCAGTTGTTGGTGTTCGGGGTGGACGGTCCGCAGACGGCGGAAAAGGTGTTCGGATTGGCCGATGAGCTCAACCGGCAGCAGCTGCTTGAGCTCGCTGACGCGGCGTGGGTAGAGCGCGACGCCGACGGCAAGGTCAAACTGCACCAGTCGGTGAACCTGACCGCAGCCGGAGCGGGTTACGGGGCGGCCAGCGGTGCGTTGTGGGGCACGCTGATCGGGCTGCTGTTCTTGAACCCGCTAGCTGGCGCTCTCGTCGGCGCCGGTGTCGGAGCCGGATCCGGGGCAGTGGCCGGCACGTTGACGGATGTCGGTATCCGCGACGACCTCATCAAGGAGATCGGCGAAAGCCTTCAGCCCGGTCGCGCGGCGGTCTTTTTCCTCGCCCGCAACGCCACCGTCGATCGTGTCGTCGAGGCCATCCGCCCCTACAACCCCACAGTGCTGCAAACCAACCTGACCCGCGACTCGGAGCAGGACCTCATCCGGCAGCTGCAGGCGGCGACCCCGGCCTCGGGCAACGCGCCCTCGGGCGTTTAGTCAACCGCCATGAGTCGGTTCGTAGCGCCGCTGTCCCGGTGCGGCGACACGTATTCGTGCGATGACAAAGGGACAGCATCCACTCCTGAAGGCATTGCGGCTCTTCACGAACGAGGATGTTGCACGGGTCGGAAGCCGGTTTCGAGGAGGCTGCGACGTGATGTCGTGGCTGAGGTTGCGGAAGCCGAGGGCTGAGCCGCGGAGGGGTTCGAGTCGGCCGTTGATCGCCTCTGTGAGGTGAATCGCCCTATGCCGTGTTGATCAAGTGGTTCCGCCACTGGCTGGGTGAGTCTTGAACGGTGACGCGGCAGGAGATCTCTGACGAGGTGTGGTCGGTGATGGAGCCTTTGCCGCCCTCGACCGCAATGCAGCGCGGCCGTACCTCCGCCCGGAAACGGTCTCCGCCGAACGCGCCTCACGGCGCGAGACTGCCCGTGGGACCACGCTCATCGTGATTGCGGCCGTGCTGCTCACACTGGCCGGCGCGTGGCGTCTCATCGCCAGCGCAGGATCGGGCGCTTACCTGACGATCACGGGGCAGAACGGCGATGCCCCCTATGACGCGTCATGGCGATTCGCCGAGTTCGCTGTCGCGGCGGGTTGGTTCGCGCCGCTTCTCGAAGTCACCGCTTTCACATTCCTGCTCGTCGTCGCCTCAACCGGGCTACGCCGAAAGCTAGCCCCCCGCGAGGCTTCCCCGAACACCGCCGCGCAGACGATCTCGGAGGCCGTACTGTGACCTCACATTCGGTCCTCGCGGCCACCGATGAGATCAGTCCCGCGCAGGACATCTACCGTCAGCTTCGCGGGCTGAGATTGTCCGGCCAACTAGGGCGTGTCTCCTAACCGTTTGAGCCAGAGGGTGATGGCTCGTAGGACGGCGCCGCCGCGGTAGGTGAGCGCGAGTTTGTCGTAGCGCGTCGCGAGGCCGCGCCACTGCTTGTCTTCGTTGAAGCCGCGCTCAACGACGTTGCGGCCCTTGTAATCCTCGATGTCGTACCTGACCGGTCGGCCGCCACGGGAGCCGCGTCGTTTCCGGTTTCCTTGCTGGTCGGACGGCTCGGGGATCACGGCGACGATGCCACGATCGCGCAGATGGGTGCGGATCGCGCGCGACGAGTACGCCTTGTCGGCGCGGACCCGCTCCGGTCGGGTGCGTGGTCTGCCCGGGCCGACCCGGGCGACGCTGAGGTGATCCATGAGCACCGGGAACATCGGCGCATCCCCGGCCTGACCGGGACCAACGAGCACGACCAGCGGAAGCCCGCGCCCGTCGACGAGGTGATGGATCTTCGTGCTCAAACCACCCCGTGACCGGCCAATCGCATGGTCAGGCGGCTCCTCGCGCAGATTCTTGTAACTCGACAGAGCCCCCTGTGTCGCGCGGGAGGTTCGTCGCGTGTTGATGCGCACGGTTGATCGTCGAGTCCACGCTGACAGCCCAGTCAATCTCGCCCACAGCGTCCGCATCAGCGAGGATCTCCGCGTGGATCTCATCCCAAGTGCCGTCCGCGCTGAACCGGCGGTGCCGCTTCCACGCCGTCTGCCACGGCCCGAACTCCGCCGGCAGATCCCGCCACGGCGAACCCGTCCGGAACCGCCACACGATCCCCTCGACAACGCGACGATGATCCTGGAATGGCCGCCCGCCCTTACGCGAAGCGACCGGCATCAAAGGCTCGATCCGAGCCCACGCAGCATCCGAGAGAGTACGAGTACGCGACACGCCCCCAAGCCTGCCTCATCCTCCCGCAGAGGTTAGGAGACACGCCCTAGTTGAGTCCGCCGTTGGCCCGCCGGACGAGTCCGGGCAGGCGCACCAGGTCGAGCAGGCACAGCAGGAGCACGATCCCCCCGAACACGAACCCGATGCCCCACGGAGCACTGGCGAGACCGGCGACGGTCAGGATCGGGTACACCACCCCGAGCGCACGATGCCCCAGGTAGAACCGGTGCGCCCCCACCAGCCCGAGTGCCACACACAGGACGTAGGTGAGCAGGAGGTTCTTCGGCGTACGGTCCACGCGGCAACCCTAGCCGGGACTAGAACAACCGCCGCAAGTTCGTCTTCGCCAGGTCGAACAGCTCGTCGCCGCGGCCCGAGAGGACGGTGCGGATCGAGTACAGCGCGAAGCCTTTGGCCTGCTCGAACTGGATGGCCGGCGGAATGGTGAGTTCCTGCGGGTCCGTCACCACGTCTACGAGAGCCGGGCCGTCGTGCGTGAAGGCCTCCGTGAGGGCCGCGTCCACGTCCCCCGAGTCCTCCACGCGGATGCCCTTGATGCCCATGGCCCGGGCCACGGCCGCGAAGTCGGGGTTCTCCAGGCTCGTGGCGAAGGGCAGCTGTCCGGCGGCCTTCATCTCGAGCTCGACGAAGTTCAGCGACGAGTTGTTGAACACCACCACCTTCGCCGGCAGCTTCATCTGCACCAGCGTGAGCAGGTCACCCAGCAGCATGGTCAGCCCTCCGTCGCCGGAGAGCGTGACGGTCTGCCGAGCGCGGTCCTGGGCCAGCACGCCGATCGCCTGCGGCACCGCATTCGCCATGGAGCCGTGCGAGAACGAGCCGAGCAGCCGGCGTCGTCCGTTCATCTCGAGGTAGCGGGCGGCGTAGACCACGGGGGAGCCGACGTCCGGGATGAACACGGCGTCCTCGGCCGCCAGCGCGCTGATCCGCCGGGCCAGGTACTGCGGGTGCACCGCTGCGCCCTTCCGTGCCGGGGTGGCGAGGTCGTCCAGTTTCGCGCGCGTCTTGGCATAGTGCTTCCGCGCGTCCGCGAGGTGCTTGTCCTTCTTCTGCTCCAGCAGCGGGACCAGCGCGGCCGCCGTCTCCCGCACCCCACCCACCAGGGCCACGTCCACGGGGTGCCTGCGACCGATCTGCTCGCCACGGATGTCGACCTGGACCACCTGCGCATCGTCCGGATAGAACTGCGGATAGGGGAAGTCCGTGCCCAGCATGAGGATGGCGTCCGCCTCGCACATCGCCTTGTACCCGCTGGCGAAGCCGAGCAGGCCGGTCATGCCGACGTCATAGGGGCTGTCGTACTCCAGGTGTTCCTTGCCGCGCATCGCGTGCACGATCGGCGAGGCCAGCCGTTCGGCCAGCTGCATCACCTCGGCGTGGGCGCCCGCGGTCCCCGCACCGCCCAGGATCGTGACGCTCCGCGCCGCGTTGAGGACGTCGGCGGCCTCCTGCAACTGGTCCGGCAGGGGCACGACGGCGGAGCGGGCCTTTCGCACGAGGGTGCGGCGATCGTCGTGGGCGGCCGCCGAGGCGACATCGCCGGGGATCACCAGTACCGCCACGCCGCGTTGCTCGATGGCGGTGCGCAGGGCGATCTCCAGCAGGCGGGGCATCTGCTTCGGATCGGCCACGTACTCCACATAGACGGAGCATTCCCGGAACAGCTCCTGCGGATGCGTCTCCTGGAAGTAGGTGGTGCCGATCTCCTCCGTGGGGATGTGGGCGGCGATCGCGAGCACCGGGACGCGGCTGCGTTGCGCGTCGTACAGACCGTTGATCAGATGCAGGTTCCCCGGGCCGCAACTGCCCGCACAGACCGTCACCTCTCCGGTCATCTCGGCCTCGGCCCCGGCGGCGAAGGCGGCGGTCTCCTCGTGGCGCACGTGCACCCACTCGATCTCGGGGTGGGTTCGGAGGGACTCCGTGATGGCATTGAGCGAATCGCCGGGAAGGCCGTAGATGCGCTTGACGCCATTGAGGGAAAGGGTCTGGATGAGGTTCTCGGCAACGGTGACCATGGGCTCAGCGTAGGGGTGGGGGCACCTTCAGGGGGAGGGTGTCCGATCGGGGTGCCCGTCCCTCGCCACCCGGGGGGCGCTGATGGAAGGGTGGTCCCATGGCTTCCCCCTCTACCCCAGCGTCTACCCCCATCCCGGCGTCGATCCCCACGCCGATCCCCACGTCCGGGCCGATGTCCGCCACGTCCGCAACGTCCATCTCGGTGTCCGGCACGGTCGACGCCATCGTGATCGGGCTCGGGCCCGGCGGGGAGGACGTCGCCGCACGGCTGGCGCGCGGCGGCTGGTCGGTACTGGCCGTGGACGAGCACCTGGTGGGCGGCGAATGTCCGTACTACGGCTGCATCCCGTCGAAGATGATGCTGCACGAGTCCCGGAGGGCGGACGCCTCGTGGGCGAGGGTGGCGCGGCGGATCCGTGAGGAAGCCACGGACCAGTGGGACGACCGGGTGGCTGTGGAGAGGCTGCTCGGCACCGGTGCGAAGTTCGTCCACGGTCGGGCGGAGATCGTGGGAGGTCCCGCAGCCGGCCCGGCCTCAGCCGGCACCGAGGTCACCGTCACCCCGAACGACGGCGGCGCGCACCAGACCTGGACGGCCCGCCGTGCGGTGGTCCTGAACACCGGCTCTGAATCAATGCAGGTCCCGGTGCCCGGCCTACCGGAGGCGGTGACGTGGACCCACCGGGACGTGGTGACGGCCGAGACACTCCCGGCCTCCCTCGCCATCGTGGGCGGTGGACCCTTGGGGTGCGAGCTGGGGCAGGCTCTGGCCGGGTTCGGGGTCCGCGTCAGCCTGCTGGTGCGCGGTGAACGGCTGCTCTCGGGAGAGACCCCGGAGGCCGGCGAGCTGGTGGCGGAGCGGTTCCGGGCCGAGGGGATCGACGTCCGTACGGGGACGGAGATCAGTGGCGTGCAGGCGGGGGAGGCCTCCCGGTATGAGACGTCCCACGGCATCCCGGCCTCGGCCGGCCCCGTAGACCTGGAGCTGACCACGGGGGGCCGGTTGACCGTGGACCGTGTGCTGCTGGCCGCTGGCCGAGCGCCGCGGGACTCCGTCGAGGTGGATGACTGGTGCCGTGTCCTGGACAGCGCGGCCGCGGAGAGAGGGCAACCCGTGCCGGGCCGGTACGCCATCGGGGACATGACCGGTGCCGGCCCCTTCACCCACACGTCCATGGCCCAGGCGGCGGTGGTGGCGGACCAGCTCCTGGCCGGAGCAGCCCCGCGCCCCTTCCCCCGCCAGGCCGTACCCCGGGTGACGTACACGGATCCGGAGGTGGCCGCCGTCGGGCTCTCTGAGGGTGAGGCCCGGAAGGCCGTGGAGCATCAGGGTGGCGATGCCTCGGAGGTCCACGTGGCGAGGGTGGATCTCGGGGCCTCGAGCCGGGGGTGGATCGACGAGGTTCGAGGGCACCTGACCCTGGTGGCCCTGGCGGATGGGAAGACAGCCGAGAAGGCGGATGAGCAGGCGGATGAGCCGGGAAACAGGAACAAGAAGAGTAGGACGAGTGGGGGAGTGCTCGTCGGCGCGGCGGTGGTGGGCCCCCATGCCGGGGAGATCCTCGGGGCGCTCACCGTGGCCGTCCACGCCGGGGTGCCCTTGGCCGAGCTGGCCCGCATCCCGTGGGCCTACCCCACCCTGCACCGGGCCATCGGGGATGCCCTCGCCCAGTTCGGCAGCGACGTCATCGGCGTAGAGTCGGCAGCAGGCCGGGCTTCCTGACGTGGACCGTGTGGTAGATCAGGCCGGAACCACCTGCGGTGAAGCGGCGCATCGAGCGCCGAGGCATCCACAGGAGGTCACCGGGCCGTAGGGCCAGGTCTCCCTCTGCGGTGCCGAGCGTGCCGGAGCCGTCGAGGACATGGATCATCACGTCGTTGTCTGGGCCCTGGTGCGCGTCGATCCCGTCGCCGGCCGGCAGCGAGATGATGTTCGAGTCGAGCTCCCGGACCGGCTCCTCGAGTTTCCAGATCGCGCCTGGGGCGACTGGGGAGAGTGTGGCGTCTGTGGCGTCGGCGGAGGTCGCTGTCTCGCGGGCGGCGAGGGCGGCGCGGGCGGCGAGGGCGGCGAGGTCTTCGGTGTTGACCAGGCGGCGGGGTGTCTGGGGTGTGGGCATGGGAGTCCCTTCTGTGGTGCCTCCTGTGGTTCCTTGAGGCTAACCGTGTCCTGCCCTTGACGTCGGCACGATGCCGACACGCCGCCGCCGTGGACAGGACACGCCGCCGTGCTGGATCAAAAGAATCTGTGCACAACGGTGGGCCTCTTCATCCACACCCTGTGGACGTTCTCCGGCCCGCAACCGTCGATCGGCGTGATTCCGGCGTTCCGGGCGGGTGCGTTCACGGTCCGTTCATCCACACTGCCTGTGGACGAGCTGGGGGAAACTAATCTCAACCATGTAAGACAGGATCTTGTGGTTGTTCCATCCGGTCACCACTAGATGTAGTATTGATGTCAGCAGTTCGGACCGGCAGTTTTCACGCCGGAGAGTCCGGGCGGGCCCGGAATCCACGGTGTCGGGACCTGTTGAACAGGTCCTGGACGGATTTCGCGGCCATGACGCAAGAACACAGACCACAGAGCAAAACGCCCGCCGGTCCGGCATCCCGGACGCGGTAACCGAGGACAGGGGAATGACCATGACCGTCACCGTTTACTCCAAGCCGGCTTGCGTGCAGTGCAATGCCACCTACCGCGCCCTGGACAAGAAGGGCATCGCCTACGAGACCGTGGACATGTCCCAGGACGCCGAGGCGCTGGAGCGCGTTCGGTCGTTGGGCTACATGCAGGCCCCGGTCGTCATCACGGGTGCCGAGCACTGGTCCGGCTTCCGTCCGGACAAGATCGAGGAGCTGGCCACCGCCGCTGCCGCCTCGGTGGCCTGAGGTACCCGAGGTCACCATGACGAGCGTGGTCAGCGACAGCAGGCCGACAGGTGTTGCGGGGTCCCTGACCCCACAGCAGACGGCTGCACGCCTGATCTACTTCTCCTCCGCCTCCGGCTACACTCACCGCTTCGTCTCCAAACTGGAGCTGCCGGAGGGTGAGGCGGCGCGGTTGCCGATCATCACCAAGGAGCCGACCCTCCTGGCCACAGAGCCCTTCGTTCTCATCCTGCCGACCTATGGCGGGGGAGACGGCAAGGGAGCCGTGCCGAAGCAGGTCATCAAGTTCCTCAACGTCAAGTCGAACCGGGATCTGATCCGGGGCGTCATTGCCGCAGGGAACACCAACTTCTACGAGGCTTACTGCCTCGCCGGGGACATCGTGGCGCGCAAGTGCGAGGTCCCTCTGATGTACAGATTCGAACTCATGGGCACGCCGGAGGACGTCACGGCCGTGCGCGAAGGACTGGAAAGGTTTTGGGGATGACAATCACCGAGCAGGACATGATCAGGTCGGCCAAAGAGTTGCCGGCGGCATGGCAGAACCTGGGCTACCACGAGCTGAACGCCATGCTGAACCTCTACGGTGCGGACGGCAAGATCCAGTTCGAGGCAGACCACGCCGCAGCACGTCAGTACTTCCTGCAGCATGTCAACAACAACACCGTCTTCTTCCACGACCTGAACGAGAAGCTGACCTACCTCGTGGAGCACGACTACTACGAGGCCGAGACGCTGGAGCAGTACTCCGCCGAGTTCCGGACGAGTCTCTGGGACCGCGCCTACGGGCTGAAGTTCCGCTTCCCCACCTTCCTGGGTGCCTTCAAGTTCTACACGTCCTACGCGCTGAAGACCTTCGACGGCAAGCGCTACCTGGAGCGCTACGAGGACCGCGTCTGCATGGTGGCCCTGCACCTGGCCCAGGGCGATGAGCAGCTCGCCGTCGACCTGGTGGAGGAGATGGTGGGCGGCCGCTTCCAGCCCGCCACCCCGACCTTCCTCAACGCCGGCAAGGCCCAGCGCGGCGAGCTCGTCTCCTGCTTCCTGCTGCGCATCGAGGACAACATGGAGTCGATCGCGCGCAGCATCAACTCCTCCCTGCAGCTGTCCAAGCGCGGCGGCGGCGTGGCGCTGTCCCTCACCAACATCCGTGAGCACGGCGCACCGATCAAGCAGATCGAGAACCAGTCCTCCGGCGTCATCCCGGTGATGAAGCTCCTCGAAGACTCCTTCTCCTACGCGAACCAGCTCGGTGCCCGCCAGGGCGCCGGCGCCGTGTACCTGCACGCCCACCACCCGGACATCTACCGGTTCCTGGACACCAAGCGGGAGAACGCTGACGAGAAGGTTCGCATCAAGACCCTGTCCCTGGGCGTCGTCATCCCGGACATCACGTTCGAGCTGGCCAAGAAGAACGAGGACATGTACCTCTTCAGCCCGTACGACGTGCAACGCGTCTACGGCAAGCCGTTCACCGAGATCTCGGTGTCGGAGAAGTACTACGAGATGGTCGACGACGCGCGGATCAAGAAGACCAAGATCAACGCCCGCGAGTTCTTCCAGACCCTCGCCGAGATCCAGTTCGAGTCCGGCTACCCGTACATCGTGTTCGAGGACACGGTGAACCAGGCCAACCCCATCAAGGGCCGGATCACCATGTCCAACCTGTGCTCCGAGATCCTCCAGGTCTCCGAGGCCTCGGAGTTCAACGAGGACCTGACCTACGCCTCCGTGGGCAAGGACATCTCCTGCAACCTCGGGTCCATGAACATCGCCAAGACCATGGACTCGCCGGACTTCGGCAAGTCCATCGAGACGGCCATCCGGGCGCTCACCGCGGTGTCCACCATGTCTGAGATCAACTCGGTGCCGTCCATCGTCCAGGGCAACAACACCTCACACGCCATCGGCCTGGGCCAGATGAACCTGCACGGCTACTTGGCCCGCGAGCGGGTGCACTACGGTTCCGAAGAGGGCATCGACTTCACGAACATCTACTTCTACACGGTGCTGTTCCACGCCCTGCGGTCCTCCAACCGCCTCGCGATGGAGACCGGGACGACGTTCGGTGGCTTCGAGGACTCCACGTACGCCTCCGGGAAGTTCTTCGACAAGTACACCGAACAGGTCTGGGAGCCGGCCACCCCGCGGGTCGCCGAGCTGTTCTCCGGTGCCAACGTGTCCATCCCCACCCAGGCTGACTGGCGCGAGCTGAAGGCCTCCGTCATGGAGCACGGCATCTTCAACCAGAACCTGCAGGCCGTGCCGCCGACCGGTTCGATCTCCTACATCAACAACTCGACCTCCTCGATCCACCCGGTCGCCTCAAAGATCGAGATCCGCAAGGAGGGCAAGCTGGGCCGCGTCTACTACCCGGCTCCCTACCTGACGAACGAGAACCTCGAGTACTACGACGATGCGTACGAGATCGGCTACGAGAAGGTCATCGACACCTACGCCGCCGCCACTCAGCACGTGGACCAGGGGCTGTCCCTGACCCTGTTCTTCAAGGACACGGCCACCACGCGTGACTTGAACAAGGCCCAGATCTACGCCTGGCGAAAGGGCATCAAGACCATCTACTACATCCGGTTGCGCCAGCTCGCGCTGGAAGGCACCGAGGTCGAGGGCTGCGTCTCCTGCATGCTCTGACCCGTCAGGCTTCCGGGCCCGACGCCGGCCACTAGCCTTGGTCGGGCGGATCGCCTTCCCGGCGGTCCGCCCGACCGAACCACGAATCACCCACAGCACTGCACCCTTGAAGTGAGGACGACACCTGAGATGATGGCCGACGCTGTCAAGACCCTCGAGACCGTCGAGGCAATCAACTGGAACCGCATCCAGGACGACAAGGACGTGGAGGTTTGGAATCGCCTGACCTCCAACTTCTGGCTCCCGGAGAAGGTGCCGCTGTCCAATGACATCCAGTCCTGGGCCACGCTGTCCGAGGATGAGAAGACCCTCACTATGCGGGTCTTCACCGGGCTGACCCTGCTGGACACCATCCAGGGCACCGTGGGCGCCGTCTCCCTCATCGCGGACTCGCTGACCACCCACGAGGAGGCCGTCTACACGAACATCGCGTTCATGGAGTCGGTGCACGCCAAGAGCTATTCCTCGATCTTCTCCACGCTCGCCAACACCAAGGAGATCGACGACGCGTTCCGTTGGTCCCAGGAGAACGCCAACCTGCAGAAGAAGGCCCGGATCATCCTGGACTACTACCACGGTGACGATCCGCTGAAGAAGAAGGTGGCCTCCACCATCCTGGAGTCCTTCCTGTTCTACTCGGGCTTCTACCTGCCCATGTACTGGTCCTCCCGTGCCAAGCTGACCAACACCGCGGACCTGATCCGTCTCATCATCCGCGACGAGGCCGTGCACGGGTACTACATCGGCTACAAGTACCAGCGCGGGTTGGAGAACGAGTCGGCGGAGCGCCAGCAGGAGCTCAAGGACTACACCTTCGAGCTCATGTTCGAACTGTACGAGAATGAGGTCCAGTACACCCATGACCTCTACGATTCCGTCGGCCTGGCCGAGGACGTCAAGAAGTTCCTGAACTACAACGCCAACAAGGCCCTGATGAATCTCGGCTATGAGGGGATGTTCCCGTCCGCCGTCACCGACGTGAACCCGGCCATCCTTTCGGCGCTGTCCCCGAATGCCGATGAGAACCATGACTTCTTCTCCGGCTCCGGCTCCTCCTACGTGATCGGCAAGGCCGAAACCACGGAAGACAATGACTGGGATTTCTAAGCACGACGGAAAGCACTGACAGCCGTCCGCCGACGGCGCGCATAGGGACACCGGGTCCACCCCTGAGGGCGACCCGGTGTCCCTTTGTCTTGTCTCGGCTTGGCCTGTCATCAGCGTCAGCCGCGGAGTGAACTCTGTGTGAAAGCTGAGACCAAAGGGACAAAAGTGATTACAAGTCAATAAACGCTTGATAACCTAACTGTGGCGTGGAGGGGAAACCCACGTCCACGTCCATCGCTCTGCACCACTTGAGGGAAAAACTGACATGTCCCGGACGCTCCACCCTGTTCTGAAGGCCGGTGCCGCCGCCGCCCTGGCCCTCACGATCACCGCCACCACCGTCCTTCCGGCCACGGCCATGCCCGTGGTACCGGACACCACTGCTGCTTCGGCGGTGACCACCGCCACCAGCGAGAATACCGCTGACCCGGCCGTCGAGTCAGGTGAGGTGGCCTCCGAGGTCAAGGGCGCCGAGGAACAGTCCATTGCCCTCGGTGGCATCGACCCCGAGGCACTCCCCGAGGTTCCGGACACCCCTGAGTCGACTCCGGCTCCTGACGTGACGGACGCCCCTGAATCGCCAGGTCTTGAGAGCACCGAGACGTCTGACAGCACCCAGACGCCTGACAGCACGCCGGCTCCCTCGGTCACGGATGCCCCCGACCTTGCCGAGCCGTCGGCGTCCTCGACACCCGAGGCCAGCGAAGCTGTCACCGAGCCCGAGGCCTCGCTGATGTCCGCGACGCTTTCGACCCTCTCGACCCCTGTGTCCGGCACCACGTCACAGGCGACGGGCAGCGAGTCCCAGCCCTCCGACGTCGTGATCCGGGAACTTCGGGCCAAGGCGGACGGCTCCGCCGCCGCTACCGACACCGCCTCCGGCACTGCCGCCGACGCTCCAGCCGCTCCCGAGGCCGAGGAACTGACCGACTCCGTCTTCAACGGCGCCATCTCGTCCACGCAGGAGGTCGAGGTCGAGCGGATCGCAACCCTGACCCAACCGGTGGAGACCATGGACTTCATCGTCGCGGGCGTGACGTGGGACATCACGGAGGCGGACCAGGTCACTGAAGTGTCCCTGCGCGTACGTGAGGCGGGGGAGTGGACCGACTGGAACAGCATGGAGATCCACGACGGCGATGAGGCGCCCCATGCGGACCGCGTGGGCACCGAGCCGTTGATCTCCAGCGGTGGCGATGCCATCCAGGTCCGGGTGACCACGGCGGACGGCGAGGTTCCGGCCGGCCTGGAGCTTGAGCTCATCGACCCGGGCACGGCCGAGACCGACGGCAAGCTGGAAGCCGCTTCCGCCGCCTCAGGGGATCTGGCGGAGATCGAGCAGCAGGCCGGCCTGGCCAGCGAGGCATCGGCGCAGTCCGCCCAGGTTGCGGCGGCCGTACCGGCCGCCTCCCTCGGCACGGGCCATGCCGCAACCTTCGTCCCGGCCGTCCATGAACAGCAGGGACTGATCACCGGGACCGCACAGGCGACCGCCACGGCCACGAACACCTCGGCCGATGCGATCAAGCCGAAGATCATCACCCGCGCGCAGTGGGGAGCCGATGAGAGCAAGGTCAAGGACTGGGGGACCCCATCGACGGACCTCCAGGCGATGTACGTGCACCACACGGCAGGGTCGAACAACTACTCCGCCTCCGGCGCCTACGCCCAGATCCGCGGCATCTTCCAGTATCACGCGGTCTCCCTGAACTGGGGAGACATCGGCTACCAGTTCCTGGTGGACAAGTACGGCAACATCTTCCAGGGCCGCCGCGGATCGATCGAGAAGCCCGTCCAGGGCGCCCAGGCCGGCGGGTTCAACACGGACACCATCGGCATCTCCGCCATGGGCGACTATGACATCGCCTCAGCACCGGCACCCATGGTGCGGGCCATCGAAAAGGTCCTTGCCTGGCAGGCCTACCGGTATGACGTGAACCCGACGGCGAACGTCACGCTGACTCAGCGGGGTAACGCCGCCTCCGCCCGTTGGTCTGATGGCAAGCGCGTCAGTGTCCCCACGATCCTGGGGCACAAGGTCACCAACACCACAGCCTGCCCCGGGCGGTACCTGGACGCCCAGTTGCCGACCATCCGCAGGAACGTGGACCGCCTGGTGGACGCTGCCAAGGTCAATGTGAAGCCCGGAACGCCGACCCTGCCGTCCAATCACTACCGGTTGAGCAGTCCGGGGACGCAGGCCACCGCGTACTGGAATGCGGTCTCCGGGGCGGATCAGTACCAGATCATGTATCGCGCCGTGCCGCAGGGTGGCGGGGCGATCTCCAACCAGGCGTGGATCGCCGGCAAGACCGTGACGGGCACGAGCACGCTGCTGTCCAACACCCCCGGTGAGACGGCCCAGTACGCCGTCCGGGCCCTTCGCGGCGGAGTCGCCGGTGCCCAGCGGTACCTCGGGCAGCACACCGCACCGCTGAGCTGGTCCGATGCTGACATCTTCTACGGCAACGGAACGACGAGGGTCTCCGCGGGCGTCCAGGCCGACGCCACGGGGGAGGCCATCCGGATCGAGAACGCCGGCCAGGCTGACCGGGTCGTCGTCACGGCCCAGGTGGCTTCTGGGACGGCCAACATCCGAGTGGAACGCGGAGGCAAGAGGGCGGGCCGGCTACAGATCAGGGCCGGCGGTCCGACCGTCTGCGCCATCAATGTGGGCCAGGGCTCCAACATCCGCCTCGAGTTGGAGAACAACGCCACGGTGACGTACACCTCGGTGGCCCTCACCCGATCAGGGCAGACGCAGGATCTGGCCATGACGGCCAGTCGGTGTGACGCCACCTTCTCCGACATCGACACCGATAACGCGGCCTTCCAGGCGGTGGACTGGATGAAGTGGAGCGGGATCTCGAACGGCTATGTCGGGGACAACACGTACCGGGCGGGCCGCAGCATCAGCCGCGGAGAGTCGGTGGCCTTCCTGTACCGGTACATGGATCCGAACCACACCCCCGCGTCGAAGCAGCCGTTCAAGGACGTGGTCAAGAGCCACAGCTTCTACGGCGCCATCAGCTGGGCCAAGGACTCGAAGGTCGCGCTTGGCCACGCCGGTGGGGAGTTCGGCGTCTATGAGAATGTCACCCGCGGCGAGTTCGCGTCCTTCCTGTACCGGACGGCCAAGCCGAAGGGAACCACGCCGAAGGTCAAGTCGTTCAAGGACGTGCCCGTGGGCAGCACCCACCACGCCGCGATCGCCTGGATGAAGGACGCCGGACTCACCACCGGCTATACGGACGGCAGCTTCCGTCAGCACCAGTCCATCACCCGCGGTGAGGTCGCACGGATCCTCTACCGGTTCGACCAGGGCCGGTAACGGCCGCGGGCATCCGGGCACCTCGGCACGGTTCTGGCAGGATGGAGGGCATGACTTCTACCACCATGGCCGGCGGTTCCGGCATCGAGGGGCACGACGTCGGCGCCAACTTCCAGCGGTCCTCGCCTCCCAGCGTGGTGGACGGGGTGCGTACCTCCGAGTTCGACTCACTGGTCCACGCCCAGGGCACGTGGCGAGACGACGAGCTCCACATGGCTCCGGTCTCCGGACTGATGACGGCAGAGATCCTGGCCCACGATCCGCGTCCCGAGCTGCGGTTGGCCCGGTTGTCCTTCGAGATCCTCGGAACACTGCACTACGGGCCCCTGACGGTCACCACCCGTACCGTGCGCCCCGGGCGGACCATCGAACTGGTGGAGTCGACCCTGGTGGCCCAGGGGCGCGCCGTCCTGGTGGCCCGGGCCTGGCGCCTCGTCACCTCGGACACGGCCGATGTGGCCGTCACGAACGACCCCGCCCTCACCCCCGTGCACCAGAGCCGGCCGTTCCCGGCGATGGAACAGCGGTGGCCCGGTGGCTACATCAAGTCGCTGGAGATGCGGGTGGCCCCAGATCACGCCCCGGGGCATGGGCGCTGCTGGTCCACCACTGCGGTGGACATGATCGCGGGCGAGCCGACCAGTGACCTCGTCCGGCTGATGGGTATGGCGGACACCTCCAACGGGGTCGCTCCCGTGCTGGACGCCGGACCTGGCGGTTACGGCTTCCCGAACGTCGACCTGCAGATCCACCTCTACCGTGACCCCGTGGGTCCATGGCTGGGCTATGCGACCACCTCGAACATGGGCTCGGACGGGATCGGGCTGACGTCCGCCGTCCTCCACGACGAACGGGGCCCGTTCGGGCGATCAGAGCAGATCCAGACGGTGCGGAAGGTCCCCTCCCTCGATGCTTGAGATGGTCCAGCCGTCGGCTCGGCACGCGGCCCCGCCGGTCGTGCTGCAGTGGACCCGGCAAGGGCCATCGTTGGGCCCGGCAGAGGACCTCGACTACGGGATCACCCTGCTCCGTGCAGCCCAGAACGGGCTGATCACGTCCCCGATGGTCCGCCTCTACCGCCCCGCCCCCACCGTGGCCTTCGGCCAGCGGGACGCCCGGCTGTCCGGCTTCGCTCGAGCCCAGCAGGCGTGCCGCGCACACGGCTTCGCCCCCGTGGTCCGACGCGCGGGCGGTCGTGCCGCGGCCTATCACGCCGGCAGCGTGGTGGTGGATCATATCCAGCGTGACCAGGACGCCATGCAGGGGTTCCAGGACCGCTTCGCCGGGTTCGGCGAGATGTTCGCCCAGGTGTTCCGGAGCGCTGGGGTACCGGCCGCCGTCGGGGAGATTCCCGGGGAGTACTGCCCGGGGGAGTACTCGGTGCACACGTCGCTGCCGCCAGGGCCGGGCGGTGCCGAGCGTGGACCGGTGAAGCTGGCGGGCACGGCGCAGCGCGTCGTCAAAGGGGCCTGGTTGTTCTCGTCATCGATCGTGGTGGAGGATCCCGCGCCGATCCGGGCTGTGCTCGTGGATGTCTACGAGGCACTCGGCCTGGACTGGGATCCGGCGACTGCGGGGGCAGCCACTGACGCAGTTCCGGGACTGGATGTGGAGACGTTCGCGGCCGGGCTGCGCGCGGCCTATCAGCCCGTTGAAGACCGGCCCTGGGCTGATCTGCTCGAGGCGGTTCCGCCCCGGTAGTCCACCCCGCCGTCAGCGCGCTGCGAGACGCCGATGCAACTCGCGCTTCGGCACCGGGGTGAAGCCGGCGTCCAGGTAATGGTCGCGGATCTCCCGTTCCTTGCGGAGGAGGGACCAGCCTCGCTGGAGGAGGAAGGGGACCGGTTTCCGGCGTTCCGCGAGGTCGCGCGCCAACCGGCGGGCCGCCGTCGTGAGCCGTTGCTGGTCGATGTACCAGGCCTGGAAGTCGACACCGAGCCGGGTGAGGATGCGGGGGAGCTCTGCGGCGAAGATGCCCTCCGCGACGATCGGTCCTCCGGCCAATTCGAGGTCCACGTGGCCGGTGATGGATGACGTGGTGATGGAGTAGTCGGGCACGCGGGTGCGGCCGGTCTCCCGGAGTTCGATGATCGCGTCCACGGCGGCGCGTGCATTCCACGTCAGCGGGTCGTCCCAGTCGATCTCACCGTAGGCGGTGCGGGGGAACGAATACTCCGGGTCACCCTTCTGATCCTCGGAGATCTCCCGGTAGAAGGAGTCCAACAGCAGGTGCGGCCGGCCGTAGGTGCGGGCCAGATAGGACTTGCCCGAACCGGAGGCCCCGCCCAACAGGACGAAGCCTCCGGAATGGTGCTCGGATGATGCGGTACTCACAGAGTCGGTGTTCCCGTCAGAGACTGAAGGCGCCTGACGGGAAACCGGTCCGGCGGTCAGTGACCGCGGTCGATCCACTCCTGCAGGTGCGGGGCTTCGGCGCCGATCGTGGTGGAGTCCCCGTGGCCGGTATTGACCGTGGTCTCATCCGGCAGCGTCAGCAGCCGGTCCTTGATCGACTCCACGATGGTACCGAAGTCCGAATAGGACCGCCCCGTGGCACCCGGTCCGCCCTGGAAGAGAGTGTCGCCGGAGAAGACGACGCCCTGGGTTCCGGACTCGCTGACCAGTTCCGGGGAGTGGAAGCAGACCGAGCCGGGGGAGTGCCCCGGGGTGTGCAGTGCGGTGAGCTGGATGCCGGCCACGGTGAACGCCTCGCCGTCGGCGATGGTGCCGTCAGGGGCCTGGTCCGGGTAGACGGTGTCCCACAGCATCCGATCGGCCTCGTGCAGCAGCACGGGGGCGTCCACGAGGGAGCGGAACATCTGGACGGCACGGATGTGGTCGTCGTGCCCATGGGTCAGCAGGATGGCCAGGACCTGGCGTCCGTTGACGGCCTTCTGCACCTCGAGGGCGTCGTGGGCGGGATCGATGACCACGCAGGTCTCGTCGTCGCCGACGATCCACACGTTGTTGTCCACCTCCCAGGTGCCCCCGTCCAGGGAGAAGGTGCCGGAGGTGACGATCTTGTTGATGCGAGCCATCAGAGCACCACCACCGAGCGGAGGACGTCACCGGAGTGCATCTTGGCGAAGGCGGCCTCGATGTCGCCGAGGCCGATGGTCTCGGTGACGAAGGCGTCCAGGTCCAGGCGGCCCAGGTTGTACTGGTCGATCAGCATCTGGAAGTCGCGGGACGGCAGGCAGTCGCCGTACCAGGAAGACTTGAGGGATCCGCCGCGGCCGAAGATATCGGCGAGGGGCAGTTCCAGCTGCATCTCCGGCGTCGGGACGCCGACGAGGACGACGCGGCCGGCGAGGTCGCGGGCGTAGAAGGCCTGCTTGTAGGTCTCGGGGCGGCCGACGGCGTCGATGACGAGATCGGCACCGAATCCTCCGGTGAGGGCCTGGATGGCCTCGACGGCGTCCTGGTCCTGGGAGTTGACCGTGTGGGTGGCTCCGAGCTCAACCGCCTTGTCCAGCTTCCGCTGGTCCAGGTCCACGGCGATGATGGTGGTGGCCCCGGCCAGTTTGGCGCCGGCGATGGCGGCCGTGCCGACACCGCCGCAGCCGATGACGGCCACGGACTCGCCACGCTTGACCTCACCGGTGTTGATGGCGGCGCCGATGCCGGCCATGATGCCGCAGCCGAGCAGCCCGGCAGCAGCGTTCTGCTCGTCAGAGACGCCCTCGACCTTGGTGCACTGGCCGGCTGCGACCAGGGTCTTCTCGGCGAAGGCGCCGATGCCCAAGGCCGGATCGAGTTCGGTGCCGTCCTCGAGCGTCATCTTCTGGGTGGCGTTGTGGGTGTTGAAGCAGTACTGGAGCTGGCCCTTCTTGCAGGCGCGGCACTCTCCGCAGACGGCTCGCCAGTTGAGGATGACCTTGTCACCGACAGCCACGTCCGTGACGCCCTCGCCGATCTGGGAGACGACACCGGTGGCCTCGTGGCCGAGCAGGTAGGGGTAGTTGTCACCGATGCCACCTTGGACGTAGTGCAGGTCGGTGTGGCACACGCCGCAGGTGAGGATGTCGACGACGGCTTCACCCGGACCCGGATCCGGAATGACGATGGTCTCGATGCTGACGGGGGCGTCCTTCGCCGTGGCGACGACCGCCTGGACCTTCTGGGGCACGGTGCTGCTCCTTCCGGGGCCCGCGGTGGGGCAGGGCTCCGACTCGTGGGTGGTTTCAGACCCATCCCATCACATCTGGCGCGGCGTGGGTGGCACGTTCCCTGTGAGACGTATCCGACGGCCCTTGGATTTGCGTTGTGGATATCTGTGACGTGGTTCATGGTGCTTTGTTTAGACTGGTCGGGAATCGGGTAGGCGGGATCTGCCTGGTGCGGAGCGTTGATGAGTGTTGGCAAGCCGTGGGGACGGCGTACTGCCTCGTCTGGGAATGAGTTGGTTTCCGGGTTCGTGGTCGGTGGCCCTGTGGCCCTGAGGGAGGGGTCTGCATGACCGATCCGGTGAATCGTCCTGTTCGACTGGCTGGTCTGGCCGGTGTGGTGGCGGTGGGTTTGGTGTTGGCCGGGTGTTCTGGTGATGGGGGAGAGGGGGCGTCGTCCTCCGCTGCGCCGAGTGCTACAGAGGTCTCGACCGGTTCTGCGTCGCCAACTGGTACTGGATCCGACAGCGCGTCGCCGAGTTCGTCCGCCTCAGGTACGTATGAGCCGGCCACCGAGACGTCGCCGGCCACGAACGTACCGATACCCGAAATGCCCGAAGCGGCAAAGGAGCCGACCGAAGAAGGGCTGGAAGCCGCAGTCGAGTTCTGGTGGGAGGCTGCGTACTACCTGCAACTGACCGGTGAATCCGGACCCTTCGAAGCGATTTCGGCAGAAGAGTGCATTATCTGCCAGGACCAACTCAGCAATTGGAAGGATCTATACGGTTCAGGTGGTTGGTCTACTGGATCTGAGTTCGACATTGAGCGGCTGGTCGTGGACCTCAACGATGACGGCACAGGGACGACCGTCATGGAGGTCATAGAAGGACCGACCCATCAATACCGCTCCTCAGGTGAGGAATACGCATCCGAGGATGCAGATAAGACGTTCCAAACTTCCTGGTCCGGATATGCCACATTCGATGACCCGTCGGGGCATTGGATCATCGAAGAGCTCGTCGTTCAGTCAGACAGCGAAATAGATGGATAACCGAGACACTATGCCTTCAAGGCATCACAAGTGGAGTGTGAGCGGGGTTCTAGCCTTATGCATGACTGTTGCGGTAATCGGAGTCTCTGCAGGGGCCGCCATTGCCGATGACGACCCTCAGGGCAGAGTTCGCGGCGGTGGAATTGATGTTTCGCTCCAAGACGAGCAAAAGCAACGAGTCGAGCAAGTCGTTGATCGACTGATGGATGAGCTGCCGCGGCATTTGGAAACAGGTAGCAATGTCATAGAGCGTGACAGGGTCGATGTCCAAACGCCGTACTGCCTTGGGCTGGACGAAGGGGACGGCAATGGCTACTTGGACTGCTTTCAAATGGAACAAGCGCGCTGCACTGTAGATGGAAGCCAGTACGTAATCAACGCGTTCTACTTGACCAGTGATCCGTCCGTTGTGCACCGATACGGTGTGCCTTATTGCTCGAACCCGATTGACCCCGTGATTTCCGATCCGGCTGCGAACAACGAGGATGCTCCGCCGATGCCGGTGGTGACGTTGGCTGATTTTCGCCGTCTGGATATCGCTCCGTCGGAGATTGAGTCGGACTCTGGTGGCTTCGGGCTGATTCGTGGGAACACGAACTTCTTCGCGACCGAGGAGGATCAGACGTTGAACACCACGATGCTGGGTCAGCAGGTGGCGATTCAGGCGGTGCCGGTGCAGTGGACCTGGGACTACGGGGACGGCTCGGAACAATTGTCGAATCCGTATCCGGGTGGGCCGCAGGTGGAGTTCAACCAGGAGACCACCACCAGTCACGTCTACGAGGACACCGGCCAATACCCGGTGGGGCTGACGACGTCCTACCGGGGCCAGTTCTCGGTCAACGAGGGTCCCTGGATCGCGATCCCGGGCACCGCCGAGGTCCCGAGCGAACCGGTCACCGCGGACATCTGGCGGTCCAAGTCCAAGAACGTCGCCGAGGACTGCCACGAGAACCCCGAGGGTTGGGCCTGCGGCAACCCCTTCGTTGAAGGTTGATCGCCGAAGACTGATCCCCGGCGGTTGACCACGCGGCGAGAGACTGCGGCAGACTGAAGCCATGTGCGGACGGTATGTGATGGCCAGAGCCATTGGTGATCTGGTGGCGGACTCGGGTGCTGACCTCGACGAGGAACTGGTGTTGCCGCCGAATTGGAATGTGGCGCCCACCGATGATGTGGCCGTGGTGCTGGAACGTGCCGTGCCGACGTCGGGCCCCGAGGCCGGAACGCGGCGGGAGATCCACGTGGCCCGGTGGGGACTGATCCCGCCGTGGGCCAAGGACCTGTCCGTCGGTTCGAGGGCGTTCAACGCGCGGTCTGAAACCGTCACGGAGAAGCCGACGTTCCGCTCCGCGGTGAAGGCCCGCCGCTGTGCCGTCCCCGTGGACGGCTACTACGAATGGCTCAAGCCGGACCCGGGCGCGCCCAAGTCCGCGAAGAAGCGTCCCTTCTACGTCCACTCCGCAGACGGCTCGCCGACCTACTTCGCGGGACTCTATGAGTGGTGGAGAGACGAATCCATGCCGGAGGGTGACCCGGGGCGGTGGCTGTTGAGTTGCACCATCCTCACGGGGCCCTCGCCCGGCGCCGCTGACCTCGAATCGGCCCGGAATGACGGTGTGAACCAGGCGGGGCTCGACACCCTGGAGCAGCTGGGTGGATTGCACGACCGGCTCCCGCTGCCCCTGGACCGGGACACCCTGGATGCCTGGTTGGACCCCGTGAAGCTCCCGTCCGCGGAGGCGGCCGAGGCTCTGGTGGCTCAGGTGCGCGAGCAGGCCTATCGGACCGCGTCCGCCTGGACTCTGGATGAGGTGGGCACTGCTGTCGGCAACGTCCGCAACAACGGTCCGGAGCTCATCGAGCCCCTGGAATCCCTCCTCTGACGGCTGGGGTTTCCCGGCTCTAGCCTGCCTCCGTTCCACACCCTCTGGGCCCACGTCAGCCCCGATTTGTGCACCGATCCTGCCCCGGATCCCTATCGTGTCCGGGCTCTGCCCTAGTCTCATTCTTGGTGTTAGAACACGTGTTCGAATACCATGGTGGGGGTGCGGCCGGTCCTTCCCGTCGGCCGTTTCACTTCCCACCGCCCCACCGGACAGCCCCGGTTTCGGGCCCGCCGTTCCTTCCCAGACGGCAGGGCACGACGCCGGCCCGGGCTGCTCCCGGACGAACCCGCCGGCCACGTGCCGGAGGGCGGAAAACGGCATGAGAAGTCACGACGAGAACAGGGCAGGAATCACGTCCCATGGGAATCTTCACTCAATCGGTCGCCGTTGGATGCACCACGGCAGGGGCCCCGGAGCGCCTGGAGTGGAACGGTCGGATCTACGTACTGGCGGCCGAGCCGGTGCGCTGGTACGAGCGGCGCAAGTGGTGGACCGAGGAGCGCCGGGCCGAGCGGGGCCGCGGTGCCGGTTTGGTGGACCACGAGGTCTGGCGGGTCCAGGTGCGCCTGGAGAAGGCGCGCAACGCACCATTGCTGACCTTGGACCTCTCCCACCATGTCGACTCCGGCCGCTGGCGGTTGGTCCGCGTCCATGACGGTGCCGCGGTGCGCCTCAAGGAGAGTGCTTGATGGGCGCCGCCCCGGGCTTTCCGCATCTGCACGTGGCCAGTGCCTTCAGCTCCCATTACGGGGTGTCCTGGCCCGCTGAGCTGGCCGCAGCCGCCGCCGCGGACGGCGCGGAGGTACTGGCCTGCACGGACCGGGACGGGCTCTACGGCACGGCCAAGCATGTCAGTGCCTGCCTGGAGCAGGGGCTGGCCCCGGTGATCGGGGTGGACCTCGCGGTGGCCTGGGGCAAGCAACGGGCGAATCCCGCTGGCCGAGTGGTCGTGCTGGCCCGAGGCGGTACGCAGGGCACGGGGTACCGAGCGCTGGTCCGGCTCATCTCGGCAGCGCATGCCCACACCACGGGTGGCTCTGCGGGGGGAACGCCGTATGTCACGATGGCCGAACTGGCCGAGTGGTCCGCCGGCAGGCACCACGGTGCCCCGCCGGAACTGTTCGTGCTGCTGGGGCCGGGATCCGACGTCGGGCGGCTGATGGCCGCGCGCAAGTACACGGCCGGCCGGGCGCTGCTGCGTCAGTGGAAGGCCGCACTGCCCGCCGGATCCCTGCGGGTGGAGGTGGTCTGCCATCTCTCTGCGCCGGGGGAGAAACTGTCAGCCGCCCACGCCGTGAAGATGCTGCGCGCCGCCCGGGAGACCAAGGTTCCGGCGGTGCTGACCAACGCGGTGCGCTATGCGACGCCGGACGGAGCCGCCACCGCGGACGTCCTGGACGCCGCCCGGGCCCTGAGCTCCCTTGAAGCCCTCACCGACCTGCAGCCCAACGGGCAGGGCTGGCTGAAGCCCGCGGGGTCCATGCACCAGATCGCCCTGGAGATCTGCGAGGCGGCGGGATCCGGGACGGAGGGGCGGGCCGGCGGCAGCGCCGAAGGGGTCACGGCCCTGCTGGATGACACCCATGCCCTGGCCGATGCCTGCCGGATGGACCCCGGTCCGGACCTGGGCTGGAGGCGGCCCACCGTGCCGGAGGCCTCGGTCATCGGGATCACTGGGGACCCGGTCAACGAACTGTGGAACCGCACTCTCGGCGGGGTTTCCGACCGCTTTCCGGGCCTCTATACCGGGACCCGTTTTGCGTCGTCGGCGGCAGGCCAGGACCTGGAGAAGCGGTTGGAGCATGAGCTGGGCATCATCAACCGGCTCGGCTTCGCCAGCTACTTCCTGACCGTGGCCGAGGTGGTGGAGATGATCGAGAAGATGGGGGTGCGGGTCTCGGCGCGCGGATCCGGGGCCTCGTCGCTGGTCAATTACCTGTTGCGGATCTCCAACGTGGACCCCATGCAGCATGAGCTGATCTTCGAACGCTTCCTCTCCAACGACCGCTCGACCCTGCCGGACATCGATATCGATGTGGAATCGGCCCGCCGTCACGACGTCTACCATGCGATGTTTGAGCGTTTCGGGGCTGAACGCACCACGCTCATGAGCATGCAGAACGGTTACCGCGCGCGAGGAGCGGTGCGTGACGCCGGGATGGCGCTCGGCATGGAACCGGGGCAGGTGGATACGATCGCCAAGCAACTGTGGCGGTTCTCGGCGTCGAGCTTCCGTGAGGCCATGGACCGGATGCCGGAGTTGCGCGGTTTCGCGGAGCAGGTCGAATCAGGCCGGGCCGCCGGACAGGAGCAATTGGATCTGCTGGTGGACCTCACCGAGCGACTGGACCGGCTGCCGCGGCACATCGCCATGCACCCGTGCGGGGTGATCCTCGGAGACGCCACCCTGCTGGACCGGACGCCGCTGCAGCCCTCCGGGATCGACCTGCCGATGAGTCAGTTCGATAAGCACGATATGGATCCCATGGGCATGCTCAAGCTCGACGTGCTCGGTGTGAGGATGCAGTCGACCATCGCCTACACGCTGGCCGAGATCGAGCGGACCACGGGGAGGACGGTGGACCTCGAGCAGGTGCCTTTCGATGACGAGTCGACCTTCGAACTGATCCGGACCACGCACACCCTGGGCATCTTCCAGATCGAGTCACCGGGACAACGTGAGTTGATAGGGAAGATGGCGCCCGTGGAATTCAACGACCTGACCATCGACATCTCGCTGTTCCGGCCCGGACCCATGCAGTCGGACATGGTGCGGCCCTTCCTCGAGCAGCGCCACGGTTTCTCTCAGGCGCGGTATCCCCACCCGGACCTGGAACCCGTGCTGGCCGAGACCCACGGCGTGACGGTGTTCCACGAACAGGTGCTGCGGACCTTTCACACCATGACGGACTGCGGGCTCGCGAAGGCCGATGAGTTCCGCCGTCAGATCGGCGGGCCACAGGAGCACGTGGTGGAGGAGTTCTTCCGGTCGACGGCACTGGCGAAGGGCTATCCACCGAAGGTCGTCGACGAGGTCTGGGGGACCCTGCATGCCTTCGGCTCCTTCGGCTTCTGCAAGGCCCACGGTGCCGCGTTCGCCGTTCCCACCTACCACTCGGCGTGGCTCAAGACCCACCACCCCGAGGCGTTCCTGGCCGGGATCTTCGAACACGATCCCGGTATGTACCCCCGCCGACTGATGATCGCCGAGGCCCGCCGCATGGGCATCCCGGTGCTGCCCGTGGACATCAATGCCTCCACCGATCGGTTCAAGCTCGAGTGGGTGCCCAGCCACCCGGAGATTCCCGACGCCGGCGCCGCGCCCTTCTCGGAGAACGCGCCGGCCGCTGGGAGCCAGCCGGCCGGCGTCGGGCCGGGGAACACCGCCGCGGGGCGCTGGGGGATCCGGCTCGCACTGAACGCGTTGTCCGGGCTGAGCGAGACGGAGATCAAGAGGATCGTGGCGGGGCAGCCCTATGCCTCGCTGGCCGATGTGCGGGACCGGGCCCGTCCGACCCGGAGGAACCTCGAGCGACTGGCCCAACTCGGTGCACTGGATTGCCTCCTTCCGCCGGGCGGGGCGTCACGCACGGACCTGGTGCACCATCTGGAACTGCAGCATGGCGGGCAGGCGGAAGGGCTGTCGGGGCGGAGGAAGCGGTCCGGGGAGCGCCAGGTCGACGGTCAGCTCTCCCTGGAGCTGCCCGATACCGAGGCTGCGGCGATCGTGCCGATGTTCCCGGAGCCCAGTCGGGACCAACGGGTGCGGACCGAGCTTGATCTGACCGCCATGGATACGACCGCCCACTTGATGGAGTCGCACCGGCCGTACCTGGAGGCGCTCGGGGTGACGGCGGCGGAAGACCTGCTCGGATTGCGGTCACAATCGCGGGTGCTGGTGGCCGGGGTGCGGGTGGCGACGCAGACCCCGCCCATGCGCAGCGGCAAACGCGTGGTGTTCATCTCCGTGGACGATGGGACGGGCTGTGTGGACGCATCGTTCTTCACAGAAGCCCAGCATGAGACCGGTGAGATGCTGTTCTCTGCCCGGTTGATGCTGATCGAGGGCACGACGCGTCGGACCGGCCCCAAGGCCATCAGCCTGCAGGCCATTCGTGCCTGGGACCTGCACCGGCCCGACGCCCTGCCCGATCCGGATTATCTGGACGGCACGCGGGACGAATGGCGTGCCTGGCTGCGCCGGGACCGGAATCGGGCGAGTGCGCCACCTGCTCCGGTGCCGTGGGGTCCAGCTGCCTCGTCAGCCGCCCAACAGCAGGAGACCGGTGGCTCGCGCCAGGTGGTGGGTGCCAACGCGCGGCTTCCCGACATCCCGCACCATGACACCGGCTCCTGGCCGGTCAAGGTGCGCGGACCGGTGGGGGTTCCGGAGGGGGCCTCGGCGACAGGAGGAAACCGTTCTGCCTCCGCTGGCGCGTTTTCGCGGGCAGGTGTCAGATCCATCCATCGACCGGTCCCCGTGCCACATCCGGAGACCTGGGAGCTGTTGCCGACCCCCGGCGACATCGTCTGAGCTACCTGCCCTCCGCGGGTGTCAGGACGTGCGACGATCGGACCATGACGAGCACATTCACGGTGGTGACTCCTTCGTCGCACGCAGCCGAGAGGCTCTTCGATCTCTCCCTGAGTATCGATGAGCATCTCGGATCGATGGCCGACTCCGGCGAACAGGCCATCGATGGCGTGACCTCGGGGGGGACGTCGCCCCTCTTCGGCCGCCTGGCCGAAAGGCTGATCCTGGTGCCCTACCTCCGCCGGCTGATCCGGCAGCGCAACCGGCATCTACTAGCCGTTCTCGACGCCGCGGCAACGGCTCAACGCCAGAAGAAGTGATGCTCCATCCCACTGGGGCTCAGGACCCTCTCATGATGGAAACGGTCCTCGAAGTCCGTCGGACTGGACCACAGCCGCAGTCCTGAACCGATGTCATGGGGTGCGACGGCGATGTGCAGATCATCCACGAGGCCCGCTTCGAGGAACTCCAGCACCGTCGTGACACCACCACCGAGGCGGACATCCCTGCCTTGGGCGGCGTCCATGGCGATCTTCAGCGCCTCGGACGGGCTGGCATCGAGGAAGTGGAACGTCGTGTCGCTGAGCGAGAAGGACGGGCGCAGGTGGTGCGTCAGCACGAACACCGGGGTGCGGAACGGCGGATCATCACCCCACCAGCCCTTCCAGTCCTCGTTCGTCCAGGGGCCCCGGAACGGACTGAACTTGTGACTGCCCATGATCTCGGCGCCGATGTTGTGGGTGAAGTCGCGGACGATGTGGTCGTCCACGCCCCGGGAGCCGCCGGGATCCGTCCGATTGGGCCAGCTGTCGGTGGCCCCCGCCCACCGGGTCAGGGGGCCCGGGTCCACGTGGCCGAAGGGGCGTTCCAGGCTCTGGTCTTCCCCTGCGGCGATGCCGTCCCGCGAGACGAAGAAATTCTGGACCCTGAGTCGTTGAGGCCTGCGCCTGTGAAGCGGCTCGCCGGTGGGGGAATCTGTCGTGGAAGGCATAGGTACATCCCGGTTCTGGGCTGTGTGGTCAGCGGTCGGACGCTGGTGGTTGCCCTGAGTGTAGAAACGCACGACGCCGGATGGCCAGATCCGCGGTGCGTGCCCCTTCCTGCACAGGCAGCCGGAGGGAGGAAGACGTCCACATTCTGCGGTGGTGGTGTTTATCGTGTCCCAGCATCATGATCGAATATATGTACTAGAAGGCCGGGTCGGTGAGGACAGGTTAGACAGGGAAGGAGCACCCGAGATGGAGAAGGACGAGCTGGCAGAGTTGGACCTGCCCGAGCTGCTGGTGGCCTCCCGTCTTCTCCTGGAAGAGCTGGCGTCACGGGTGTCGGATCCTCGACTGCCGGACGCCATCGACCGCTTCCCGGACGGACCGGAACGTGATCGTTCCGAGGAGTGGGGTCTGTATGCCCATGCGGACAGGGTGCTCGACGAGAGGGCCGATGCGGACCCGAACGAGTTGCTGAGTGGCACGTCCCTGAACGATGAGTCTCTGAGCGGCGATTCCCTGAACGACGAGACCCTGGGCGCACCGGCGGAAGCTGTGCCGGCGGGATGTCTGCCTGTCGTGTTGTCCCGAGTCGAGGAGCTCGGCCGATGGGTGGACGCGGCTCGAACGGGATTGGCGGGACATGTGGACCACGTCTTCGAGGAGCATGTGACCCGTCGCGGCCTGTTGGGGATCCCGGAGGGTAAGTGTGCCTACCGCAACGGGGCGGACTACTTGCAACAGGTCCTGCGCATCCCCCGTCATGAGGCGAAGAAACGTGTCCGACGCGCTGCCTGTGTCATGCCGCAGTTGTCCCAGGACCGAGTCCAGGTGATTCCACCTGAAATGACCGCACTGGCCGGCACTGTGACCTCTGCTCAAGCCGACCTCGTCGCGGTGGACACGGTGGCGGATGCCCTCACATCTGCACGTGCCGACGCGGGCCGGGCCGGAGCGCCGAAGGACCACATCGACCTCTTGATCGCTGAGGGGGAACGGGTGCTGGCGGCCCAGGCGCAGGAGATGGATCCGGACGCCGTACGGAAGGTGTGCGCGTACTGGCGCCAACGCTTTGACGCCTTGGTGAATCCCGATGGTCTCGAACCCACCGAGGCCCAGATGAGCGCGGCCCAGGGGCTCTTCTATCACGGCAAGGGAACCGCGAACCTGCACCGTTGGTCTCTGTTGGCGACCGACGGCCAGCATGAAACGCTGAAGACCCTCGTCTCTGCCTCCTCCAACCCGCGCAGGATTGCTGACGAGCAGCCGGGTTCAGAGGTGTGGGTGGAGCACCTGGATGTAGCGGACTCGCTGGATTCCCGGAGCCGGGCCCAACGGGAATTGGATGGACTCATCAGTGCCCTGACCGGTGCACTGGCCTTGACGAACCAGACGACTCCCACGGCCGAAGAGGGCGGGTCTGACCTGCCGGATGCCGCGGGTGGCGGAGTCAGGCCCCAGGTCCTGGTGACGATCGACTACGAGTCCCTGGTGGGCCACTACACGAGCGTGAAGGGTCGGGGTAGCACTGGTCACGTGATCTCCCAGGCAACCTATGCGGGGGCGGTCGATCCACAGACCATCCGGCAGAAGGCCTGTGATGCGGACCTGATTCCCATCGTGCTCGGTGGGTCAGGAGAAGTGCTAGACGTGGGCCGCTCCCAGAGGCTGTTCACCCGAAAGCTCAGACGGGCCATCGTCGCCCGGGATGGCGGATGCGCGGCACCAGCCTGTTCCATACCCGCTCCCTGGTGCGAAGCCCACCACATCCGCTTCTGGGAGCATGGCGGGCCCACCAGTGTCGAGAACGGAGTCCTGCTCTGCTCACATCACCACCACGCAGTCCATGCCGGCGCGTGGGAGATCGAGGTCAAAGACGGTGTGCCCTGGTTCATCCCTGCCCGCTATCACGACCCCGAACAACGGCCTCGCCGCAACCACTATTGGCGCCCCCGAGATCCAGGTGGTCCGGAGAGTTCTGGGCCAGAGGCCCCAGGGGGACCAGGGGGGCCAGGGGGGCCAGGGGGACCAAGCGGCCGAGACAATCTCGATGATGCGGCGTGAACCAGCTGAACCAACCACCGCCACGCTTCTGACCTTCGATTGTCTGAGACTGTCTGATCCGCGGCACGCCTCCTGAGGCACCACGGCGTACACGCCATCAGACGGTGAACCGCCCACGACTGCCCTAGAATGGCCGGTGGCTGGCGGTGGCCACCGTATGCCACCAGCCCTGAAGCCCTACCCGAGGAGGAACCGGACCGTGTCCGAGGCGTCGCAGCACGAACAGATCACCATCACCGTCAACGCGGAATCGCGGGAGGTGACCTCGGGTACCACCGGCACAGAGCTCTTCTCCGATCAGAAGACCATCGTCGTGATGCGTGTGGACGGCCAACTGCAGGACCTGAGCCGTCAGGTTCCGACTGGCGCCGACGTCGTGAGTGTGGACATCTCCGATGAGGACGGTCTCAACGTCCTGCGCCACTCGACCGCCCATGTCATGGCCCAGGCGGTCCAGCAGCTGCGGCCGGGCGCCAAGCTCGGCATCGGCCCTTACATCACGGACGGCTTCTACTTCGACTTCGACGTCGAGGAGCCCTTCACCCCGGAGGACCTCAAAACTCTCGAGAAGATGATGCAGAAGATCATCAACTCGAACCAGACCTTCGCTCGCCGCGTCGTCACCGAGGACGAGGCCCGCGAGGCGATGGCCGATGAGCCGTACAAGCTGGAACTGCTGGGCAAGCAGGAGGATGCGGACGCCGTCGGGGAGGGCGCGAACATCGAGGTCGGCGCCGGCGAGATCACCATCTACGACAACGTGGACCGCAAGTCCGGTGACAGCGTCTGGTGCGACCTCTGCCGCGGCCCCCACCTGCCGAACACCAAGCTCATCTCCAACGCCTTCGCGCTGACCCGTTCGGCTGCCGCCTACTGGCTGGGCAACGAGAAGAACAAGCAGCTGCAGCGCATCTACGGCACCGCCTGGCCCACCAAGGACGATCTCAAGGCGTACCAGGAGCGATTGGCCGAGGCAGAGCGCCGCGACCACCGCAAACTGGGTGCCGAGATGGACCTGTTCTCCTTCCCGGACGAGCTGGGCTCCGGCCTGCCCGTGTTCCACCCTCGCGGCGGTATCATCCGCAAGGAGATGGAGGACTACTCGCGTCAGCGCCACACCGAGGCCGGCTACGAGTTCGTCTACACCCCGCACATCACCAAGCAGCACCTCTACGAGATCTCCGGACACCTCGACTGGTATGCGGACGGCATGTTCCCGCCCATGCAGATCGACGAGCAGCGGGATCCGCTCACGGGCGAGATCACCAAGCAGGGGCAGAACTACTACCTCAAGCCGATGAACTGCCCCATGCACAACCTGATCTTCGCGTCCCGGGGCCGCTCTTACCGTGAGTTGCCCTTGCGGTTGTTCGAGTTCGGGCAGGTGTACCGGTATGAGAAGTCCGGAGTGGTGCACGGTCTGACCCGTGTGCGCGGGATGACGCAGGACGACGCTCACATCTACTGCACCAAGGACCAGATGAAGGAGGAGCTGACCACCACGCTCACCTTCGTCCTGGACCTCCTCAAGGACTACGGCCTCAACGACTTCTACCTCGAACTGTCCACCAAGGACCCCGAGAAGTACGTCGGCGAGGACGCCGTCTGGGATGAGGCCACCCGCACCCTCGAGGAGGTCGCCACCGCATCCGGCCTGGACCTCGTCCCGGATCCGGGCGGCGCCGCCTTCTACGGCCCCAAGATCTCCGTCCAGGCGAAGGACGCCATCGGCCGCACCTGGCAGATGTCCACCATCCAGCTGGACTTCAACCTGCCGGAACGCTTCGACCTCGAGTACCAGGCCGCGGATGGGACCCGCCAGCGCCCCGTGATGATCCACCGCGCCCTCTTCGGGTCCATCGAACGCTTCCTCGGCGTGCTGACCGAGCACTACGCAGGCTCCTTCCCTGCCTGGCTTGCTCCGGAGCAGGTCGTGGCGATCCCGGTCGCGGAGGCCTTCAACGACTACCTGGCCGAGGTGGTCACCCAACTCAAGGCCCAGGGCATCCGGGCCCGCCTTGATGATGGTTCCGACCGCTTCCCGAAGAAGATCCGCACCGCTTCCAAGGAGAAGGTGCCGTTCGTGCTCATCGCCGGTGGTGAGGACGCTGAAGCAGGAGCGGTCTCCTTCCGGTTCCGGGACGGCAGCCAGGACAACGGCGTGCCCGTGAGCGAAGCCGTCGAACGCATCGTGAATGCCGTGAGGAACCGGGAGACCCAGTGACAACGGAGCCGAGCCCGAGGGGCAGCGATCCCGTGACCGGGCCGGCGTCGGGCATTCTTCCCGACGCCGGCCTCGGCACCACGGGCGCGCACTCTCAGGGCACCGGACCGGCCGCGGAGAGCACCCCGGCCACCGACGACTTCGAACTCGCCGGAACGCCGGACGGCTTTCAACGACTGTGGAACCCCCACCGGATGGCCTATGTCCGCGGGGGACAGGACCAGGTCAGCGGGGAGTCCGCGTGTCCGTTCTGCGCGGCCCCGGGGCGGTCTGACGAGCAGGCATTGATCGTCGCACGGGGCAGGACGGCCTTCGTGCTGTGCAACCTCTACCCCTACAACGCGGGGCACCTGTTGGTGTGTCCCTACCGCCATGTTCCCGACTACACGGACCTCACCGTGGACGAGACCCTGGAGATCGCCCGGCTGTCCCAGATCAGCATGACGGCACTGCGCGCCACGGCGAAGGCCACCGGCTTCAACCTCGGCATGAACCAGGGCAAGACCGGCGGCGCCGGCATCGCCGCCCACCTGCACCAGCACATCGTTCCTCGGTGGGGCGGCGACGGCAACTTCCTCCCGATCATCGCCGAGACCAAGAACATCACGGTGACCCTGGATACGGTCCGCGCGGCCGTGGCCGGAGCCTGGGCGGAAGCGGAAGCCGCATTCGACACCCACCAGGCGACCACCGCCACAGAACAGCGCGGCTGATGCTCAACCGCTACGCCCGGGCCCTGTTCACCCGGATCTTCACGCCGGCAGCCAGGTTCCTCCTGGCCCGCGGTGTCTCGGCGGATGCCGTGACCATCGTCGGGACCCTCGGCGTGGTGCTGGGGGCACTGATCCTGTTCCCGTTGGGTGAACTGTTCTGGGGCACCATGGTCATCACCCTCTTCGTCTTCTCGGACGTGCTGGATGGGGTCATGGCCAGGATCGCCGGCACGACTGGCAGGTGGGGAAGCTTCCTCGACTCCACCCTGGACCGGGTCCAGGACGCCGCCGTCTTCCTGGGACTGATGCTCTGGTTCTTCGGTGCCGGAGACTTCTGGATCGCCGGCGTGGCTGCCGCCGCCAGCATGGCACTCGGCATGCTGGTGTCCTATGTCCGCGCCAAGGCTGAATCCTTGGGCTTAGACGCCAATACCGGCATCGCTGAACGGGCGGAGCGGCTCGTGGTGACCCTGGTGTTCGCCGGCCTGACCGGTCTCGGCCTGAACCCGTGGGCCCTGGCCGTGGTCCTCCTGGTACTGGCGGCAGCGTCCGCCATCACGGTGGGCCAGCGCATGGTCACGGTGTACCGGCAGTCCCGGAGTGTCCGCGAGACCGACGGCGGCGAGTAGACCCGCATCGACCGTCGAATCATGCGACCCTGCGTAAACCGTGTCTTCTGCGCCACAATGGGTGGATGAGCGAGCCCTTCACGGACAGCACTGAGGCTGTCACCGACCGACCGCTGAACATCCCCGAGTACTTCCTGCTGCTCTGCCTGGACGACGAGAAGGGCAAGCTCCTACTGGACGGGCCGACCGTCGGGATGGGGATCGCCGGGGCAGCACTGGTGGAATTGGCGCGCCGGGGCCGGCTCGAGGTCACGCGGAGCACGGTGCGCTCGATCGAGCACCCGCAGCAGGTCTTCGCCGCTGATCCGAATCCGCCGGTCTGGGCGCACAGCACTGGTCTCGAGTGGCCGCTGGAGCAAGTCTGGGACATCATCCGTGCCTTCACCCGCCATCGAGACGCGGAGCAGTGGATCAACCGGTTCTCGCGCCAGACGCTGCGGGACGCCGTGGCGGCCTCACTGGTGAAGCGCGGCATTGTGGAAGAGGACGAGAGCACGGTGCTGTGGATCTTCCACCGGACGCGCTACCGGGAGCGTGACGAGCACTTCGAACACGAGCTGCGGGACAGGATCCGTGGCGTGCTCATGGATGGTCAACCGGCCGACGACGTCACGTGGCCGCTCATCTCGCTCATGCGCACCACCCGCCTGCTGCACCGGCTGTTCCCGGACGTGGACAAGGCACACATCCGCGCGGCCGCCATCACCCCGGTGGGCAGCCCTGCCACAGAACTGTCCATGTCCGAGGCGCTCCTGGCGACCGAGAATGCCGTGGCCGAGGCCCTGACGGCGACGACGGGCGGGGCCTCAGCGCTCGACTGATCCCCGGACGGAGTATTTTCTCCGGATTCCTCTACGGATTCTTCTACGGAGCCGCGATCGGTGCGACGCGTGCCTGCGTCACCGTCACCAGATCCTGCGGTGCCAGTCTCACGTCGAGCCCCCGGCGACCTCCCGACACCAGGACATGGTCCAAGGCCAGGGCCGAGGAATCGATGACCACAGGGGCGTGGTGCCGCTGGCCCATCGGCGAGATCCCGCCCAGCACGTAACCCGTGCGTCTCTGGGCCAGGGCCGGCTCGGCCATGGCGACCTTCTTGACCCCGAGCGCGGAGGCCAGGGCCCTCAGATCGAGAGTCCCGGCGACGGGCACCACGCCGGCCGCCAGGGACTCGTCCGGCAGGCTCACCATCAGGGTCTTGAACACCACGGCGGCGTCCAGTCCGAGCTTCTCGGCGGCCTCCTCGCCGAAGCCCTGGCTGGACCGCTCGTCGTGCTCGTACTCCAACACCTCATGCTCGACGCCGGCCCGCTCCAGCGCGCGCAGGGCGGGCGTCGACGCGGTGGGCGCGGGCTTCTTGCGGGCCATGAGATGTCCTGCGTGTCCGGGGTGTCCGGGGTGTCCGGCGGAAACTCGACCTGTTACCGGTTCAGCCCGCCAGCTGGTCCGCGATGTTGCGCTTGATGCGCCCGAGCATGGCGGACATGCCTCGCAGCCGCAGGGGAGTCAGGGCCTTCTGGAGGCCCAACCGGGTCGAGAGGTCCTCCGGGACGGCCAGGACCTCGGCGGCCGGCAGGCCGTTCAGGCTCTGCGACAGCACCGAGGCGAAGCCGCGGGAGGTCGGAGCCTCCGGCGGGGCGGAGACGAACAGGCGCACGATCGACTCGGTGGTGGGGCCGGCGTCGGGCGCGGCGTTCTCCAGCTCCACTGCGAGGAACAGCGGCGTCTGGCACTCGATGACCTGTTCCATCTGGTCCTGGTGACCGGCATAGCGTTCGGGCAGGGCCGGCAGCTCCTCGGAGAACTCCAGCAGCAGTTCCAACCGTTCCGGATCCGGGACGGCTCGGAAGTCCTCGACGATCTCGTGGAGCTTCTCGGGGAGTTCGGTGGTGGTCATCGTGGAGTGGGTTTCCTTCCAGAGTGATCGATGAAGGTTGGAGGAGGTTGGAGGAGGTTGGAGAAGGCCGGTGAGATCCGGCGACGGGCGATTCTGTCCCTTAAACACCGCTGGGGTGCGATCTATGCCGCACCCCAGCTTAGCCCCGGCCAGAAGTCTGCCGGAGACCGGTCAGCGTCCGGTGGGTGCCTCGCCGCGCTCTTCGCCCACGGCGATGGGCAGGCGCACGGAGTTGCCCCACTCGGTCCAGGAGCCGTCGTAGTTGCGGACCTTCTCATAGCCGAGGAGGTGACGCAGTACGAACCAGGTGTGGGACGACCTCTCGCCGATCCGGCAGTAGGCGACCACGTCGTCGGAGGTGCCGAGGCCGGCGTCGTTCTTGTAGATCTCTTCCAGTTCCTCGCGGGACTTGAAGGTGCCGTCCTCGTTGGCGGCCTTGGCCCACGGCACGGAGGCCGCGGTGGGGATGTGCCCGCCGCGCAGGGTGCCCTCCTGCGGGTAGCCGGCCATGTGGGTGGTCTCACCGGTGTACTCGAGCGGCGAGCGGACATCCACCAGGGGCTTGCCGAAGTGGCCCAGCACGTCCTCGCGGGAGGCGCGCTCGGTGGAGTCGTCCCGCTCGATCACGGGGTAGTCGACTTCGGTCACCGGCGGGACCTCCCGGGTTGTCTCGCGACCCTCGGCGATCCACTTGTCACGGCCGCCGTCCATCAGGCGGGTGTCGGCGTGGCCGTAGAGCGTGAAGACCCACAGTGCATAGGCGGCCCACCAGTTGGACTTGTCGCCGTAGAACACCACGGTCGTGTCCCGGCTGATGCCCTTGGAACCGAGGACGCGGGCGAACTCCTCCGGACCGACGAAGTCCCGGGAGACCGGATCGTTCAACTCGGTGTGCCAGTCGATCTTGAGGGCGCCGGGAACGTGGCCGGTGGAGTAGAGGAGGGTGTCCTCGTTGGACTCGAGGACCACAATGTTCTCGTGGTTCTCGTGGCTCCCACCCTGAGCATGATCGGCGACCCACTGGGTGGACACGAGCTTCTCCGGATGCGCATAACCGGAGAAATCGGGGGAGGGGTCAGCGGCGAGGCGGACGGGTGAGTCAGGCGAACTGGAGGATTCGGTGGTCATTTCTCCTACATTACGCCACGGGGCCCGGTGGTAATTGGTGAGGGTTGCCTTCATTGAAATCGGTGGACATCGGCTGGAGGTCACCGCCGGTAGAGTTACCGTCGTCATGGCCGGGTCGCACCGCCTGACCCAATCCGCCGCACCCCATCAGGATGGAGCCGCCCGTGGCTGAGACCGTTCACCTCGCAGACCGCACCCCCCAGGTGTCCGCCGAGGATCTGCTCGCCGGCTTCCACCCCTCATACCGGTTCGGCGAGGTCTCCTTCGACACCTACATCCCGGACCCGGCCCACCCCTCACAGGCCGAGGCCGTGAGCCGTCTGCGCGACTTCGCCGCCTCCATCAAGGGTGGTTCGAAGGGCGGCGCCAAGGGCAATGGCAAAGGCAGCAGCGGGGGGCTGTTCGGGTTCCTCAAGGGCGGCAAGTCCGGCTCGGCCGGAAAATCCAAGGGCACGACGTCGGCCGCCGGCATCTATCTCGACGGCGGCTTCGGCGTGGGCAAGACTCACCTGCTGGCCTCCACCTGGCATGCCGCGCCGGGCCCCAAGGCGTTCGGCACCTTCGTCGAGTACACCAACCTCGTCGGCGCACTGTCCTTCCGTAAGGCCGTGGACGTGCTCAAGGAGTACACCCTCGTCTGCATCGACGAGTTCGAGCTGGACGATCCCGGTGACACCGTGTTGATGTCACGGCTGATGCGCGAGCTCTCGGACGCCGGGGTGAAACTCGTGGCCACGTCCAACACCCTGCCCGGATCGCTCGGCGATGGGCGCTTCGCGGCCCAGGACTTCAAGCGGGAGATCCAGGTATTGGCCGATCAGTTCGACGTGATCCGGGTGGACGGCGAGGACTACCGCCACCGTGGCCTGACCGCGGCGCCGGACCCGCTGGAAGACGACCAGCTGCTGACGGTGCTGGCCGATCGCTTCCCGGACGCCGCCGTCGTGTCCGAGGATTCCTTCGAGGATCTGACCGCCAACCTGTCGCGGGTGCACCCGAGCCGCTACCGCAAGCTCGTGGAGGACGTCGACGTGATGGTGCTGCACCACGTGGAGACCATCTCCGAACAGGCCATGGCCCTGCGCTTCGTGGTCCTGGCCGACCGGCTCTATGACAAGGACGTGCCGGTCATCGCCTCGGGCGTGCCGTTCGACCGGCTGTTCACCGAGGAGATGATGAGCGGCGGGTACATGAAGAAGTACTTCCGCACCGTGTCCCGCATGACCGCCCTGGTCCGGGAGGGTCAGATGGGGGAGACGGGACTGTAATCCGACCGCGGTGGTGCCTGTGGACAACCGACGCGGGCATCACCACGGCTGACTACGCCGATCTCATGAAGGCGTCTCCGCCAACAACAAATCCCCCCACGATGTGTGGGGGGATGTGCTGGTGATCTTCAGTGGAGCGGATGACGAGATTCGAACTCGCGACCTCCACCTTGGCAAGGTGGCGCTCTAGCCAACTGAGCTACATCCGCAGGACCAGGATATCCTCAAAAGAGGATCAGTCCGTGCGCGATACTGGGATCGAACCAGTGACCTCTTCCGTGTCAGGGAAGCGCGCTACCGCTGCGCTAATCGCGCCCATGGGCTCCGGCGGACCGGAACTTCTGAGTTGCAGGTGCCCATCCTAGCGGATGGAAACCGATGCGAGGTGGGGACGGGATTCGAACCCGCGTACACGGCTTTGCAGGCCGTTGCCTCGCCTCTCGGCCACCCCACCAGGGATTGGAGACTTGCGAGCGGATGACGAGATTCGAACTCGCGACCTCCACCTTGGCAAGGTGGCGCTCTAGCCAACTGAGCTACATCCGCACAGAAAACTGGTGACCGGAAAAACCAGTCACCGTGATTTCCAACGAGAGATGACTCTAGTGCACGTCAGGTCGGAACGTCCAATCGGGAACTTTCCCGGCGTGTTCGGGTCTGCATCCCGTGCCGACCGGCCGCTAACGTGTCCGTCGCAGTGGGAGAATGGATCATCATGACCCAACCCCAACTCGCCCACCAGACCGAATACGGACGCATGTATGCGCGGAGTCTGTCCGGCGTGCCCGAGGTTCCGTCCATCACCACGGTGATCTCGCAGCAGAACACCGACCTCAGCGGCTGGGTAGGCCATATGGCGGCGACCGCCGTCATCGAGGATCCCCGACTGTCCCAGGCGGTCGGCTCCAAGCCGCAGCTGAAGACGGTGGCCAGGCAGGCCTCGAATGCAGCCGAGCGTTACCGGGACGAGGCAGCCGCCCGCGGGGACCGCGTCCACAACTACGCCGAGCAGGTCGGACTGCACGCCCTCGGCAAGCCACACCAGATGGCCCAGATGCGCGCGCTGCTCGCCGAGCACGGGGAGGGCGCCTACGCCGACCGGTTCGATGAATGGTGGGACCTCTACGACGTCCGGCCGCTCGCCACCGAGATCACCGTCTGGAACGGCACCATCGGTTACGCCGGGACCCTGGACCTGGTGGCCTCCATCGGCGGCCGCACGTGCATCATCGACTACAAGACCAAGGGCACCACGCGGGACGGGCGCGTCAAACCCCTCGACGCAAAGGTCGTCATGCAGCTCGTGGCCGGACTGAAGGCGGAGGAGTCACTCGTGGACCCCGTGGCCGGGACCTGGGAGCCGTGGAAGTACGGCGATGCGCCCCTGCTGCTCGGAGTGGCCGTGGGGCAGACCGAGGTCGTCGCCCACCAGGCCAACCCCGAGGTGCTGCCGGACCATTGGCGCAAGTTCTGGTCGCTGCGCCAGGTCTGGGGCTACTCCCAGGCCGCCGACGGCGCCGGTCCGGCACTGCGACCCATCGGCCCACCGCCCACATCCAGCGTGCCAGCAGCGTCCCCGGTGCCCGGGGCGCAGATACAGTAGTCGCCGTGACTGTCCTGCCCATCCGCACCGTTCCCGATCCCGTGCTGCGCACCCTCGCTGACCCCGTGCCGGTCGGCCGCCGAAACCTTCACCAGTTGGTTCAGGACATGTTCGAGACCATGGACGACGTCGGCGGTGTGGGTCTCGCTGCCCCGCAGGTCGGAGTGGGGTTGAGGATCTTCACCTTTGATGTGGAGGGTCAGCGCGGCCACGTGGTCAATCCGGTCCTGGAAACCTCGGGGGAGAAGCTGACCGAACCGGGGGAGGGCTGCCTGTCCGTGCCGGGGCTGCGCTATCACCCCGAACGATTCGCCGAGGCCACCGTCACGGGCGTCGACCTGGATGGGAACCCCGTGAGCTACCGGGGTGAAGGACTGACCGCACGCTGCTTCCAGCACGAGGCCGACCACCTCGAGGGCATGCTCTACATCGACCGACTCACCGGTGAGGACCGCAAGGACTCCCGCCGCAAGCTCCGCGATCCCGGCTACGGCCGCATCACCGGCTCCACCCGGGCCGACCGCGCGGCAACGATCAGCTCCAGCTTCGGAGGCTCTCTGTGAACACTGAACCGAACTTTCCACCGAGCGAGAACTCCACCTACCGGATCCTGTTCGCCGGCACCCCGGACACCGCCGTCCCGTCGCTGGACGCCTTGGTGGACGCCGGCTTCACGATCGCCGCCGTGCTGACCCGGCCGGATGCGCCGGTGGGCCGCAAGCGCGTCCTGACCCCCTCGCCGGTAGCCGCCCGTGCCGCGGAGCTGGGCCTGCCGATCCTCCATGCATCCCGCCTGACCGGCAATGCCGGCCGGGAGACCCTCGACCGGATCGCCGCGCTGAACCTGGACGCGGCCGCCGTCGTGGCCTATGGCGCCCTGGTGCCCGCAGCAGGCCTGGACCTGCCGCGCCACGGCTGGGTGAACCTGCACTTCTCGCTGCTGCCCGCCTACCGGGGCGCGGCACCGGTGCAGCATGCCGTGATCGACCAAGCCCCTCAGACCGGTGCGTGCGTCTTCCAGCTGGAGGAGGGACTCGACACGGGACCTGTGTTCTCACGCCTGGTGCGTACCGTGCAGCCAGAAGAGACGTCCGGCGCGGTGCTCGCCGACCTGGCCGTCTCGGGGGCGGACCTGCTCGCGAGCACCATGGCCGCCATCCTGGCCGGCACCGCCTCGGCCGAACCGCAGAGCGGCGAGCCCAGCTTCGCCCCTAAGCTGGACCAGGCCGACGGGTTCGTGGACGCCGCACGGCCGGCGGCCGCCGTCGCCGCCCGGATCAACGGCACCACGCCGGAGCCCGGCGCCTGGGCGCTGCTGGAGGTGGAATCGGAGGCCATGGATTCACCGGCGCCGCAGCGGGTCAAGGTCCTTGGAGCCGTCCCGGAGGAACTTCCCGAGGGCGCCACTGAGCTGCTCCCCGGCGGCCTGACCCCCGGCCACCTGCACCGCGGCCGCAAGACGGTGCATCTGCACTGCGCGGACGGGACGGTGCGGTTGGTGCAGGTCCAACCCGCCGGCAAGAAACCGATGTCCGCGGCCGACTGGGCGAGGGGACTGCCGGAGGGCACCCGGTTCCAGACAGGATCCACGCCAGAGACAGCGACTGAAGGAACACGATGAGCGAGCAGGGCAAGAGCCGCCGGTCAGGGCAGCCAGGGAAATCCGGCCAGGATCAAGGCCAGGGTCAAGGCCAGGGTCGCAACGAGCGCCGCAATGACCAGGGCCGCACCCGCAACCGCGGCACCTCCGGCGGACCCCGGCAGTACTCGGCGTCGGCACCATCGCAGCGTCGCCGGTCGGCGGACCCGTCCCGGTTGGCGGCGTTCGAGACGCTGACCGCGGTCAGCAGGGACGACGCCTACGCGAACCTCGTGTTGCCGGGGCGGATCGCCGCCCACCGGCTGGACAAGCGCGATGCCGGCTTCGCGACCGAGCTGACCTACGGTGCCCTGCGGGGGCAGGGCTTCTACGACGCCGTGCTGGCCACCTGCGTGGACCGCCCCCTGGACCAGCTCGACCGTCCCGTCCTGGATGCCCTGCGGCTGGGTGCCCACCAGTTGCTCGGCATGCGGGTGCCGTCCCACGCGGCCCTGGACTCGACGGTGTCCCTGGTGCGCGACCAGATCGGTGCCGGCCCCTCCGGCTTGGTCAACGCCGTTCTCCGCAAAGTCACCGCCCGGGACCGCGAGGCGTGGCTGGACCAGCTGGCTCCCGTGGACGAGCAGACCGGTGCCGCCTCGGATGCCGCCCTGGCCATCCGACACTCCCACCCGCAGTGGATCATCCGCGCCCTGCGTCAGTCGCTGGCGAACCACGGGCGTCCGGCCGAGGGGCGGACGGCCGAACTCGAAGCACTGCTGGAGGCTGACAACGCCGCCCCGGTGGTCAACCTGGTGGCCCTGCCCGGATTGGGCGACCTGCAGCCCGTGCTTGAGGCCGGCGCGGAACCCGGACCGCTGGCACCGGGCTCGGCCCTCTACCGGGACGGCGACGCCGGCCGGTTGCCCGGAGTGAAGGAGGGCACCATCCGCGTGCAGGACGTGGGCTCCCAGCTCACGGCCCGTGCTCTGGCGGTGGTCCCCGTGGGGAGTGCTGCGTCGGGTACACAGGGGGCATCAGGGGATGCGGTCGCGCCGGAACGTTGGCTCGACCTCTGCGCCGGCCCCGGCGGCAAGGCGGCCCTGCTGGCCGCGCTGGCCCGCGAACAGGGGGCGACCCTGCTGGCCAACGAGCCGGCCGAGCACCGGGCCAGGCTCGTGGAGAACGCCCTGGCCGCCGTGCCGGGCGGAGCGAGCTCGGCTGATGCAGGCAACACCTGGTCCATCCGCTGCGGAGACGGCCGTGACCTGGGGGCGGAACAGCCCGAGGCCTTCGACAGGATCCTGGTGGATGCGCCGTGCACCGGGCTGGGAGCCCTGCGACGCCGGCCGGAGTCCCGGTGGCGGCGGCAGCCCTCGGATCTGGGCCCATTGACCGAATTGCAGCGCCAATTGCTGGACTCGGCGGTGGAGGCGCTGAAGCCCGGCGGCGTCCTGGGGTACGTGACCTGCTCGCCCCATCCGGCCGAGACGGTGTTCCAGGTTCAGGATGTGCTCAAGCGCCATCCCGGGCTGGAGCTGCTGGACACCACCGGCTACCTGACCACAGTGGCACCGGCTCTGAAGGATGCTGGCAGTGAGCCGACCGCGCCCGCTGCCGATTCCGGAGCCAACTCAGGCACCCGTCCCGGCAACACCAGCCAGTTGTGGCCCCACCTGCACGCCACCGACGCCATGTTCATGGCACTGTTCCGGAAGGTGGAATCGTGAGCCACGCCATGCCCCACCACGCGGAGCATTCCCGCGGCATCCACATCCACCCGTCCATCCTGTCGGCAGACTTCGCCCGGCTGGCAGAGGAACTCGCGCGGATTCGGAACGCCGACGCCGTGCACGTGGACGTCATGGACAACCACTTCGTGCCGAACCTGACGCTCGGGCTGCCCGTGGTCCAGGCCATCCGCCGGGCCACCGACCTGCCACTGGACGTGCACCTGATGATCCAGGACGCCGACCGCTGGGCGCCCGCCTACGCGGAGGCCGGTGCCGAGTCCGTGACCTTCCATGCGGAGGCTGCCGGGGCGCCCATCCGGCTGGCCCGGGAACTGCGCTCCCACGGGGCCAAGGCGGGCATGGCACTGAAGCCGGCGACCGCCGTCGAGCCCTATCTGGACATGCTCGAGGAACTGGACCTGCTGTTGCTCATGACCGTGGAACCGGGTTTCGGCGGCCAGCCGTTCCTTGACGTGGTGCTGCCGAAGATCCGGCGCGCCCGGGAGGCGCTGGACGGATCAGGTGTGCCGGTCGCCCTGCAGGTGGACGGCGGGGTCACCCGGGACACCATCATGCGAGCCGCCGAGGCCGGTGCGGACGTGTTCGTGGCGGGCTCGGCCGTCTACGGGGCCGCAGACCCCGAGGCCGCAATTGACGAATTAAGAAGCGCTCCGCTCCGCTGAGGGCGGACACCGGGTGCGTTGTGGCACAATCGTGTCAACGTGCTCCGGGGTCGGTGTAAATCCGAACCGGCGGTCAAAGTCCGCGACCCGCGCGTCGATCCACACCCGTGGCCATCGACCAGCGGTTGAACCGGTGGAATTCCGGTACCGACAGTTAAAGTCTGGATGGGAGAAGCACGTGCAGCACCGCCGTTCCGGTGGGTGTGGTTTCGCGGTAGCCGATTCGGGCTACCCGGGATCGCTCCATGGGAAGGGCGAATCCGCAGCATGATCCCCCGGAGCCGCCGCGTTCCGAAGGAGGATTCATGGATTTCATGCGGTGGCTCGTCGAACTCTTCAATTGGTACATCCCGGTCGCCGGCGGCGGCCTGTTGATGCGAGAAGTGGTCGGCAACATCTTCGGTCTGGCCTCGGCCCTGGGCGGCATGCGCCGCAAGGTCTGGGCGTGGCCCATCGGCATCATCGGTAACGTCATCCTGCTCACGGTGTTCCTGTCCAGCCTGTTTGGCGGGGCGGACGCCGCGAACTTGCTGGGCCAGGCCGGCCGTCAGATCATGTTCATCACCGTCTCGGTCTACGGCTGGGTGCAGTGGCGCCGGGCCAAGGCCGAACGCGCTGGTGACGACACGGCGATCGCCCCGCAGTGGGCCGGTCTCAAGGCCCGCATCGGGATCGTGGCGACCATGGTGATCGGCACCCTCGCCCTCACGCCGCTGTTCACGGCGCTGGGGTCCTACGAGCCGGTCTGGGCAGATGCGTGGACCTTCGTCGGCTCGCTCATCGCCACCTACGGCATGGCCCGTGGCTGGGTCGAGTTCTGGCTGGTGTGGGTCGCGGTCGACGTCGTCGGGGTGCCGCTGCTCTTCAGCGCCGGCTACTACGCGAGTGCGTTCATGTACATGTTCTACGGGGCCTTCACCCTCGTCGGCTTCTTCGTCTGGGTCCGTGCCAAGGCGAACGAGAAGCCCGAGGTCGAGACGGTCATGCCGGATCCGACGGTGCGTGTCCCATGAGCGCGTTGGAGATAGCTGACACCACGGTTGCTGGTCCTGAAGAAGCCCTGGCTCTAGCCGTGGCGCAGGCCCTCCGGGGGACCCGAGGTGCCAATCCGCTCGTGGGGGCGATCATCACCGCCTCGGACGGCAGGGTACTCGCCTCCGGGTTCCACCGGGGCCGGGGAACCGCCCATGCTGAGGTCGAGGCCCTGGCCGGATTCAACAGGTTCAAGGCGTCCAACGCGACCTCGAGGATCGACCCTGCCGACACCACGCTGTGGATCACCCTGGAGCCCTGCGACCACACCGGCACCACCGGGCCTTGCACCGAAGCCATCCTGGCCTCGGGGATCCGCACGGTCCGGTATGCGGTGGCGGACCCCACCGGGCCCGACGGCGGCGGCGCGGCCCGGCTGCGCAGCGCCGGCCTCGACGTGGCGCAGGTCGACGCGGAGCAGGTGTGCGGCTCTGGCGCGGCCGACCTCAACCGACGGTGGATGCTGGCTCGCGACAGCGGACGACCCTTTGTCACGGCACATCTCGCCCAGTCCCTGGACGGCCGCGTGGCCGCCGCCGACGGCACCAGCCAGTGGATCACCGGACCCGAATCCCGACGGCATGCCCACCGGGTGCGCTCCCGGGTGGACGCGATCGTCGTCGGGACCGGGACCGTGTTGGCGGACAATCCGCGGCTGACGGCCCGGGATGAGGACGGCCATGACCTGCCCCGCCAGCCGGTCCCCGTGGTGCAGGGCCGCCGGGCCGTTCCCGCCGGGGCGGCACTTCGCGGTGGTGCCTCCTGGCTCCATGTCCAGAGCCATGAGCCTCAGCTGGTCCTGGATCAGTTGAACACTGGATACCTCGCCGAAGGCACCACCGTCTCCACAGCCTGGCCCCACGGCGGTACCAGCCTGGGCCATGTCTTGATCGAGGGCGGCCCGACCGTGCTGTCGTCCTGGATGGGGGCCGGCCTCGTCGATGAACTGTTCCTCTACCAGGCCCCTCTGGTCCTCGGCTCCGGCCCGTCCGGACTCGACCTGCCCCAGCACACGACCCTGTCCCATGCCCTGCGCCTGACGTTGGACGCGGCCGAGAACGGCGCCATCAGCCGTCTCGGGGACGACGTCCTGCTCCACTATGCGGCCCCTTAGAGGCAGAGCCGCGAACCGCACAGACCCCACGACCCATCACGGACTCCCCGGAGGGAACCCCATGTTTACCGGAATCATCACTGAGCTCGGCACCATCACCGAGCTCGAACACCGCCCGGACCAGGACTCGGCGCGGCTCACCATCCACGCCCCGGCCTCGAGTGTCGATCTTCCCCTCGGGGGATCCCTCGCCGTCAACGGCACCTGCCTCACCGCCACGGGGGTGTCCACCGGCTCGGTCGTCGTCGACGTCATCGGTGAGACGCTGCGCCGGACCGCCATCGGCGACCTGCAATCGGGGGATCGGGTCAACCTGGAGCGCTGCATGCCGGCTTCAGGCCGCTTCGACGGCCATATTGTCCAGGGCCACGTGGACGGCACCGGGACCGTCGCCAAGATCGAGGTCCACGGATCGTGGCGTCAGATTCGCATCGCCCTGCCCGCCGGTCTGGGCCGCTATGTTGCCGAGAAGGGATCCATCGCCGTAGATGGCGTCTCCCTGACCGTCACGGCCGTCAATGACGTGAACCGACCTTCGGAGTCAGAATCCCCGTCCGGGGCGCCGGCCGGAGCATCCAACGACTGGTTCGAGATCGGCCTCATCCCCGCCACGCTGGCCGAGACCACGCTCGGCACCCGCACGGTGGGGGACCGGGTCAATCTCGAGGTCGATGTGGTGGCCAAGTACGCGGCCCGGCTGACGGACCACGACCGCGCCAGTGCAAGTGCAAGTGCAAGTGCAAGTGCAACAGCATCGCAGGAGGTGACGGGATGAGCGCCCAGGAAGCACCGAACTACGCACCGATCCGCCTGGACTCGATCGAGACGGCGATTGCGGCCATCTCGGCCGGCCGGGCCGTCGTCGTGGTGGATGACGCAGACCGCGAGAACGAGGGCGACATCGTCTTCGCCGCGGATGCCGCCACCCCGGAGATCGTGGCCCTGACCGTGCGCTACACCTCCGGGGTGCTGTGCGCGCCGATGCCGGCCGACGTCGCCGAACGCCTGGACCTTCCGCCCATGACCGCGCGCAACGAGGACCCCAAGGGCACCGCGTACACCGTGTCCTGTGATGCGATCGCCGGCACCACCACGGGCATCTCCGCCGCGGACCGGGCGACCACGCTCAAGGTGCTGGCCGACCCCTCGGCCACTGCCGACCTGGTCAGCCGACCCGGGCATGTCTTCCCGCTGGTGGCGGCGGCCGGTGGCGTGGCCGAGCGGCGGGGGCACACCGAGGCAGCTGTGGAACTGAGCCGGCTCGCGGGGAGGGCACCGGTGGGGGCCATCGCCGAACTCGTCAACGACGACGGCTCCATGATGCGCCTGCCCGTCCTGCGCCGCTTCGCCGATCGGCACCGGTTGCCGCTGATCTCGATCGAGGACCTCGTCGCGTATCTGGCCGCCGAGGGCGACGAGCACCGGGAAGTCCAGGGTGCCGAGCCAGCGGAGGAACCCGATACCAGCACGCCGACGGTGAACCTGCCCACCCGCTACGGCACGTTCCAGGTCTCGGTCCACCCTGACCAGGAGACCGGCGCCGAGCATGTGGTGCTCCAGGCGCCGGAAGCCGGTACCACCGGGCTGGACCGGAGTCCGCTCGTCCGGTTGCATTCGGAGTGCTTGACAGGGGACGTCTTCGGTTCGGAACGCTGTGACTGCGGCGCCCAACTCGAGCACGCCCTGTGGCAGGCGATGGCCGAGGGTGGGACGGTGATCTACCTCCGCGGCCACGAGGGGCGGGGGATCGGTCTGGCCAACAAGATCCTGGCCTACGCACTGCAGGACTCCGGACTCGACACCGTCGCCGCGAACGAGCATCTCGGCCTGCCCGCCGATGCCCGCAGTTACCGGTCCGCCGCCGCGATCCTGCGCCGGCTCGGACTGGACCGCATCCGGCTGGTGACCAACAACCCGGACAAGTCACAACAGCTGGAACGGGAGGGGATCGAGGTGGCGGAGATCGTTCCGAGCCCCGCACCGGTCACCGAGCACAACCGCGGCTACCTGACCACCAAGCGGGACCGCATGGCACACCGGCTCTCCGGCGACCTCGTTCCGCGGCAGGCGAGCACGATGCCCGGGTCACCGGCCGCGTCACCTGCAGCAACATCACCAGTAACCACACCAACCGCAACCACACCACGCGCAACCACAGGAGATACAGCATGAGCGGTCACGGAGCGCCCCAGGGACTGGGCACGGCCCTCGGCGAGAAACTCGCCGGGAAACTCACGACGGCGGCCGGCGCCGCGGACTCGAAGGGCCCCCTACGCGTCGCCGTGGTGGCGGCCCAGTGGCATGAACAGGTCATGGAAGGGCTGCTGGCCGGCGCCCGACGAGCAGCTGCCGAGGTGGTGGCTGGAGCGGAGTCGGCGGCTGGAGCGGAGTCGGCGGCAGGTGCAGCGATCGAGGTCGTGGAGTTCCGCGTCCCCGGGACCTTCGAACTGCCCGTGGCGGCGGCCCGGCTGGCTCCCCGTTTCGACGCGATCGTGGCCCTCGGCGTCGTGATCCGGGGCGGGACCCCGCACTTCGACTATGTCTGCTCCGGGGCGACACAGGGCCTGGTGGACGTGTCCGTGCGGACCGGGACTCCGGTCGGCTTCGGGGTGCTGACCTGTGATACCGAGGACCAGGCCCTGGACCGGGCCGGGCTCGAGGGATCGAATGAGGACAAGGGATACGAGGCGTTCCAGGCAGCCGTCCTGACGGAGCTGGCGCTGCGCTGAGCGGTGGCTTCTGCGTCACATTGGACGGGCGCGGTCAGAGGCACTGCCCGTCGGTGGCTACGCTGGGAGGGTGAAAACCTTCGATGAACTCTTTGCCGAGCTGAGCCGGAAGGCCGAGACCCGGCCGGAAGGGTCCGGGACCGTTGCCGAACTCGACTCCGGGATCCACGGGATCGGCAAGAAGGTCGTGGAGGAGGCCGCCGAGGTGTGGATGGCCGCCGAGTACGAGTCGAAGGACGAGGCGGCTGAGGAGATCTCCCAGCTGCTCTACCACCTGCAGGTCATGATGATCGCCAAGGGCCTGACCCTTGAGGACGTCTACCGCCACCTCTGAGGAGTCCCGGCCGCACGCCGACCACCTCACCATCCGCCGCACCACCCACCACACCAGGAGAACCAGCACCCATGCTGCGCATCGCCGTTCCCAACAAGGGCGCCCTGTCCGAGGCCGCCCGAGACATGCTCCAGGAAGCCGGATACCTCCAGCGGAGGGACACCAAGGAACTGGTCATGATGGACCCGGACAACCAGGTGGAGTTCTTCTACCTGCGGCCGCGTGACATCGCCGTCTACGTGGGACAGGGCACCCTGGACATCGGGCTGACCGGGCGTGACCTCTTCCAGGATGCCCAGGTCGGCGGGTCCGCGGAAGAGATCATGGCCCTGGGCTTCGGCAGGTCCACCTTCCGCTTCGCCGCCCCGATCGGCCGGTTCTCCTCGCAGGCCGAACTCGCGGGCAAGCGCATCGCCACCAGCTATGACGGCCTGCTCGAGGACTACCTCGCCACTCAGTCCGTGAAGCCGGAGATGATCGTGCACCTCGACGGCGCCGTGGAGTCCTCGGTCAACCTGGGCGTCGCGGACGCCATCGCTGACGTGGTGGAGACCGGCAGCACCCTCAAGGCGGCCGGCATGGAGACCTTCGGGGAACCGATCATGCAGTCGGAGGCCATCATCATCGGTCAGACCGGACGCCGCCCCGAGGGCCTTGATGTGTTGCTGCGGCGCCTGCAGGGTGTCCTGGTGGCCCGCCGCTACGTCATGATCGACTATGACGTGAGCCGCGCGAACCTGGACCGGGCCTCGGCCGTGACCCCCGGCCTGGAATCGCCGACCATCTCCCCGTTGCAGGACGAGAACTGGGTCGCAGTCCGCTCCATGGTGAAGAAGGGGGACACCAACAACGTGATGGATGAGCTCTATGACCTTGGCGCCCGCGCCATCCTGGTCTCCGCCATCCACGCCATCCGCATCTGATCGGTCCGCATCTGGTCGCCCCGACCCTGAACCACCCGAGGAAGTGCCCATGTCCGTTGCCGTACGCGTGATCCCCTGCCTGGATGTCGATGCCGGCCGGGTCGTCAAGGGGGTCAACTTCGCGGCCCTGCGGGACGCCGGCGATCCGGTCGAGCTGGCCCGCCGCTACAACGAGGCCGGCGCCGACGAGCTCACCTTCCTGGATGTCACCGCCTCCACCGCCGACCGTGCGACCACCTACGAGGTCGTCTCCCAGACCGCCGAGGAAGTGTTCATCCCGCTGACCGTCGGCGGTGGCGTGCGCACCGTGGACGACGTGGACCGGCTGCTGAGGTCCGGCGCGGACAAGGCGTCCATCAACACCGCGGCCGTAGCCCGGCCGGAGGTCATCAACGAGATCACCCAGCGCTTCGGATCCCAGGTCCTCACCCTGTCCCTCGACGCCCGCCGCACGGACGATCCGGCGGTGGGCTCCGGCTACGAGGTCACCACCCACGGCGGGCGCCAGGGTACCGGGATCGATGCCGTCGAGTGGTGCCGGGAGGCCTCCGGGCGCGGTGTGGGGGAGATCCTGTTGAACTCCATCGACGCCGACGGCACCAAGGAGGGCTTCGACCTGGACATGATCCGCGCCGTCCGCGCCGTGACCACCGTGCCGCTCATCGCCTCCGGCGGTGCCGGCGCACCGGAGCACTTCCCGCCGGCCATCGAGGCCGGAGCGGACGCCGTGCTGGCCGCCTCGATCTTCCACTTCGGACCCGTGGACATGATCTCCCGAGTCAAGGCCGCCATCAGGGAGGCCGGCTATCCCGTCCGCTAACGTCCGCGTTCCCTCCCCGGTCGAGCTGCAGCGCTTGACCCTCCTGGGCTGGCCGGCCATCGAGTCACAAGAGGTCAATGGCTGGTCCGTGCGCTTCTCGTCTGGCATCACGCGGCGGGCGAATTCCGTGGTGTCCACGACGATGCCGGGCTCCGTGGCGGAGATCGAGGCTGCCGTGGACGAGGTCGAGCGGCGAAGCGCCGAGCGTTGGCTGGCTCCGACGTTCCAGCAGTGGCTGCCGGCGTCGGGATCCTGGCTGGAAGGCTATGCGGAGAACGCTACGGGTGGACCGTCGGAGGGGTCGTCGGAGGTTCCTTCAGCAGGCGTCACCACCGCGGCACACCATGTGGAGTCCGAAGCGTTCTTCGAGGGCCAGCAGCGCCTGGGCAGCCTCTTGGAACGCCGCGGCTACGAGGTTGTCGCCCCCACCGGCGTGCTGTGGATGGACCGGGAGGACCTCCCGGCGAACGCCGAGTGGGACCGGCGCATCCTCGTCAACGAGACCCTCAGCGACGAGTGGCTGGAGGCCTACGTGGGCCGGGATTCGGGCAGCGGGCCGTCCGGGGACGACTCCGCCAGCCTGATGGTCCACCGTCGCCTGCTCGGGGGCGGTCGCAGCCGGTTCTACAGCTGCCTGGACGAGGACGGGAACATCGCCGGCGGGGCGAAGGTGTCCCTGGTGACCCCGGAGGGCTCCACGAACACCTATGCGGGAATCTATGCGCTGTGGGTCCGTGAGGACCGGCGCGGGCGGGGACTCTCGGCCCTCCTGCTGGACGCCATCTTCAACCACCTCGTGCGGTTGGACGTGGCCGGTTGCTGGCTGCAGGTGGAAGAGCGGTCCACGCGGGCGCTGTCCGTCTACCGGGCAGCCGGCTTCTCGACGGTGGCGCGGTACCGGTACCTCACCCGCGCCCACTGACGCAGTCCGCCCGGATCCGACCACCAGATCAGTCCAGCAGCACCAGGGCATGGTCGCGGCGGCCGAACGCGTGCAGTACGAGTTCTCCGGCCGGACCGGAGACGGTCCGGGTCTCCTCGTCCTTGCCGGTGGGGCGCGCCACCACGCGCTGGCCCGTACTGCGGGCCAGGACAACCCCGGTCGGCTCGGAGCGGTACATCATGCGGGCACGGCGGCCGAACTCGGTGAACAGGGCGTTGGCGTAGTCATCGGCGAGGTGGCGCGGTGCCCAACGGTCCTGGGCGCGCCGGACATCCTCGGTGTGGACGAAGAACTCGAGCAGGTTCGTGGTCTGGGCGGCACGCCGGGCTACTGGGGACCCCTGGATGGTCTTGGCGAGTCTCGAGGCCTGCGGGTTCTGGCGCAGTCGCGCCGGTGGCTGCGGCCCGGACGCCACCCGGTCCACCAGCTGCTGGTAGGCGTGCGGCGGGGACGAGGCGGCACCGAGTTCCCTGGTCTTCCGCTCCAGGGAGCGGGACAGGGGGCGGAGCACCAGACCGGCCACGAGTGGCGAACTCTCGCGCAGAACGATATGGGCTGCGAGATGCTCTGTCTGCCATCCCTCGCACAGGGTCGGCCGGCCGGGACCGGCAGCCAGTAGTGACTCGACGAGTGCATCCCGCGAGGCCGCGGTGAAGTCGCGTCCAGGTGTCTGGCCGGTGGTCCGGTCGGCGTGGTTCCCCATAACAGGGACAACGCTACACGGAGCTTAGACTGGATCACCATGGACAACACCGCCTCCGCCGATGTGGCACTCGACCCGGCGATCGCACAGCGGCTCAAGAAGACGCCCGACGGCCTTGTCGCCGCCATCGCACAACAACACGACACGGGTGAGGTGCTGATGCTGGGCTGGATGGATGAGGAGGCCCTGCGTCGCACCCTGACCTCCGGCCGGGCCACCTACTATTCGCGCTCACGGCGGGAGTACTGGCGTAAGGGGGACACCTCCGGTCACATCCAGGAGGTCCGCTCTGTGGCATTGGACTGTGACGGCGACGCGCTGCTTGTGCAGGTCGAGCAGACCGGCGCCGCCTGCCACACGGGCACTCGCACGTGCTTCGACGGACGCCAGCTCCCGCTCTCCGATCCTGACCATTCTGACCGTCCGGCCCCTGTTGACGTGCCGGCAACCCCCGCAGCGAAGGAGACCACCACGGATGCGTGAGCTCGGCACCATCACCCCCTCCGCGGAGGACTTCGAGAACCTCGCCGGACAGCACCGGGTCATCCCGGTGACCCTGACGGTGCTGGCGGACGGTCTGACTCCGGTCGGCATCTACCGCCGCCTGGCCGCGGATGAGCCCGGCACCTTCCTGATGGAGTCGGCGGCCCAGGGCGGCGTCTGGTCCCGCTACTCCTTCATCGGGGCGGGCAGCGCTGCCACGCTGACCACGTGCCGGCAGGCCGGGGAGGCCGTGGCCCACTGGCTGGGGGAGCCCCCCGCCGGAGTGCCCACCGAGGGCGATCCCATCGAGGTACTCCGAGCGACCCTGGACCTGTTGTCCACCGACGTGCGCGATGGGTTGGGCAAGGACCTGCCCAACCTGGTCTCCGGGATGGCCGGCTTCCTCGGCTGGCCCACGGTGCGCCGCTGGGAGAGGCTGCCGAGCGCGCCGCCTGACGACCTCGGCCTGCCGGAGATGGCCATGAACCTCATCACGGACCTCGCCGTGCATGACACCGTGGACGGCACCGTCACCCTGGTGGCCAACGCCATCAACCACAACGGCCTGGCTTCCGGCGCCCATGAGGCGTGGACGGACGCCGTGGAGCGACTGCGCTCGATGGCGACCCGGCTCACCGGTCCTGCCCTGCCCGAGGCCCCGGCGTCGGCAGGAGGCGTGCCGGCCAGCGGTGACCCGGTGTCCGTCGCCCCGAGGGACTGGCTGAACCTCGACTTCTCGGCCCACGTCCACGACTCGTGGACGCACGAGGGCTTCCTGGACGCCGTCGCCAAGGCCCAGCAGGCCATCGTGGACGGTGAGGTCTTCCAGATCGTCGTCTCGCGGCGCTTCTCCGCGGAGACCACGGCCAGCGGCCTGGACATCTACCGCGTCCTGCGCGCTATGAACCCCAGCCCGTACATGTACCTGTTCTCCTTCGAGAAGCCCGGGCCCGACGGCGGCCGGTACCAGATCGTCGGTTCCTCGCCGGAGGCGCTGGTCACCGTCAACGACGGCTCGGTGATCACCCACCCGATCGCCGGATCGCAGCCCCGCGGAGCCACCGTGGAGGACGACCACCTGCACGAGAAGGTGTTGGTCAACGACCAGAAGGAGCGGGCGGAGCACCTGATGCTCGTGGATCTCTCCCGCAATGACCTGTCCAAGGTGTGTGTGCCTGGCAGCGTGTCCGTCACCCAATTCATGGAGGTGGAGCGATTCAGCCACATCATGCACCTCGTCTCCCACGTGGAGGGCCGGCTGGAGCCGGGGCAGAAGGCCCTGGACGTCCTGGCCGCGGCCTTCCCCGCCGGCACCCTGTCCGGGGCGCCGAAACCGCGGGCGCTGCAGTTGCTGGATGAGTGGGAACCCCAGGAGCGAGGCCCCTACGGGGGCGTGGTCGGCTACTTCGACCTGGCTGGCAATATGGACATGGCCATTAACATCCGCGCCGCGACCCTCGTGGACGGGACCGCCTACGTGCAGGCCGGCGCCGGGATCGTGGCCGATTCAGACCCGGAGACGGAGGCCGCCGAGACGGTGACCAAGTCAAGCGCCCCGATGCGGGCCGTCCTTGCGGCGGGCCTGCTGACCACCCTGGACCCGGAGGTGACGCCATGATGCTGAAGAGGCGCACCGCGGTCCTCTGGGCCATCGCCGCCGGGGCCATCATCCTTGGAACCGGGGCTCAGACCTGGATCGAGTCCTCCCAGATCTCCGGGCTGCCGGGCGACTCGGTGACCACCACCGGAAACGAGGCGGCCGCCGTCGTGCCCGCCATGGCTCTGGTCGGCATGGCCGCTGGCATCGCACTGTCCATGGCACGCCGGATCGGCCGGTGGATTACGGCGCTGCTCCTGCTCCTCGCGGGGGTGGCGACCGTCTGGTCCTCCGTCCAAGCCGCCCTGGACCCGGCAGCCGCAGCCCGCACCCAGGTCTCGGAGGCCAGCGGCACCACCGCGGACGCTGGAGCCTACGCCGTCACCGTGTGGCCATGGCTGACCCTCGTCGGCGGCATCCTGCTGTTACTCTGCGGGCTCGCCGTGCTCTTGTTCGGCCGACGGTGGACCACCACCCGCCGCTATGAGGCCGCACCGGCCACCGGAACAGCCACCACAGCCGCCGGCACCATGTCCACCGCAGGGTCCACTGCGGGGTCCACGGCGGCTTCCACATCGGGGGAGGCCCCGGACACGGGGGACGCGGAGGACCTGGACGAGATCGACGCCTGGGACGAGCTCAGCCGCGGTCAGGATCCCACCTGATCGAGATGGGGCGAGACCTGCGGGTCCGGCACTGACTTCCGTGGCAGAATGAGGGGCAGACCTGATCAGCTGCCGCACGCCTGGAACGCGGGCAGTGCTGGCCTGGATAGACCTGGATATACCTGGAACGAAAGGGACGGTCCATGACCACCTCGCACCGCACCACCGATGATGACCTCGTCCTGAACGACCCGACTCACGCCGAGCCCCTCGGGCACGGCAACTCGCCGGCCGCGTGGACGCTGGTCCTGTTGATCCTCGCCGGAACGCTCGTGGTCGGCGTCGGCATGCTGGCCGACCTGTTCTGGCTGGTCATCGCCGGTGCCGTCATCGCGGTGGCCGGTCTCATCGCCGGGTTCATCATGGGCAAGGCCGGCAAGGGCACCAAGGGTCACGCCGAGCCCGCTCGGCACTGATGGCCACCGTTCTCGACGAGATCATCGCCGGGGTCCGCGCCGACCTCGCCGCACGCCGCCGTGCGGTGTCTCTGGAGGCCATCCGCAGCCTGGCGGCAGAGGTCACGGACCGGGCTCCGGCCCGGGACGCCTATGCCGCCCTCGGCGGGGGACGTGCCGACCCGAAGGGCATCCGCATCCTTTCGGAGGTCAAGCGGTCCAGCCCGTCCAAGGGCGCCCTGGCGGACATCGCCTCCCCGGCGGACCTGGCCCGGCGTTACGAGACCGGTGGGGCCGCGGCCATCTCCGTGTTGACGGAACAGCACCGCTTCGGCGGCTCGCTCGCCGACCTGGACGCCGTCAGGGCAGCCGTGGACATCCCGGTGCTGCGCAAGGACTTCACGGTGGACGAGTACATGATCCACGAAGCCCGGGCACACGGGGCGGACCTGGTCCTGCTCATCGTGGCTGCCCTGGACGACGCGCAGCTGGCCGAGTACCTCGCCGTCACCCATGAGCTGGGCATGCATGCCCTGGTCGAGGCCCACACCGTCGAGGAGATCGAGCGTGCCGTGGCCGTGGGCGCCAGGATCGTCGGCGTCAACGTCCGCAACCTCAAGACCTTGGACGTGGATCCGCGGAACTACGCCGCCCTGGCCCCGCACCTGCCCGAGGACGTGGTCCGGATCGCCGAATCCGGTGTCCAGGGGCCGGAACAGGTGGCAGACTACGCCCGTGACGGTGCCGACGCCGTCCTGGTCGGCGAGGCCCTCGTGAAGCACGGTGACCCGACGCAGGCCATCCGCGACTTCCGCGCCGCCTCGTTGGCCGTCCGCGGCTGACGTGTCCCTGACGTACCCCCGAATCTCCTGAAGTACCCGAACACAGACTGGAACGTACGATGATTGAGCACACCGGGAGCTACCAGAACCAGCCGGGGCCGTACTTCGGCCCCTACGGCGGGCGCTGGATGCCCGAATCCCTGATCGCCGCACTCGAGGAAGTGGATCGGACCTTCACCGAGGCCCGGGACGATCCGGAGTTCACGGCCGAGCTACAGGACCTGTTCACGAACTACGTGAACCGGCCGTCCCTGCTGACGGAGGTGCCGCGCTTCGCCCAGGATTCCCCGGGCGTGCGGATCTTCCTCAAGCGCGAGGACCTCAACCACACCGGGTCCCACAAGATCAACAACGTGATCGGGCAGGCCCTGCTGGCCCGCCGGATGGGCAAGACCCGCCTCATCGCGGAGACCGGTGCCGGTCAGCACGGCGTGGCCACCGCCACGGCCGCGGCGCTGTTCGGCCTGGAGTGCACGGTCTACATGGGCGAGGTGGACACTCAGCGCCAAGCGCTCAACGTCGCCCGCATGGAGATGCTCGGGGCCACCGTCATCCCCGTGACCACTGGCGCCCGCACGCTCAAGGACGCCATCAACGAGGCCCTGCGGGACTGGGTCGCCTCCGTGGACACCACCCACTACCTCCTGGGCACCGTCACCGGGCCGGCCCCGTTCCCGGCCATGGTCCGCTATTTCCACTCGGTCATCGGCGAGGAGGCCCGCGAGCAGATCCTCGCGCAGGTCGGTCGGCTGCCGGATGCCGTCTGCGCCTGCGTCGGCGGGGGCTCGAACGCCATAGGTCTCTTCCACGCCTTCCTGGACGACTCCGGCGTGGAGCTCTACGGCCTGGAGGCCGGAGGCAAGGGGATTAGCACGGGCGAGCACGCCGCGTCGATCAATCTCGGCCGCACCGGTGTGCTCCACGGCGCCCGCACCTACCTGATGCAGGACGAGGACGGCCAGACCATCGATTCACACTCGATCTCGGCCGGCCTCGACTACCCGGCCGTGGGCCCCGAGCACGCCTGGCTCAATGACACCGGCCGGGCCACCTACGAGCCCGTGGACGATGCCGAGTGCATGGACGCCTTCCAGCGGCTGTGCCGCACCGAGGGCATCGTGCCGGCCATCGAGTCCGCCCACGCCCTGGCCGGGGCCCTGCGCCTGGCGCAGCGCTGGGCGGACGAGGGCGTCGTCAGCGCCTCCACCGCCGCTGGTGAGGAGAAGATCATCGTCATCAACCTGTCCGGACGTGGTGACAAGGATGTGGCCACGGCGGCGAAGTACTTCGGCATGCTGCCGGACGCCGCGACCCCCGAGGGCGGCGACGCGGAGGCAGTGGCCGCACGCCCCGAAGGAGCGCAGAACTGATGACCGAGCACAACACCGGGCAAGACGCCGGACAAGACGCCGGACAGCAGGTGGAGACCACCGCGATCCGGTCGCTGACCACTCAGAGCATCGAGGCGGCGCGCGACGCCGGCCGCACCGCCTTAATCGGCTACCTCCCGGCCGGTTTCCCGACCGTCGAGGACTCGATCGAGGCGGCCGTCGCCTTGGGCAACAACGGTGCCGACGTCATCGAGATCGGCATCCCTTACTCGGATCCGGTCATGGACGGGCCGGTCATCCAGGCCGCCACAAGCCAGGTGCTGGCCGATGGCTTCCGGATCGATGCGGTCTTCGACATCATCCGCGCTGTCACGCAGCGGACTGACGCCGCGGTGGTGGTCATGACCTACTGGAACATCGTCGACCGGATGGGCGTGGAGACCTTTGCCCGTCGGCTGGCCGAAGCCGGGGGAGCGGGCATCGTCACCCCGGACCTGGTGCCGGAGGAGGCCGGAGCGTGGTTCGAGGCCTCCGACCGCTACGGACTGGACCGAATCTTCCTGACCGCGCCGAGTTCCACGGACGAGCGCGTGAAGCTGATCACCGAATCCTCACGGGGCTTCGTCTACGGCGTCTCCGTCATGGGCGTCACCGGGGCCCGCTCCGAGGTCTCCACTGCCGCCGAGAACGTCGTCGCCCGGGCGCACGCCGCCGGGGCCCCCCGGGTCGCGGTCGGTCTGGGCATCTCGAAGCCCGAGCACATCCGTGAGATCGGCGCGTACGCCGATGGCGCGATCGTGGGCACCGCCCTGGTGGTGGCCCTGCGGGACGGTGGCCCGGCCGCCGTCGGGACCCTGACGGCCGAACTGGCCACGGGCGCCGTGAAGAACTCCCGAGGAGACGCCTGATGTACGGCGCGCTGACCACGGCCGCCATCCCCGCCCCGGTCTGGGACGGCTTTGACATCGGTCCCGTCACCATCCACGCCTACGCGCTGTGCATCGTGGCCGGAATGGTCGCCGCCCTCTGGCTGGCCGCGCGGCGCTGGAAGGCCCGTGGCGGCCCCGAGGGCAGCGTCATCGACATCTCGATCTGGGCCATCATCTTCGGCCTGGTCGGCGCTCGGCTCTATCACGTGGTTTCGTCCCCGGACGCCTATTTCGGCCCCAACTTCGACGGCACGGGTGACCTGACCAAGATCTGGCGGGTCTGGGAGGGCGGCCTCGGGATCTGGGGCGCCGTCGCCCTGGGCGCCGTGGGTGCGTGGATCGCCTGCCGCCGCTACGGTTTCAAGATCTCGGCCTATGCCGACGTGGTGGCCCCTGGCGTCCTGCTCGCCCAGGCCATCGGCCGGCTCGGCAATTACTTCAACCAGGAACTCTTCGGCGGCCCCACCACGGCGCCCTGGGGCCTGCAGGTGTCCGCCGACCACCCGAACTTTCCCGCCGGTGCCCTCGAGGGCACCCTCTTCCACCCCACGTTCGCCTACGAGATGCTGTGGAACCTGCTCGGGGTGGCTCTGCTGCTGCTGATCGACCGCCGGCTGCACCTGCGCCGAGGCATGATGCTCTGGTCCTATGTCGCCTGGTACACGGCCGGCCGCACCTGGATCGAGATGCTCCGGATCGACGAGGCGGAGATGATCACGCTCTTCGGCACCACCCAGCGCCTGAACGTGTGGACCTCGCTACTGATGTTGCTGGTCGCCATCGGCTTCCTCATCTATCTCGGCCTCACCCGGCCGAAGACCGCCGAGGCGAAGGCCGAGGCCGATTCGGTGTGGCGTGCGGGCCATGAGCCGGTCGAGGAGTCTGAGACCGGGACTGAGATTGAAACTGAGACCGGGACTGAAACAGAGACCGCGACCGACTCCATGACCGAGTCTGAGACCGGCTCCGCGACGGCCGTCGGTGCGGCAAATCCAGCCGAGCCAGCCGATCCAGCCATCGATGGGGCGAAAGTTAACGCAGCCGAAACAAAAAAAGTGGCCGATCCGGTCGAAAAATCTGATTGACGGCCTCGCACCTCGGTAGTATCGACTCCACTGCATTGACGTGAGGTGAAGCGGATGAAACCGCGTGTTCATCTCTCGTCATAGGGGCCGATGATGTCCCCTTCCACCGCAGCAGAACCCCTGCGCAACGGAAGGAATCTCATGACATTGCGCCGCGACGACCAGTACGTCCGTCCTCCTCAGGGCCAGCCCGCCGAAGCCGGGCACCCTGTTCAGGCCGCCATGCCAGCGCAAGCCGCCCGGCCACTGCCGGATGACTCGGCCCAGGACGCGTTGGCCCTGGACCCGAAGAACCCCTTCAACCGGTTCTCCGGGATCCCGTCCGAGCAGGGCCTCTACCGCCCGGAGACCGAGAAGGACAACTGCGGTCTGGCGGTCATCTCCACGCTGCGCGGCACCCCCGGACACGACATCGTGCAACACGCCCTCGTGGCGCTGCGCAATCTCGAACACCGCGGCGGCGTCGGCGGGGATGACGGCACCGGAGACGGGGCCGGACTGCTGCTGCAGATCCCGGACGCCTTCTTCCGCGAGGTCGTCGACTTCGACCTACCGGACGCCGGGCACTATGCCGCCGGCACGGCATTCCTGCCGCAGGACGCCACAGAGCGCCGTGATTGCGTGGACGGCATCCAGGAGCGCGCCGCCGAGGAGGGCCTCGTGGTCCTGGGCTGGCGCGACGTCCCGGTGGACACCGATGTGCTCGGTGCCTCTGCCCGAGCGGTCATGCCCCACTTCTCCCAGCTGTTCCTCGCCTCGGACCCCTCGGTGGGGGCCATGGCCGGCGACTCGCTGGACGCCCGCGTCTTCCGGGTCCGTAAGCGCAGCCAGAACAAGTTCGGCGTCTACTTCCCCTCCCTGTCCACGCAGACGATCGTCTACAAGGGGATGCTGTCCACGGCCCAGCTCGAGCCGTTCTATCCCGACCTCTCGGACGAGCGCTTCGCCACCTCCCTGGCCGTGGTGCACTCCCGCTTCTCCACCAACACCTTCCCGTCCTGGCCGCTGGCCCAGCCGTTCCGGGCCATCGCCCACAACGGCGAGATCAACACGGTCAAGGGCAACCGGAACTGGATGCGCGCCCGCCAGTCCCAGCTGGCGTCCTCGGTGCTCGGCGAGGAACCGGAGAAGCTGTACCCGATCTGCACCCCGGGCGCCTCGGACTCCGCGAACTTCGACGAGGTCGCCGAGTTGCTGATGCTCGCCGGCCGGCCCCTGAGCCACGTGGTCATGATGATGATCCCGGAGGCGTGGGAGAACCACGAGTCCATGGACCCGGACCGCCGGGCGTTCTACGAGTACCACTCCATGCTCATGGAGCCGTGGGACGGCCCCGCCGCCGTGGCCTTCACCGATGGCCGCCAGGTCGGTGCCGTGTTGGACCGCAACGGCCTGCGCCCGGCCCGCTACTGGGTCACCGATGACGGGCTGGTGGTGCTGGCCTCCGAGGTCGGCGTGCTGCCGCTGGAGCCGTCCCGGATCGTCCGCAAGGGCCGTGTGGCCCCGGGCCGGATGTTTCTCGTGGACACCGCCGAGGGCCGCATCATCGAGGACAACGAGGTCAAGGCGGAGGTGGCCTCGGCCAACCCGTGGCGTGAATGGGTCCGCGAGAACCTCATCAACCTGGCCGACCTGCCCGAGCGCGAGCACGTCAACTACTCGTCCACCTCGGTGGCGCACCGCCAGCGCACCTTCGGCTACACCACGGAGGAACTCCGCCTGCTCATCGGCCCCATGGCGGAGAAGGGTGCGGAGCCCCTGGGCGCCATGGGCACGGACACTCCCATCGCGGTGCTCTCGAAGCGGCCCCGGTTGCTGTTCGATTACTTCACCCAGTCCTTCGCGCAGGTCACGAACCCGCCCCTGGACTCCATCCGCGAGGAACTCGTCACCTCCATGCGGACCTCGATCGGCCCGGACGGCAACCTGCTGTCCACCGACCGGGTGCGGACGAATCACGTGAACCTCGAGTTCCCGGTCATCGACAATGACCAGTTGGCCAAGATCGCCAATCTGCGGTCCGAGGGGGGCCAGCAGCCCAGTGGTATGCCCGGTGATATGGCCGGAGGCAATCCGGGCGGGAAGGTCGCCCTGAAGGTCCGTGGCCTGTACCGGGTCGACGGCGGCTCCGCCGGCCTGCGTGATCGGCTCACCGAGATCTGCGAGCAGGTCTCGGCCGCGGTGAACCGCGGCGTGCAGTACATCGTGCTCTCCGACCGTGATTCGAATGCCCAGTGGGCTCCCATCCCGTCCCTGCTGCTCCTCTCCGCCGTGCACCACCATCTGTTGTCCTCGGCCAACCGCACCCGCGCTTCGCTGCTCGTCGAGGCAGGGGACGTCCGCGAGGTCCACCACGTGGCCGTGCTCATCGGGTACGGTGCCTCCGCGGTGAACCCGTACCTGGCCATGGAGTCCGCCGAGGACCTGGTCCGTACCGGGGCCATCACCGGCGTGACCCGTGCCGACGCCGTCGCCAACCTCATCAAGGCGCTCGGCAAGGGCGTGCAGAAGATCATGTCCAAGATGGGCATCTCCACCGTGGCGTCCTACTGCGGGGCCCAGACGTTCGAGGCCATCGGCCTGTCACGGCCCCTCGTGGACCGGTACTTCGCCGGCACGCACACCCCCATGGGCGGGGTCGGGCTGGGCGTCATCGCCGCCGAGAACGAGCAGCGTCACTGGGCGGCCTACCCGCCGGACGGCAATGACATCGATCCGTACCGGGAGCTGGAGACCGGGGGCGAATACCAGTGGCGCCGGGACGGACCACCGCACCTGTTCAACCCGGAGACCGTGTTCCGGCTCCAGCACGCCACCCGGACCCGCCAGTACGGCATCTTCAAGGACTACACGCAGCGCGTGGACGAGCAGGCGCGGGACCTGATGACCCTGCGCGGGCTGCTGACCCTGAAGACCGGGGTGCGTCAGCCGGTGCCGCTGGACGAGGTCGAGCCCGTCTCGGAGATCGTCAAGCGCTTCTCCACGGGGGCCATGAGTTACGGTTCCATCTCCCGGGAGGCCCACGAGACCCTCGCGATCGCCATGAACCGGCTGGGCGGCAAGTCCAACACCGGTGAGGGCGGCGAGGACCCGGAGCGCCTGCTGGATCCGGAACGCCGCTCGGCCATCAAGCAGATCGCCTCCGGCCGCTTCGGCGTCACCAGCCTCTACCTGGCCACCGCGGACGACCTGCAGATCAAGATGGCGCAGGGGGCCAAGCCCGGCGAGGGCGGCCAGCTCATGGGCACCAAGGTGTACCCCTGGGTGGCCTCCACCCGGCACTCCACGCCCGGCGTCTCCCTGGTCTCGCCGCCGCCGCACCATGACATCTACTCGATCGAGGACCTCGCCGAGCTGATCTATGACCTGAAGCGGTCCAACCCGGCGGCCCGTGTGCACGTTAAGCTCGTCTCCGAATCCGGGGTGGGTACCGTGGCGGCAGGAGTGACCAAGGCCAAAGCTGACGTCGTGCTCATCTCCGGGCACGACGGCGGCACCGGCGCTTCGCCGCTGAACTCTCTCAAGCACGCGGGGGCCCCGTGGGAGCTGGGGCTCGCCGAGGCCCAGCAGACGCTGATGCTCAACGGCCTGCGGGACCGGGTGGTGGTCCAGGTGGACGGCCAGCTCAAGACCGGCCGGGACGTGGTCATCGCCGCGCTGCTCGGTGCCGAGGAGTTCGGCTTCGCCACCGCACCCCTGGTGGTCTCCGGCTGCATCATGATGCGCGTCTGCCACCTGGACACCTGCCCGGTGGGCGTGGCCACCCAGAACCCCGAGCTCCGGTCCAGGTTCACCGGCCAGCCCGAGTTCGTGGTCACCTTCTTCGAGTTCATCGCCCAGGAGGTCCGCGAGTACCTGGCCGAGCTCGGCTTCCGGTCCATCGACGAGGCCATCGGCCACATCGACGTCCTGGACCGGGATGCGACCCGGAACCACTGGAAGACCGAGGACCTGGACCTCAGCGGCATCCTGGCAGGATACGATCCTGCCGATCCGGCCAAGGCCCGTCAGCTGTCCAACACCCACGGACAGAACCACGAGCTGGACCAGCACTTCGACAACGATCTCATCACCCTGGCCGAGCCCGCCATCGCGAACGGCACGCCGGTCGAGGTCACGAAGCGGATCGTCAACACGGACCGGGCCGCCGGGACCATGCTCGGCTACCACGTCACCAAGGCCCGGTTGCTGGATGAGCTGCCGGCGGACACCATCACCGTGAACCTCACGGGTGAGGCCGGTCAGTCGCTGGGCGCCTTCCTGCCGGCCGGCATCACGCTCCGGTTGCAGGGCGACTCCAACGACTACGTGGCCAAGGGCCTGTCCGGCGGACGCATCATCGTGCGCCCGGACGCCTCCGCCGGGTTCGCGGCCGAGGACAACGTGGTGGCGGGCAACGTCATCGGCTATGGCGCCACCTCGGGCGAGGTCTTCCTGCGCGGACGCGTGGGGGAGCGGTTCCTGGTCCGCAACTCCGGGGCCACCGCCGTCGTCGAGGGCATCGGGGACCATGGTTGCGAGTACATGACCGGTGGACAGGCCCTGATCCTCGGCCGGACCGGTCGCAACTTCGGGGCCGGCATGTCCGGTGGCACCGCCTGGGTCCTGGACCTGGACGAGACCACCCTCAACCCGCTGGCCGTGGAGCAGAACGACCTGTTGCTGCTCGAACCGCGCGCCGAGGACCGGGAGGCCATCATCGGCCTGCTGGAACGGCACCGTGCGGAGACCGGTTCGCCGGTGGCCGCTCATCTGCTCTCCGACCTGGAGGCCGACCCGGAGGCGGTGATGGCGCGCTTCACCACCGTGCTGCCGGCCACCTACGACGCCGTGCTGAAGACGCGTGCGGCCGTCATCGACGAAGGACTAGACCCGGACGGCGATGCCGCCTGGGGTCGGATTGTGGAGGCTACCCGTGGCTGATCCCCGTGGATTCCTGAACACCCGCGAGCGGCAGGACCGGCCGTCCCGTCCGGTTCCCGTGCGCATCCTGGACTTCAAGGACGTCTATGTCCGCCAGGATGAGGCCGTCATCCGGACTCAGGCCGGACGCTGCATGGACTGTGGCGTGCCGTTCTGTCACCAGGGCTGCCCCCTGGGCAACCTCATCCCCGAGTGGAACGACCTGGTCCACCGGGGCCGGTGGGAGGAGGCCGCCGCGCGGCTGCATGCCACCAACAACTTCCCCGAGGTCACCGGCCGGATCTGTCCGGCACCCTGCGAGTCGTCCTGCGTGCTGGGCATCAACCAGCCCGCCGTGACGATCAAGCAGACCGAGGTGTCCATCGCTGACGCCGCCTTCGACAACGACTGGCTCGACCCCGTCGTCCCCCAGCGGCTCAATGGCCACACGGTGGCCGTCGTCGGCTCCGGGCCCACTGGTCTGGCCGCCGCCCAGCAGCTGACGCGGGCCGGCTTCACCGTGGCGGTCTACGAGCGGGACGGGAGAGTCGGTGGCCTGCTGCGCTACGGGATCCCGGATTTCAAGATGGAGAAGGACATTCTGGACCGCCGGATCGAGCAGATGGAGGCCGAGGGGACGCGTTTCCGCACCAACGTGGCCATCGGCACGGACATCACGTGGGCCGAGCTGCGGTCGCGCTACGACGCCGTCATCATGGCTACCGGAGCGCCCGTGCCGCGTGACCTGCCCGTGCCGGGACGGCAGCTGGACGGTGTGCACTTCGCCATGGACTACCTGGTCCAGTCCAACCGCGCCGTGAACGGAGAACTGGACGAGGCGGAGGCGGCGGCGCAGATCCGGGCCGACGGCAAGCACGTGGTCATCCTCGGTGGCGGTGACACCGGGGCCGACTGCATCGGCACGGCCCACCGCCACGGCGCCGCGTCCGTGACCACCCTGGCCATCGGCAAGGAACTGCCGGCGGAGCGTCCGGCCGAGCAGCCCTGGCCGACCGTGCCGCGGGTCTACGAGGTGACCTCTGCGGATGCCGAGGGGGGCACGCGCGAATACCTGGCCTCGACCGTGGAGTTCCTCGGCGAGGTGGGGGCCGACGGTGTGGAGCGCGTTCGGGCCGTGCGCGTGGCCGAGACCGAGTATCTGCCGGACGGCCGCCGCGTGCCCAAGCCCGGCACCGAACGTGAGATCCCGGCGGACCTGGTGCTCCTGGCACTGGGGTTCACCGGGGTGGAGGACGCCGGACTGACCTCGGGAGAGGGCCACGCCGGCGTCGTGCTCGAACGCGGGCTGGTCAAGCGGGACCACCGCTACGAGACCGATACTCCGGGGGTCTTCGTGGCCGGCGATGCCGGGCGCGGTGCCTCGCTCGTGGTGTGGGCCATCGCCGAGGGACGGGCCTGTGCCAAGGCCGTGGACGAGTCACTCGAGACCTGGACCCGGCTGCCGTCCCCGGTGGAGCCGACGGATCGTGCCATGTCGGTGTGATGGTGGTGTGAGGGTGCCCGCGGCTGTTCACCTCAACGTCAGTTCGGCTCGTTAGGGTGGGAGCATGAGACACGCGAAGATCGTCGCCACGTTCGGCCCGGCCAACGAGGGATACCAGAACACCAAGGACCTGATCGCCGCGGGGGTCGATGTCGCGCGCATGAACATGAGCCACGGCAGCTGGGACGTCCACGAGCAGACCTACGCGGACATCCGGAAGGCCGCCCGGGACCTCGATCGCCCCGTGGCGATCTTCTCCGACCTGCAGGGACCCAAGATCCGGCTCGGACGGTTCGCCGATGGACCGCACGAACTGAGTGTGGGTGACCGGTTCACCATCACCACGCAGGACGTCGAGGGCACCGCGGAACGCTGCGGCACCACCTTCAAGGGGCTGCCCGACGACGTCAAGGCCGGGGATGCCCTGCTGATCGACGACGGCAAGGTCGCCCTGCGTGCCGTGGAGGTGACCGGGACCGACGTCGTGACCGAGGTGGTGGTCCCCGGAACGGTGTCCAACAACAAGGGCATCAACCTGCCCGGTGTGGCCGTGAACGTCCCCGCCCTGTCCGAGAAGGACGAGAACGACCTGCGCTGGGCCCTGGACCTGGGCGTGGACATGATCGCCCTGTCCTTCGTCCGCTCGGCCGAGGACATCCAGCGGGTGCACGAGATCATGGATGAGCAGGGGCGCCGGGTCCCGGTGATCGCCAAGATCGAGAAGCCCCAGGCCGTGGAGGCGCTGCACGGGATCGTGGACGCGTTCGACGCCATCATGGTGGCCCGCGGTGATCTCGGCGTGGAGCTGCCGCTCGAGGACGTCCCGCTGGTGCAGAAGAGAGCGATCGAGCTGGCCCGCCGCTGGGCCAAGCCCGTCATCGTGGCCACCCAGGTCCTGGAGTCCATGATCGACAGCCCCCGGCCCACCCGCGCCGAGGCCTCCGACTGCGCCAACGCCGTGCTGGACGGAGCAGATGCCGTCATGCTCTCGGGGGAGACCTCGGTGGGCAAGTATCCGGTGACCACCGTCGAGACGATGGCGAGGATCATCGAGTCCACCGAGACCCACGGGCTGGACCGGATCCGCCCGCTGGGCTCCAGGCCGAAGACCCGTGGCGGGGCCATCACCCGGGCCGCAGTCGAGATCGCCGACCAGTTGGACGTACGCTACCTGGCGGCCTTCACCCAGTCGGGTGACTCCGCGCGGAGGCTCTCCCGGCTGCGTCCGCAGCAGATGATCTACGCGTTCACCCACGTGGAGCACACGCACAACATCCTGTGCCTGTCCTGGGGTGTGCTGCCGAAGATGGTGCCCTTCGCCGAGTCCACGGATGAGATGACGGCGCAGGTGGACCGCTCACTGCTGAAGGAGGGCATCGCCGGCGTCAACGATCTGGTGGTCATTGCCGCCGGTTCCCCTCCCGGCCTGGTCGGCTCCACCAACATCGTCAAGGTCCACCGCATCGGCGACCTGGACGACTCCGGGGGACTCGTGGAGGGCCACCCGCGGCCGAACGGCGAGCGGGTCGGGATGTGGCCGGCGCGTTCGCCCCTGTGACGGTGAGTGTGACCCGCGTGTGACCGAGCGTGCGCGCGAGGTCAGCCCATCTGGTCGATGACCGTCTGGGCGACCTCGCGCATGCTCAGCCGCCGGTCCATGGAGCTCTTCTGGATCCACCGGAAGGCCTCCGGCTCGGACAGGTTGAGGGTGGTCGTCAACAGCGACTTGGCGCGGTCCACGAGCTTGCGGGTGGTGAACTGCTCGGCGAGGTCGGAGACCTCCTCCTCGAGCGCCCGGAGCTCATCGAAGCGGGCCACCGCCAGCTCGATCGCGGGCACGAGGTCGTTCTCGTTGAACGGCTTGACCACATAGGCCATGGCCCCGGCCTCACGGGCACGCTCCACCAACTCCCGCTGGCTGAAGGCCGTCAGCAGGACTACGGGGGCGATCTTGGCCTGGGCGATGTGCTCGGCGGCGGTGATGCCGTCCATCACGGGCATCTTGACGTCCATCAGGACCACGTCCGGCTCGAGCTCGGTGGCCAGCTCCAGGGCCTTCTGGCCGTTGTCCGCCTCGCCGACCACGTCATAGCCCTGCCCGGTGAGGATCTCCACGATGTCCACCCGGATGAGCGTCTCGTCCTCGGCGACGACGACGCGGAGCTTATCGGCACCGGCACCGGTGCCGGCTTGGCCGGGCGTCGGGTCAGTCCCGGGGCTCGGGTAGATCTCGGGGTTCTCGGACTTCTCGGTCGACATGCAGGCTCCTTGCGCTTGTTCCCCCGACAGCGTATCGGTGCCAGGTGGCGATGACGTGAGGTTGGGCCGCGATGACGCGTTCACAGCGTGTATTCTTGTAGGGTTGTCATGCACGAGATCCCCAGAGGAGACTCCAGGGGGACTGAGCAGACCATTCAAGCCCGAATGGCGGAATTGGCAGACGCGCCGCACTCAAAATGCGGTATCGAAAGATGTGTGGGTTCAAGTCCCACTTCGGGCACCAGTCTCATCCCGTCCTCGTCCAGCCACGACTCAGCGCCGGCTCGGATCCAGGATCATGTTCGTGATCTTGGCCGTGGACAAACGTTTCCCGTGCTCATCGGTCATGACGATCTCATGCGTGGTCAGCGTCCCACCCAGGTGGATCGGCGTACAGGTACCCGTGACCAGGCCGCCCGTGACACCGCGGTGATGAGTGGCACTGATCTCGATCCCCACCACCGGTTTCTGTCCTCGCGTGTGCAGCACGGCGCCGATCGACCCCAGGGTCTCGGCCAGGACCAGGTGGGCGCCGCCGTGCAACAGCCCCGCGTTCTGCTCGTTGCCCGCCACCGGCATGGTGGCCACCATCCGGGCCACGGTCATCTCCTGGAAGACGATGCCCATCTTCGCCGCCAGGGGGCTGATGCCCAGCACGCCCAGTTGGTCGTGGAGCTCCTCCGGGATACCGGAGTCGAGCATCATCTGCCGGCGCTCCTCGGGGCTGAGCTCGGGAGTGGTGCCCGGCACGAAGGCATAGGGAGCCGGCTTCGTGGCCGGCGATGTGGCGGGGGCTGCTGTCTGGGCATCGTTCATGACCATTAGGCTGGCACCCGTGACTGATTCGAGCAATCCCGCACCTGATTCCGCCGTCCCCGCCGCGCCGCCGGCCGCCGACCAGCGCCTGCTGGTCATCGATGGCCACTCCATGGCCTTCCGGGCCTTCTACGCGTTGCCGGTGGACAACTTCGCCACGGACACCGGTCAGCACACCAATGCCGTCTACGGCTTCACCACCATGCTGCTGACCATGATCCGCCAGCAGAAGCCCACGCACGTGGCGGTCGCGTTCGACCTGGACACCCCCACGTTCCGTTCGGAGGAGTACACGGAATACAAGGCCGGCCGCTCGAAGACGCCCGAGGAGTTCCACGGGCAGATCAACCTGATCATCAAGGTCATGGAGGCCATGAACATCCCCACCGTCTCGGTGGACGGCTTCGAGGCGGATGACATCGTGGCCACCTTCGCAGCGCAGGCCGAGGCCGCCGGCTGGGACACCCGCGTGGTCTCGGGGGACCGGGATGCCTTCCAGCTCATCACGGAGCAGACGACGGTGCTCTACCCGAAGAAGGGCGTCTCGGACATCCCGCCGATGGATGCCGCCGCCATCATCGAGAAGTACGGCGTCGCCCCAGAACGCTACCCGGACCTGGCCGCCTTGGTCGGCGAGACGGCCGACAACCTGCCGGGCGTCCCGGGCGTGGGCCCCAAGACCGCCGCGAAGTGGATCAACCTCTACGGCACCGTCGATGACGTGCTCGAGCACGCCGACGAGATCAAGGGCAAGGCCGGTCAGTCCCTCCGGGACCACGCGGACGACGTCCGGCGCAACCGCCGCCTGAACCACCTGTTGCGGGACATGGAGCTGCCCGTGGCCCTCGAGGCCACCGAGCTCACCCACCCGGACCACGAGCAGGTTGAAGAACTCTTCGACGCGCTCCAGTTCAACACCGTGCGCCAGCGACTCTTCGACACCCTGGCTGAGCGCCTCGGGGGCGAGCCGGAGGCCGCCCCGGTCGAGGCCACCCCGGAGTTCACCGTCCTCACGCCGGATGCCGCCGGCACGGCCGCACTGGAGTCCTTCCTCGCCGATCACGCCGCCAACCTGATGGGTGTGCACGTGGTCCTGGACGGCCCGGCCATCCTGCCCAAGCGCAAGATCCCGGCCCCCGGCGACTACGGTGTCGCGATCGGCGCCGCCCTGGTGGCAGAGGTCAGCGGCGGTGCCGAGAAGTCCGCGGTCTACGTGGACCTCCGGCTCACGTCCGAAAACTCCACGCCCGACGCCGGCCCCGGCCCGGTGCTTGCGGCCTACCTTGCGGAGGCGGGCCACCCGAAGGCGATCTACGACCTCAAGGCCGTCGCGAAAGCTCTCTCCGCGGCCGGGCACCGGACCGCACTGGGGAGGGACGTGGTGCTGGCCGGCGTCGTGGACGATGTCCTGCTCTCCGCCTACCTGATCCAGCCGGACCGCCGCGGCTACGGCCTGGACGCGCTGGTGCAGACCTATCTGCAGTCCACCCTGGAGATGGAGGACGATCCGACCCAGGCCGGGGACCAACTGGAACTGGATCTGGACAGCGCCGCCGACGCCGGAGCGTCCTCGGAGGAAGCCGTCCTCCAGGCCCGGGGCGCCGCCGCCGTTCGGGCGGGCTGGATGGTGCGCCGGCTCTCCGAGGTCTTCTCGCCGGCCCTGATCGAGCGTGGCGCCCAGCAGCTGCTGCTGGACCTGGAGATCCCGCTGGCCGAGGTCATGGTGGACATGGAGCTGGCCGGAATCGCCGTGGACCGCCCGGTCCTGGACGGGCTGTTCGCCGACTTCACCGAGCGCATGGAGGCAGCACAGGAGTCGGCGTGGGCCTCGGTCTCCGAGGTGACCGGCGGGGAGAAGGTCAACCTCGGCTCCCCGAAGCAGCTGCAGGCCCTGCTGTTCGAGAAGCTGGACATGCCGAAGACCCGCAAGACCAAGACGGGCTACTCCACGGACGTCGAGTCCCTCAACGACCTGCTGAACCAGACCCAGCACCCCTTCCTCGAGAACCTGATGCTCCACCGGGACGCCACAAAGCTGCGGCAGACGGTGGAGGGGCTGCGGGACACCGTGGCGGAGGACGGCCGCATCCACACCACCTACTCGCAGACGGCTGCCGCCACCGGGCGGCTGTCCAGCCTGCACCCGAACCTGCAGAACATCCCGGTGCGCACCGAGGCCGGCCGGAAGATCCGCGACGTGTTCGTGGTGGGGGAGGGCTACGGCAGCCTGCTGACCGCGGACTACTCCCAGATCGAGATGCGGATCATGGCGCACCTCTCCGAAGACGAGGCCCTGATCCAGGCCTTCCGGGACGGAGAGGACCTGCACCGGTTCGTCGGGGCGCAGGTGTTCGGCGTGGACCCGGCAGATGTCTCCGGAGAGATGCGGGCCAAGGTCAAGGCCATGAGCTACGGACTCGCCTACGGGTTGAGCTCCTTCGGGCTGTCCAAGCAGCTGCAGATCCCCGTGGACGAGGCACGAGGGCTGATGAAGGGCTACTTCGACCGCTTCGGTGCCGTGCGCGACTACCTGAAGGAGCTGGTGGCGCAGGCCCGCCGGGACGGGTACACGGCCACGATCAAGGGCCGGCGCCGGTACCTTCCGGACCTTAACAGTGACAACCGTCAGTTGAGGGACATGGCCGAGCGGGCCGCCCTCAACGCCCCGATCCAGGGCTCCGCCGCGGACATCATCAAGCAGGCCATGCTGGACGTGCAGCTGGCCATCAACGAGCAGGGCCTGCGTTCCCGGATGCTGCTGCAGGTGCATGACGAGCTCATCCTCGAGGTCCCGGACGACGAGCTGGAGGCGGCCACTGCCTTGCTGGAAGACAAGATGGGCCATGCGGCGCAGCTCTCGGTACCCCTGGACGTGAACGTGGGTGTGGGGCGAAGCTGGCATGATGCGGCCCACTGACCAGCCCGACGGGCACACAGGCGGGTTCACAGACGGGCTCACCGACGAACGTACCGCCGAGATTCTGCCCGGCCTGGACCTGCACCGCTTCCGGTCCTCCGGCCGGCCCGCCGCGGAGGACCCCCGCGGTGCCCGCATGATCGCCGCGGTCGAGAGGGGCTTCTACGAGGCAGTCCCCACCGGGGCGGCGCTGGACCAGGTCCTGGACCTGGACGCACAGGACCAGCGCACCTACGTGGGCGTCTATGAGGCCGGAGCGTCACCGGAGACCACCGAGCCGGTCGGCACCTTCGCCGCCTTCAGCAAGTACCTCCAGACCGGGACCGGCCGGGAGATCGAGGGCTTCCTCATCTCGGACGTGACCGTGCGCTCCACCCATCGCCGCCGGGGCATCCTGCGGGCCATGATGCGGGCCGAGCTGGACCGAGCCGCCGCTGCCGGGATCCCCGTGGCCGCGCTGAGCGCCTCGGAGGCCACGATCTACCGGCGGTTCGGGTTCGGGGTGGCCACCACCCGACGCACGGTGGAGGTGGATACCGGCGGTGACGTCGCCCTCGCCGGGCCGGTTTCCGGGTCCATGAGGATGGTTGAGCCGAAGGACCTGCGGGACCTGGGGCCGGTCCTCTATGACAGTGCACACCGCCAGAGCCCCGGCGCCGTGGGCCGCACGGCCGCCTACTCGGTGATCGAGACGGACACCTGGATGTCCAAGAACGATGGCAAGGGCACCGGGGTGCTCGCGGCCGTGCATCACGACGACGGCGGCACACCCCGCGGGTACGTTACCTACACGTTCACCGGCTGGGACCAGAAGGTCCCGACCGTCAAGATCGGGGTGCTTGTGGCGAGCACCGCCGCCAGCTACCGGGCGATCTGGGACTACCTCGTCCACCTGGACCTCATTCAGAAGGTCGAGTGGGGCTTTGCCTCCGACGACCGGCTGCTCGAGAACCTGCTGGTGGACCCGCGCCGGGTCAAGACCACCGGGCATGCGGACCAGTTGTGGCTGCGCCTGCTCGACGTTCCGGCGTGCCTGAAGGGCCGGCCGTACCACCGGGACGGCGAGTTGATCCTGGAGGTCACGGACCCTCTCGGCTATGCCGCCGGGGTCTGGCGGCTGACCGTGGAGGGCGGCACGGCCGACGTCGTGAAGGTGGCCGTGAGGGTGGGCGACGCCGAGGCTGAACCCCAGACGGTCACGGCGGATCTGACCCTGGAGGTCGCCGACCTCTCCAGCGTGTACTTGGGCGGGGTGTCCGCGGAGGTGCTGCGGCAGGCCGGGAGGATCGCCGAACACCGGCCCGGAGCTGCGGTGGAACTGACCGCCCTGCTGGCCCAGGACCGGCCGGTGTTCTGCATGACGGGCTTCTGACGGACTGCCTTTGACCCAGACTTGCCAATGTCGTTAGACTGAACGAGCACTTTCTGTGCGCTACCAATATTCATATCAACCCACTATCCGGGTTGTCGCGTTCCCTTCGTGTGTCCGCGTCGCCCGGCCGAGTGAACAATCCACATCGGAGCCCCTACTACATGACCATTACCTCCACCGCCCCGCAGGTTGCCATCAATGACATTGGCACTGCTGAGGACTTCCTCGCCGCCGTTGACGCCACCATCAAGTACTTCAACGACGGCGATCTGGTCGAAGGCACCGTCGTCAAGGTCGACCGCGACGAAGTGCTGCTCGACATCGGCTACAAGACCGAAGGCGTCATCCCGTCCCGGGAACTTTCCATCAAGCATGACGTGGACCCGGACGAAGTTGTTGCCGTCGGCGACAGCGTGGAGGCCCTTGTCCTCACCAAGGAGGACAAGGAAGGCCGCCTGATCCTCTCCAAGAAGCGTGCTCAGTACGAGCGTGCCTGGGGCTCCATCGAGAAGATCAAGGAAGAGGACGGCGTCGTCACCGGCACCGTCATCGAGGTTGTCAAGGGCGGCCTCATCGTGGACATCGGCCTGCGCGGCTTCCTGCCCGCCTCCCTGGTCGAGATGCGCCGCGTCCGCGACCTGGCCCCGTACATCGGCCAGGAGCTGGAAGCCAAGATCATCGAGCTGGACAAGAACCGCAACAACGTGGTTCTGTCCCGCCGTGCGTGGCTCGAGCAGACCCAGTCCGAGGTCCGTTCGAACTTCCTGCACAAGCTGGAGAAGGGCCAGGTCCGCACCGGCACCGTCTCCTCGATCGTCAACTTCGGTGCCTTCGTGGACCTGGGCGGCGTCGACGGCCTGGTGCACGTCTCCGAGCTGTCCTGGAAGCACATCGACCACCCGTCCGAGGTCGTCGAGGTCGGCCAGGAAGTCACCGTCGAGGTGCTCGAGGTGGACATGGACCGCGAGCGTGTCTCCCTGTCCCTGAAGGCCACCCAGGAAGATCCCTGGCAGCTCTTCGCCCGTACCCACGCCCTCGGCCAGGTCGTGCCGGGCAAGGTCACCAAGCTGGTTCCGTTCGGTGCGTTCGTGCGCGTCGAGGACGGCATCGAGGGCCTGGTGCACATCTCGGAGCTGGCCTCCCGCCACATCGACACCGCGGAGCAGGTCGTGTCCGTCAACGACGAGCTGTTCGTCAAGGTCATCGACATCGACCTCGAGCGTCGCCGCATCTCGCTGTCCCTCAAGCAGGCCAACGAGGGCGTCGATCCGGAGGGCACCGAGTTCGACCCGGCGCTCTACGGCATGGCTGCCGAGTACGACGAGGAGGGCAACTACAAGTACCCCGAGGGCTTCGATCCCGAGACCAACGAATGGCTCGAGGGCTTCGAGACCCAGCGCGCCGCTTGGGAGCAGCAGTACGCTGACGCCCAGGCCCGCTGGGAAGCCCACAAGGAGCAGGTGTCCCGCCACCTCAACGAGGACGCCGAGGTCGCGGCCGACGTCGAGTCCGGCGCCGCCTCCTACTCCTCCGACGACAACGACCAGGTTGCCGATCAGGGCACCCTGGCCTCCGACGAGGCCCTCGCCGCCCTGCGCGAGAAGCTCACCGGCAACTGATCCACTGATCAGTCTCCGGTCGGCCACTGGCTGACCCGCCGACCAGAAAGGCCCCGCACCCTCCGGTGCGGGGCCTTTCTTTCAGTCAGGGCGGGGTGGTGTGCAGCCCTGCAGTGAAGCTCAGCGGCGGGTGCTGACCGTCACGGTGAACGTCCGATCGCGGGCGAGCTGCCGGGTGGGGCCTACCAGACGCTCCAGCTCGGGCCGGTACCTCAGGTGCGAGTTCCACACGCACCACAGCTGACCGCCGGGACGCAGGACCCGTGCCGAGGCGGCCATCAGGCGCACCGCGACCCGGGTGTCCACCGTGTTGCCGGCGTGGAACGGCGGATTGAGGACGAGGAGGTCTTCGCTGGCGTCGGGGAAGGTGGACAGGGCATCATCCCGGCGGACCTCGATCCGGTCCTGGACCCTGTTGAGTGACGCCGTGAGCCGGGTGGACGCACACGCATCCGCGGATTGGTCGGTCGCGACGACGCTCACACGCTGCAACCCATTCAACCCATCCAACCCGTCCATGCCTTCCAGCCCGTTCACGCCATCCAGCCTCGCCAACTGCGAGGCCAGGTACACCGCGATCGTGCCGTTGCCGCAGCCCACGTCCACGGCCCGCTTCCGTCCGGCCCACTCGAGCCCACCCCGCTGGAAGTCGGACTCCAATGACCGGAGCAGGAAGGCCGTCCCCGGATCGAGGTTCGTCCCCCCGAAGGTCGCGCCGTGGGCGGCCAGGGTGACTGGGCCCAGCCCGGGCATCTCGTGGTCGGCAGTTCGGGGGAACGGTGCGGGGCGTCCCCGCCGCGGGCGGTGTGCAGTGATGACCCGGGACTTGGACCGGCCCCGGCCGGGCACCACCGAACCGAAGTACCGCTCGAGGACGGTGTTCTGGCGCGGGGTCATGTGCTTGTCCCGGCCTCCGGCGAGGAGAAGGACGTCCTCGTGTGCGTGTTCGGCGATCAGGTGCGCCCACTGCTCCAGGGCATCCAGGGACCGGGGCAATTGCAGCAGGATCATGCGCGCACCGGACACCAGGTCGGGGCCGATGCCATGACGGCTCAGCGGTCCGGCCTCCTCCAACGCACCGGACTCGTGGAACGTTGCCACATTGGCGTCGAGTGAGCGCTCCTGGCCCAGGGCGTCCTGGCCGATCCGAACGGGATGTCCCGCGGTCAGCAGAGGCAGGGTGAGGGCGCCGTGACGGTCCTCGAGGACGACGACCGGAGGGACGCCGCCGTCATCCGTCGGCCCGGCATCCCACCAAGCCTGTGCCGTGTCCAGCAGCAGCAGGTCAGCGGCGTCGTGGGCCTGGAGCTCGGAGGACTCGGGATAGGGCCACCGGGAGAGGGCAGCGAAGTCGAAGCCGGTGGTCAACGCGGCTCGGTGGACCGGCGGGGTCAGGCCCGGGGGAAACGGGTTCACGGCAGGAGAGTTCACGGCAGGTCCACCCACTCGGTGCCCAGCGTGTGCACGTGTCCCGCCCCTGCGGTGACGGACGCCAGCCGCTCGGTGAACGCGGCACTGGACCGGCCGTCGTCGGGCACGGCCACCACCAGCGTGGCGGATCCGGAGCCGTAGCGGGTCTCCTGGACATGGAAGCCCGCGGCGCGCAGCTCGTTCTCCCATCGCCCGGCCTCGCCATGCGGAGCGTCGACGCCGGCCAGCACCATGCGCTGCCGCGTCACCGTCACGGTCTGGTCCAGGGTGGCGGAGACGGCGTCCGAGTAGGCGCGGACCAGGCCTCCGGCGCCGAGCTTCACCCCGCCGAAATAGCGGACGACGGCGACGCAGACGTCGGACAGGTCCCTCACGGCCGTGCCCCCGGGCTGTGAGTGGGTCTCCCGCTGGCTCAGCGCCTCGAGCATGGGGACACCCGCTGTGCCGGCGGGTTCGCCGTCGTCCGAGGAGCGCATGGCGTCCCGGTCCGGGCCGAGGATGAACGCGCTGCACACATGCCTGGCCTCGTGGTGTCGCTTCCGGAGCGCCGCGATGAACGCTCGCGCCTCGTCCTCGGCCGTGACGCGGAGGGCATGGCCGATGAAGCGAGAGCGCTTGATCTCCAGTTCGTGGACGATCGGGGTGCTGATCGTGATCGACGGGAGCACCGTATAGCGAGATGCCCGGGACCCGGGCTGCTCCTCAGACATGCCGTCCACTCTACTGCCGAGTACCCACCCGGCCGTGATGAGGTAGTTTGTTGGCCAGCGTGAACCCGCCCCGGCATGACCGCCGGTGACGGCTCGATCGGAGGGGGACTCCACATGCTGACCCGATTGCACAACCGACTCGGTCTGCGCACCGGCCCGGCCATCTTCTTCATCTCAGCGTTGATCATCGCCGTCTTCACCCTGGCGATGGCGATCTTCCCGGGACCGGTCCAAGGCGCCTTCGGGGTGGTCTCCACGTACCTCCGCTATGACGTCGGTTGGTTCTACACCCTCGGCACCACACTGCTGGTGGTCTTCGCGGTGGGACTGGCCCTGAGCCGCTTCGGCCGCGTCAAGCTCGGCGACGACGACTCCGAACCCGAGTTCTCCGGACTGGCGTGGTTCGGCATGCTCTTCGCCGCCGGCATCGGCGCCACCCTGATGTTCTGGGGCGTGGCCGAGCCGATGAACCACTACGCCAACCCGCCGCTGTACGGCACCGAGCCCCTCTCGGACCAGGCCGCCACGCAGGCCCTCGCCATCTCCAACTTCCACTTCGGCATCCACATGTGGGCGCTGCTGGTGGTCCCCGGGCTGTGCTTCGGCTACTTCACCTACAAGCGCAAGCTGCCGCCGCGCGTGTCCTCGGCCCTGCAGCCCCTGCTCGGGGACCGGATCCACGGACCCTGGGGCAAGCTCGTGGACATCATCTCCGTGCTGTCCACCGTGTTCGGCCTGGCGGTCTCCGTGGGCCTGGGCGCCATGCAGATCAACAGCGGCATGAACTACGTCATGGGCGTCCCCATCAGCGGCTGGTTGCAGGCCGGCATCGTCGCCATCATCACGGGCATCGCCCTGGCCTCCGCCGTGGCCGGTCTGGACAAGGGCATCAAGCGACTGTCCTACCTGAACATCGTGCTGGCGATCGTACTGTTGGTCTACGTGCTCATGTGGGGCGCCACCATGGACACCGTGCGCGGGATCGTCGAGTCGGCGGGGGCATACCTGTCGAACCTTCCGATGCTCTCCTTCTTCAACGACACCTTCGGCGGCGGAGAATGGTCGGGCGACTGGACCGTCTTCTACTACGCCTGGACCGTGACCTGGTCGCCCTTCGTCGGGCTGTTCATCGCCCGGATCTCCCGCGGCCGCTCGATCCGCGCCTTCGTCACCGCCTGCCTCGGCCTGCCGACGGCCTTCGTGGTCATCTGGTTCGGCATCTACGGTCTGAGCGCCTTCACCGTCGACCGGGCGGAGGGGACCTCGGGGTCTCTGACCGAGACGATCGTCACGAACGGGAACGTGGAGGCGGCACTCTTCCAGTTGCTGCAGTCCTACCCGCTGTACCTGGTCACCGCCGTCCTGGCTTTGATCGTCATCGTCATCTTCTTCGTGACGTCACTCGACTCCGGGGCCCTGGTCCTGGACTCCATGGCCTCCGGACACGAGGACGTGGGCCCGAAACGCCAGCGCGTGTTCTGGGCCGTGTCCGTGGGACTGGTCTGCGCCGTCATCCTGGTGACCTCGGGTGAGAACGGCCTGAACGCGCTGCAAGAGGTCATCATCGTCATCGGCGCACCGGTCATGGCCCTGTCCCTGTTCCAGGCCTGGCTGCTGCTCCAGGCCCTGCGCGAGGATGCCGGAACCGCCCGGCCACTGCGCACCCGGCAGTGGAAGAAGGTGCTGCCGATCGAGGAGTACCACCGCCGTGCCCACGAGGATGAGCATGACTTGGACGAGTACGTGATCCGGCCCGAGTATGAGGTGGGCACCGAACCCGAGTACGAGGCGCTCCAACCGAACACCTATCACCGGCAACAGGCCCTGGAAGGACGCGGGCTGTTGACGATCGGCCTGACCGGTGGCATTGCCTCCGGGAAGTCCCTTGTGGCCCGTGACCTCGCTCAGGCGGGCGCCGTGGTCATCGACGCCGACGAGCTGGCCCGAGCGGCCGTCGCCCCAGGGTCCGAGGCCCTGTCGGAGATCCGTGAGGTCTTCGGTCCGGAGGTGATCGCCGAGAACGGTGAACTGGACCGCCAAGCCCTGGCGCAGCTCGTCTTCGGCAACACCGTGGCCCGGGAGAGCCTCAATGACATCGTCCACCCGCGGGTCCGGCAGGAAATCCAGCGGATCGCTCGTGAGGCCGGACCCGAGGCGGTGGTGGTTGTCGACCTGCCGCTGCTGGTGGAGACGGCGTCTGCGGGTGAGTTCGACATGGTGCTCACCGTGGAGACACCTGCGGAGGCGAGGGTCAATCGGCTCGTGCATGAGCGCGGGATGTCCATGCAACAGGCCTGGGCGCGGGTGGATTCTCAGGCCACGGACGCCGAACGTCGGGAGATCGCAGACCAGGTCATCGTCAATGATGCGAGCCTCAACGACCTCTCCGAGGCGACGCGTGGCTTCTGGGACGAGTATGTGCAGCCGGTCCTTGACGAGCACCACGCCAGCACCGCTGCGGACAGCGCGACCAACGACGGTGGTGCGTCGTGACCGAAGTGAACGAGACGGAAGCCGGCATCGTCAAGCCCCGGCTGCACATCGGTCTGACGGGCGGCATCGCCTCCGGCAAGTCCACGGTGGCCGCGGAGCTGTCCGCCCTCGGCGCCATCGTGGTGGACGCGGACGCCCTCTCCCGCGCTGTCGTGGAGCCAGGCAGTGAAGGCCTGCGCCGCGTGCGTGAGGCACTGGGCCCCACCGCGATCGCGGCGGACGGATCCATGGACCGCGCCGCCGTCGGGAAGCTGGTGTTCGCCGATGCGGAGGCCAGGGCGCTGCTGAACGGGATCATCCACCCCCTGGTGCGGGCCGAGGGCCGGAGGCTGGTCACCGAAGCCGGTCCGGACGCCGTCGTGGTCCAGGACGTGCCGTTGCTGGTGGAATCCGGGCAGGCGGGGGCCTACGACCTCGTGCTGGTCGTGGAGGCGGATCCGGAGGAGCGGGTGGTGCGGATGGTGCGGGACCGGGGGATGACTGAGGATGACGCGCGGGCGCGAATGGCCGCCCAGGCCACGGACGAGCAGCGCCGTGCCGCGGCGGACGTGCTCATCGTCAACGACGCCGGCCTGGAGGACCTGCGCCGGACCACCCGACGCGTCTGGGAGCAGTACGTCACACCGCGCCTGCAGGGGTCGACGAGCGGGCCGCATGGCGGGCAGGATGGCGGGCAGACAGGCTGGCCGACGGACGGAGCCTGAATCCGCCGGCGGTGAACCCGACGGCCGCTGCCTTCCCACCGTGAATCGAACAGTTGTACGGTGGTGTCCATGAGTCTGGCGCAGAAGATCAACCGGCAGGTCGCCCCCTTCGAGGTCATCTCGGACTACCAGCCCTCCGGTGACCAGCCGAAGGCGATCGCCGAGCTCGCCGAGCGCGTCCAGGCCGGGGAGAAGGACGTCGTCCTGCTCGGTGCCACCGGTACTGGCAAGTCGGCCACTACGGCCTGGCTGGTCGAGAAGGTGCAGCGTCCCACGCTCATCATGGTGCAGAACAAGACGCTCGCGGCGCAGCTGGCCAATGAGTTCCGGGAGCTGCTGCCGAACAACGCGGTCGAGTACTTCGTCTCCTACTACGACTACTACCAGCCGGAGGCGTACGTCCCTCAGTCGGACACCTTCATCGAGAAGGACTCCTCGATCAACGAGGAGGTTGAGCGGCTGCGCCACTCCGCCACCAATGCCCTGCTGACGCGCCGTGACGTGGTGGTGGTCGCCACCGTGTCCTGCATCTACGGCCTGGGCACCCCGGAGGAGTACATCGAGCAGATGGTCACGCTGCAGCGGGGCGCGGAGATGGGCCGGGACACGCTACTGCGCCAGTTCGTGGCCATGCAGTACGTGCGCAATGACCAGGACTTCCACCGCGGGACCTTCCGGGTCCGCGGGGACACGGTCGAGATCATCCCGATGTACGAGGAACTGGCCATCCGGATCGAGTTCTTCGGAGACGAGATCGAGGCCATCCAGACACTCCACCCCCTGACCGGGCACGTGGTCCGCGAGGAGGAGGAGATGTACATCTTCCCTGCCTCGCACTACGTGGCCGGTGACGAGCGGATGCGCGGCGCCATCACCACCATCGAGGACGAACTGCGGGACCGTCTGCAGGAGTTCGAGTCCCAGAACAAGCTCCTCGAGGCGCAGCGTCTGCGGATGCGCACCACCTATGACCTCGAGATGATGCAGGAGATGGGGTACTGCAACGGCATCGAGAACTACTCGCGGCACATCGACGGCCGCGATGCCGGTTCTGCCCCGCACTGCCTGCTGGACTACTTCCCGGACGACTTCCTGCTCGTGGTGGACGAGTCCCACGTGACCATCCCGCAGATCGGGGCCATGTACGAGGGGGACATGTCCCGCAAGCGCACCCTGGTGGAGCATGGGTTCCGGTTGCCGTCCGCCATGGACAACCGTCCCCTGAAGTGGGGCGAGTTCCAGGAGCGCATCGGCCAGACCGTCTACCTGTCCGCCACGCCCGGCAAGTACGAGCTGGGCCAGGCCGACGGGGTGGTGGAGCAGATCATCCGGCCCACGGGGCTGGTGGACCCGGAACTGGTGGTCAAGCCGACCCAGGGCCAGATCGACGACCTGCTCGAGGAGATCCGCGTCCGTAGCGAGCGTAACGAGCGGGTGCTCGTGACCACGCTGACCAAGCGCATGGCCGAGGATCTCACCGAGTACCTGCTTGAGCACGGGGTCAAGGTGGAGTACCTGCACTCGGACGTGGACACCCTGCGGCGCGTGGAGCTGCTGCGAGACCTGCGCAAGGGCGTCTTCGACGTCCTGGTGGGTATCAACCTGCTGCGCGAGGGACTGGATCTGCCCGAGGTCTCCCTCGTGTCCATCCTGGACGCGGACAAGGAGGGATTCCTGCGCTCCGCCACGTCACTGATCCAGACCATCGGCCGTGCGGCCCGCAACGTGGACGGACAGGTCCACATGTATGCCGACCGGATCACCGATTCCATGCGGCAGGCCATCGACGAGACCAACCGGCGCCGCGAGGTGCAGGAGGCCTACAACACGGAACACGGCATCGACCCGACGCCGTTGCGCAAGAAGATCGCGGACATCACCGACCAACTCGCCCGGGAGGACGCCGACTCCGCGGACTTCCTCGCCGGCATGGGCGGGGTCAAGAGCGGCTTCGACTACGGAATGGGCAAACGCGGTTATACCGCCACGATCACTGACGAGCAACGTGCCGCAGCCGCCCACGCGGCCGAGGGCGACTCGGCTGGCGGTTCCGGCGGGACAGGTGCCCCGGACTTCGCGAAGCTGCCGGCCAAGGACCTGTCCGAGCTGATCGAGCAGATGAGTGCGCAGATGCACCAGGCCGCGGTCGACCTGCAGTTCGAGCTGGCCGCTCGCATCCGTGACGAGGTGTCCGAGCTGAAGAAGGAGCTGCGGCAGATGCAGCGCGAGGGCCACGCCTGAGACGGCCGCCACTCCTGACTTTGGGCGGAGGCGGGGTACACTGTTCCACGGCGTAGGGGAGTATCCCTAACACTGCGGACGTCAACACGCAGTCTGGGCCGGACATCACCGATGCCGGACGGACTGCCGGACGCAGTGGCCTGTCGAGTCCGGCAGGCGGAGAGACTTGCGGCACACACCCAGACCTACGGAAAGTGACTGCATGGAAATCAATGCGCTGACGTGGATCATCACCATCTCGGTGATCGTCGCACTCCTGCTCTTCGACTATATCTTCCACGTGCGCAAGGCGCACATCCCCAGCATCAGGGAAGCGGCCATCTGGTCCGCGATCTACGTGGGCATCGCCCTCGTGTTCGGCCTGGTGTTCTTCCTGTTCGGGGACACCCAGCACGCCATCGAGTACTACTCGGGCTACATCACCGAGAAGGCGTTGAGTGTCGACAACCTCTTCGTCTTCCTGGTCATCATGGCCTCCTTCCAGGTGCCCCGTGAATACCAGCAGAAGGTGCTGCTCTTCGGCATCACCTTCGCCCTGATCTCGCGAACCGTCTTCATCCTGGCCGGTGCCGCCATCATCTCGGCCTGGTCTGACGTCTTCTACCTGTTCGGTTTGGCCCTGCTGCTCATTGCGGGCGGCCAGCTGAAGGGTGAGCTGGCGGCCGACGAGAAGGAGAAGGACGAGGCGGACAACTTCCTCGTCCGGTTCGCCAAGCGCGTCCTGCCGGCCTCGGACCGCTACGACGGTGACAAGCTGTTCACCCGCGAGAACGGCAAGCGGTTGATGACGCCCATGCTGCTCGTGATGGTGTCGATCGGCCTGACCGACGTGCTCTTCGCCTTCGACTCCATCCCCGCCATCTACGGCCTGACCCAGGACCCGTACATCGTCTTCACCGCGACGGCGTTCTCGCTGATGGGCCTGCGCCAGCTGTTCTTCCTCATCGACGGGCTGCTGGACCGCCTGGTCTACCTCTCCTACGGGCTGTCCGCCATCCTCGGCTTCATCGGCGTCAAGCTCATCCTGCACGCGCTGCATGACAACAACCTGCCGTTCATCAACGGCGGCGAGAACGTCCCGGTCGTCACCATTGAGACCAGCACGTCGCTGATGGTGATCGTGGGCATCCTCATCGTCACCGTGTTCGCGTCCCTGTACAGCCCGAAGGGCCGCGCCCTGGTGGCCCTGCAGAACGCCGAGAAGTTCTCCCACCGGTACAGCAAGCTGGACGACTCCGCCTCGGCGGAGGAGCGCCAGGCGGCCGAGGAGAAGATGGACCGGTGGACGCGGGAGGCGGAGAAGGTCTCGCAGCACTTCCGGGACGAGCTCCTCGACCACAAGGACAGCTACTCGGAGATCATCCGTACCGCCCACGAGACCCGGGTGGCCACGGCCCAGGCCGAGGGTCGGGACGTCCCGACGATCTCCAACTCCATCGTCAAGAACGAGGGCCCCAAGGTCTGAGTTCCACCGGGGCGCCCAGCCGAACGTCGTGGTGACGAATGATCGGGGGCTCCTGAACCAGAAGGCCCGCACCGGATGTTCCGGTGCGGGCCTTCTGGCTTTCTCAGGCCTCGGTCAGGGGCAGGCTTCGATCACGGAGAGCCGTCGGTCAGGGACAACAACCGGCGCAGGATCGCGGGACCGTCATCCCCGATTCCATCATGGTGGAACTCGTCGGTCTCCCACACGTGCAACCCGCGCACGCGCGACGCGGTCTCCAGGGAGAGGTCCCGGTCCACGTAGACATCGTGGGTGTAGACGGCGGCAGCCGTCGGGACGGTGTTCGCTGCCAAGACCCCCGGGTCGTACAGGGGACCCCAGTCGGTGCGGCGCGCCAACTCCTCGGTCACGGCCTGCAGTGGCCTGAGGGCAGGGTCCAGATCCGCATACCAGTCGAAGACCATCTCCCCGGTGAGCAGCGGGTGGGCGGTCCGGGCCGGATCGAAGTCCGCGAGATCGGGCGACGACCGCAGGAGGCGTTGGGCGGCCCACGCCGTGTCCGCGGCGTCGACCACCGGCGGTGTCAGCGGCGGAGTCAACGGAGAGGTCGACGGAGAGGTCGACGGCGGAGTCACCGGCTGGGCCCGCGAGACCTGAACCGGCTGGGCGTAGATGGACTCGTGCATCACCAGGTAGAGCGGATTCGTGGCCCGGGAGACCTGCTGGTACAGGCCGTGCAGGAAGGTGTCGGTGAGGGAGTTGGTGACGGCTTCGGTGAAGGTTCCGGCAGCGGCCGGCTCCTGTTCGAACGCCTCCTGGAGCAGATAGTGCAGCTGGTCCATCCGGGTGTTGCCCCCGAGGAACATCCCCAGCACCTGGACGCGCCCCACCGTGACGGGCGACCCGTCCGGGAGTACCACCGAAGGCGCGGCCCCCGTCTTACCGGCACGAACGGCATCGTAGACGCGGCCCAGGATCTGACGGTCCGCAGGAAAACGCCCGAAGTACTCCTCGTTGCGCGCACGCATGCGCTGATAGGTGGCGCGGTAGACGCGGTCCGCGGGACCGTCCAACGGCGCGAGGCCACCCGTGATGAGGGCCCGGGACATCCCCTCGGGATGCCAGGACAGGTAGCTCAGCGCGCAGAACCCGCCGAAGCTCTGCCCGAAGACCGTCCACGGCTCCGCACCGAGCATCAGCCGTATCAGCTCGGCATCCTGCACGATGGAGGGCGCCCGGAAGTGCACCAGGTAGTCCGCCTGCTCCTCGGGCGTGCCGATCAGGGGCAGTGTGTTGCGGTTGGCGGGAGTGGACAGCCCGGTGCCGCGCTGGTCCAGCATCAGGATCCGGAACCGCTGGGACGCCTCCTTCATCCACCCGCCCAGCTGGGCCTGGCGAACGCCCTTACCCCCGGGCCCGCCCTGCAGGAACAACAGCCACGGCAGGCCGTCCTCTGCGTCGGCTGCCGTGTCCTCTGGCGCTGTGCTGTCCGGGTGGGTGCCGGAGACGTACTCGCGGGCGTACACCCGGATCCGCGCCCCCTCCGGCCGGGCATGGTCCAGCGGCACCTCGAACCAGTGGTCGGTGATCCGGGTCCCGTCCAGCAATCGGCTCGACGGCCCGGCACTGTGGGTGCACACACCGGAAGCGATCACCTCGGCCGGCCGCGCAAAGGTGCGGGGATCACCCGGGACGCCGACCATCATCGGTGGCCGTCCGAGGTGGCAGCGGCGGCGTCCTCGAGTGCGGCCCCCGTGAGCCGGAACGTCGTCCACTCGTCCTGGGAGGTGGCACCCAGAGACCGGTAGAAACCGATCGAGGGCTCGTTCCAGTCCAGGACAGTCCATTCCATCCGCGCATATCCGCGTTCGGTGGCGATCCCGGCCAGGTGCAACAGCAGCTTCTTCCCGTGCCCGCGTCCCCGCAGGGCCGGGTCCACGTAGAGGTCCTCGAGCCAGATACCATGGGTGCCCTCCCACGTGGAGTAGCTCAGGAACCACAGCGCCATACCCACCACGGTGGGGCCGGTGGCCGGATGGGAGTCCTCGATGACGTGGCAGAAGACCGCCGGCTGGTCGCCGAAGAGGCTTGCCTCCAGGGCGGCCTCCGTGGTCTTCACGGCGTCCGGCTCCTTCTCATAGACCGCCAAGTCCCTGATGAGCCGGAGGATGTGGGGGACGTCTGCCGGGACGGCCGGACGGACAGTGCCGGGAACGGTTCTGGACATGGTGGCGCTCACGCGTCGGGTCTCCTTCACACAGAGGTCAGCTCACGCTGTTCAGTTCACATACTCAGTTCACAGGTGCAGCTCACACCGTCCAGCCGGGCTCCGGGGCTCCCACGGACACCACGTTTACCACGGGGTGGGCGGCCTCATCCGAGGCGTCCAGGTCGACGAGGGCGTTGATGCCCCAGTCCAGGTGGCCCTCCGGGTCGACGAGGATCTGCCGGACCGTCCACCAACGGGAGCCGGAGACGCCGGCCGGGGCGCCGCCGTCGGGCCCTGGCTGGGGGGTGGTGTCCACGCGGAAGTACTGAGGTCCGCGGGCGGTGGGGCCGTCGTCGATGTCCTCGTAATCCCCGAAGTAGCCGTCCAGTGCATCCGCCCAGTCGTCGGCGGAGAACGAATCACCGGCGTCCTTGCCGAGCTCCGCGAGGGCACGGTCCTGCTCATCGCCGAACAGCCGCACCCGGCGGAACAGGGCGTTGCGGACCATCACGGTGAAGACCGGCTTGTTGGCGGTGAGCCGTGGGGGCTCTGGCGGGGCCAACTGCTCGTGGTCCTTCTTCAGTTCTTCGATGTCCCCGGCCAGCAGGTCCTCCCACTCCTCGATGAGCGAGGAGTCGGTCTGCTTGACGATCTCGTCCAGCCAGGCCACCAGGATGTCGAGTTCCTCGTCCCGATCGTCCTGCGGGATGGTCTGCTTGAGCGCCTTGACGGCATCGGTCAGGTAGCGCAGCAGCACCCCCTCGGAGCGGGACAGCCCGTAGAAGTTCACGTAGTCGCCGAAGCCCATGGCGCGTTCGTACATGTCCCGGACCACGGACTTCGGGGTCAGCTCGAAGTCATGGAGCCAGGGGGCGGAGGCGCTGTACAGCTCGAACTGCTGCTCGAGCAGTTCGGCCAGCGGCATCGGGTACGTCACCTCATCGAGGGCGTTCATGCGGTCCGTGTAGTCCATGCCCTCGGCCTTCATGGCGGCCACGGCCTCACCGCGGGCCTTCTTGACCTGGGCAGAGAGCACCTGCCGGGGCGGCTCGAGGGTCGCCTCCACGATGGAGACCATATCCAGGGCGTAGCCCGGGTCGGCCGGATCGAGCAGATCGAAGGCGGCCAGGGCGAAGGGGGAGAGCGGCTGGTTGAGGGCGAAGTTCGGCTGCAGCTCGACGGTGAGGTCCACGGTGCGGCCCTCGGCGTCCGGCTCGGGCAGCTTCTCCACCACGCCGGTGGCCAGCAGCTCGCGGAAGATGCCCAAAGAGCGGCGCATGTGGGCGGCTTGCTTGGCCGGGGTCTCGTGGCTGTTGCGCAACATCCGGCGGACTGCGATGACCGGATCGCCCGGACGGTCCAGGATGTTCAGCAGCATCGAGTGGCTGATGCGCATCTGGCTGGTCATGGCCTCGGGCTCGGCCGAGATGAGCTTCTCGAAGGTGGCCTTGCCCCAGGAGACGAAGCCCTTCGGCGGCGTCTTCTTCGGGGAGGACTTCGTGGACTGCTTCATGCGCTTGCTGCGCTCGGCCTCGTCCTTGATGCTCGCGAACTTGGCGGCCGCCTTCTGCTGGGCCTTGGCGTTCTCGATGACGTGCTCGGGGGCCTGCACCACCACGAGTCCCGAGGTGTCATAGCCGGCGCGGCCGGCCCGTCCGGCGATCTGGTGGAACTCGCGGGCGTGGAGAATGCGGGTGCGCTGGCCGTCGTACTTGCTCAGGGCCGTGATGAGCACAGTGCGGATCGGCACGTTGATACCGACGCCGAGGGTGTCTGTGCCGCAGATGACCTTCAGGAGACCCTCCTGGGCCAGGCGTTCCACGAGCCGGCGGTACTTGGGCAGCATCCCGGCATGGTGCACGCCGATGCCGGCCCGGACCAGACGGTTGAGGGTCTTGCCGAAGCCGGAGGAGAACCTGAAGCCGGCGATCCGCTCCGCGATGGCGTCCTTCTCCTCGCGGGTCGCCACGGACACAGAGGACAAGGACTGCGCCCGCTCGACGGCGTCCAGCTGAGAGAAGTGGACCACGTAGACCGGTGCCTGACGGGTCTCCACCAACTCGGCGACCTTGTCCTGCACCTGCTCCTCAGACCACTCATAGGACAGGGGAATGGGCCGCTCCGCGTGCGCGATGGTGGTGGTGGTCCGGCCCGTCCGTGCGGTCAGGTCCTCCTCGAAGCGGGTGGTGTCCCCGAGCGTGGCGCTCATCAGCAGGAACTGCGCCTGCGGCAGCTCCAACAGGGGCACCTGCCACGCCCAACCGCGCTGGGGATCCGCGTAGAAGTGGAACTCGTCCATGACCACCGGCCCCACGTCCAGGCCGGACCCCTCCCGCAGGGCCTGGTTCGCGAGGATCTCGGCCGTGCAACAGATGATCGGGGCATTCCCGTTGACGGAGGAGTCACCGGTCACCATGCCGACGTGGTCTGCGCCGAAGATCTCCACCAGCGCGAAGAACTTCTCCGAGACAAGGGCCTTGATCGGGGCCGTGTAGTAGGTCCGCTGGCCGGTGGCCAGGGCCTGGAAGTGGGCGGCGATGGCCACCAGGGACTTGCCGGAGCCGGTGGGGGTGGCCAGGATGACGTTGTTACCCTGCACGAGTTCCATGACGGCCTCGTCCTGCGCGGGATACAGGGCGATGTCCCGGGACCGGGACCACTCGAGGAAGCCCCCGTACACGGCATCGGGGGAGAGGCGTTCCGGTGCGGTCGCGGTGCCGCCGGCGGGGGAGGGAATCAAGTCGGAGAGCAACATTACGTCCAGCTTACGTCCCGCCGGGGACGCGCTAGCGTGGGGGCATGCAGGACTTCACCTGGGATCCCCAGCAGTACACTGTCTTCGCCGACCGCCGGGCCCGGCCGTTCCGTGACCTCACGGCGCGGGTCCGGGCCACGGATCCGAAGGTCGTGGTGGACCTGGGCTGTGGCCCCGGCAATATGACGCGGACCCTGGCCGAGCGCTGGCCGGGCGCCCGCGTGATCGGTCTGGACTCGTCAGCGGACATGGTGGCCTCCGCCCAGCAGATGGCCGCGGAGTCGGGCGGCGCAGATGGACTGCAGAACCTGGAGTTCGCCCAGGTGGATGCCGAGCGCTGGGCGCCGGACGCCGAGGTGGACGTGATCGTGTCCAATGCCATGCTGCAGTGGATCCCGGATCATCGGCAGCTGGTACGGGGGTGGCTCGAGGCCCTGAAGCCCGGAGCCTGGTTCGCCGTGCAGGTCCCCGGCAATTTCGCCGCCCCCTCGCATGCGACCATCGCGGAGATGTCCCGCCGCCCCGAGTTCGAGGACGCCCTGGAGGGCGTGGTGGAACGGGAGTCGGTCTACACCACGGACGAGTACCTGGAGACCCTGATCGGAGCGGGCTTCGAGGCGGACATCTGGGAGACCACCTACAGCCAGCCCCTCAGCGGACCGGATCCGGTGTACGACTGGGTCCGCGGCGCAGCCCTGCGTCCCTCGCTGCAGCGGCTGGAGGCCGCCGACCGTCGTGATGGCACCAACCTCCAGGAGCGGTACATCGAGGAGTACCGGCGGATCATGCGCGCGTCCTACCCGACCTACACCACGCCCGAGGGGGTACGGCTGACGGACTACCCGTTCCGCCGCATCTTCATCGTGGGTGTGAAGAACGACCTCTCGCCCAGCATCTGAGCTGAACTCCGGGGCGGTGAGGCTGGGTCACCGAGGTCACCGCCGAATCCGGCCTACCAGCAGCGTGCGCGCCAGTCCCCGAGGTGGGGGCGTTCCGTGCCGAGGGTAGTCGCGTCGCCGTGACCGGGATGGACGATCATGTCATCCGGATACTGCTCGAACAGCCGCTCCACCACGTCCGTGAACAGCGAGTCGAAGCGGTCCGGGTCCTGCTGCGTGTTCCCCACGCCCCCGGGGAACAGGCTGTCGCCCGAGAAGCAGAGCGGCGGGCCGTCCTCCGGCTCGTAGACCAGCGCCACGGAGCCCGGGGTGTGCCCCCGGAGCCCGACGACGGCCAGCGAGATCCCGTCGAACGTCGCCGTATCGCCGTGGTTCAGCAGGACCTTCGCGGGCACGCCGGTCTCCCGCTCGATGGCGTCGGCATCGTCCACGCCGGCCGCGGTCGGAACCCCCGTCGACTCCACGACTTCGGCCAGGGCCCGAATATGGTCCCAGTGCTGGTGGGTCGTGATGATCACGGCCAGCTTGAGCTCACAGGGGGTGTCGTCCTTCGCCGACTGCAGCAGCTCACTGACGGCGACGGCATCGTCCGCAGCATCGATCAGCACCTGGGTCCCGGACGTCTTCGAGGTGAGGACGTACACGTTGTTCGCCATGTCGGAGACCGACCGCTGGCGGACCGTCACCCGGGGCAGATCGTGGAGCAGCCGGATGGGGGAGGTGGATGAAGGCATGAGCAATAGTCTAAGGACGTTGACCGCCACCGGGGCAAGCCCAAATCGGGGGTCAAGTCTCGATCCCCGCAGCTCCATCACCTCTGGACCGCCTCGGGTCTTTGCGCGGACCGCCCCGCATCCCGGCGCTCCGATAGGGTGTCTGGACACACAGACACGGACAGCGCACGAACCGGACACGGACCGGGCAGGGACACGGGGGACACATGGCGGCACGGGGCGCATCAGGCCAACCGAAGGATCCGTCGCACCCGAAGGACCCGGCGCAACCGAAGGATTCAACGGCAGGCGCACCCCCGGCGAAGTCCCCCGCCACACCGGTCCCCGCGTGGTTGGTCACCGCCCTGTCCATCAACACCGGCTCCACCGTCCCGCCCTATGAACAGGTACGGACCGGACTCCTCGACCTCATCCACCGCAACCGGCTTCCGGTCGGCAGCAAGCTGCCCACGGTGCGCGCACTGGCCTCGGCTCTGGGCGTCGCCGCGAACACGGTGGCCCGCGCGTACAAGGAACTGGAGCAGGCCGCCGTCGTGACCGCCCGGCCCCGACTGGGAACCGTGGTGGCGCAGGGCAATGACACGGCGGAGTCCCAACTCGCTGCCGCGGCGGTCGCCTATGCCCAGGTCGCCCGTACCCTCGGGTACGGTCCGCGTGAAGCCACGCGGCAACTGGAGGCCGTCTTTCCCGCCTCCTGACGGATAATTCGCTCAGGGCCGACGGTTCGAAGAGGTGTTCGAAGCCTCTCTGCCATACAGTGGATTCCGTGCCGAAATCCCTCATGAATCCCGACTCCGATACGGTTCCCGCCACGTCCGCGTCCTCCACATCCCGCAACTCCCGCGGTCTCGCCTCCGGCCCCGCAAGTGGGGTGCACCGCCATGATCCTGACCGGATCGTGGTCAAGGGTGCCCGCGAGCACAACCTGAAGAACGTGGACCTGGACATTCCGCGCGATGCGCTGGTCGTCTTCACCGGACTCTCCGGTTCGGGCAAGTCCTCCCTCGCCTTCGACACGATCTTCGCGGAGGGCCAGCGCCGCTACGTGGAATCGCTGTCCTCCTATGCGCGCATGTTCCTCGGCCGCGTGGACAAGCCCTCGGTCGACTTCATCGAGGGCCTGTCCCCGGCGGTCTCGATCGACCAGAAGTCCACGAACCGCAACCCGCGCTCCACGGTCGGGACCATCACCGAGGTCTACGACTACATGCGCCTGCTGTGGGCACGAATCGGCATCCCGCACTGCCCCGAGTGCGGCGAGCCGGCCAGTCGGCAGTCGCCGCAGCAGATTGTGGATCAGCTCGGCGAGCTGCCCGCCAAGACCCGCTTTCAGGTGCTCGCCCCCGTGGCCCGGGGCCGCAAGGGCGAATTCGTGGACGTCTTCACCGATCTCGCGACCCAGGGCTTCTCCCGGGCGATCGTGGACGGTGAACTCATCCAGCTGTCCGATCCACCGAAGCTGAAGAAGCAGGTCAAGCACACCATCGCCGTGGTGGTGGACCGCCTGGCCATGAAGGACGGCATCCGTCAGCGGCTCACCGACTCGGTGGAGACCGCCCTGAACCTGGCCGACGGCCTCGTGGTCATCGACTTCGTGGACGTGGACGCAGCCGTGGACCCGGCCAAGGCCAATGCGGGCGAATGGGACGCCTTCGATGCGGAGGGGACGCCCAAGTTCCGCTCGTTCTCGGAGAAGCTGTCCTGCCCCAACGGCCACCAGCTGACCATCGACGAGATCGAGCCCCGCTCCTTCTCCTTCAACAACCCTTTCGGCGCATGCACGGTCTGCACCGGTATCGGCACCAAGCTGGAGGTGGACGAAGACCTCGTGGTCCCGGACCAGGACAAGACCCTCCTGGAGGGGGCCATCGCCCCCTGGTCGATCGGCAAGTCGACTTCTGAATACTGGCAGCGGCTGCTCTCCGGCCTGGCCAGCGAGGTCGGCTTCGGAATGGACGTGCCCTGGAAGGACCTGCCGGCCGCTGCCCGCAAAGCCGTCCTGCACGGCAAGGACTTCAAGGTCGAGGTGTCCTATCGGAACCGCTTCGGCCGCGAACGCCGGTACACCACCGGCTTCGAGGGGGTCATCGACTACATCCACCGTAAGCACCTCGAGACCGAGTCCGACCATGCCCGGGACCGCTACGAGTCCTACATGCGCCAGATCCCCTGTGCGGCCTGTAACGGAACCCGCCTGAACCCGACCTCACTGTCCGTGACCGTCGGCGGGAAGTCCATCTCGGAGACCACGGTCCTGCCGATGCAGGACGCCATCGACTTCTTCGAGCAGCTCGAGCTGTCCGAACGGGACGTGCAGATCGCGGACCAGGTCCTCAAGGAGATCCTGGCCCGCCTGCACTTCATGCTGGACGTGGGCCTCAACTACCTGAACCTGGAGCGGCCGGCCGGAACGCTGTCCGGCGGCGAGGCCCAGCGCATCCGCCTGGCCACGCAGATCGGCTCCGGACTCGTCGGGGTGCTCTACGTCCTGGACGAGCCGTCCATCGGCCTGCACCAGCGGGACAACCGGCGGTTGATCGAGACGCTGCTGCGGCTCCGGGACCTCGGCAACACCCTGATCGTGGTGGAGCATGACGAGGACACGATCGCTGAGGCCGACTGGATCGTGGACATCGGCCCCCGGGCCGGTGAGCACGGCGGTGAGGTGGTCCACTCCGGCTCTCTCGAGGGCCTGAAGGCGAACGAACGCTCCCTGACCGGTGACTACCTGGCCGGGCGGCGCGAGATCGCCCTGCCGGAGCAGCGCCGTCCGCTGGACAAGAACCGGAAGATCACGGTGGTCGGGGCGCGGGAGAACAACCTGAAGGACGTCACCGTCGACTTCCCGCTCGGAGTGCTGACCGCCGTGACCGGCGTGTCCGGGTCCGGGAAGTCCACGCTCGTGAACGAGATCCTCTACAAGGTCCTCGCCAACCAACTCAACCACGCCAAGCACGTCCCCGGACGTCACAAGCGGGTCAACGGGCTGGACCAGCTGGACAAGGTCGTGCACGTGGACCAGAGCCCGATCGGCCGCACCCCACGCTCCAACCCGGCCACGTACACCGGCGTGTTCGACACCATCCGGAAGCTCTTCGCGGACACGCAGGAGGCCAAGGTCCGCGGCTACCAGCCCGGACGCTTCTCCTTCAACATCAAAGGCGGCCGCTGTGAGGCGTGCTCCGGTGACGGCACCCTGAAGATCGAGATGAACTTCCTGCCGGACGTCTACGTCCCCTGCGAGGTCTGCCACGGTGCCCGGTACAACCGGGAGACCCTCGAAGTGCACTACAAGGGCAAGAACATCGCCGAGGTCCTCCAAATGCCGATCGACGAGGCGGCGGACTTCTTCTCCGCCTACACCAAGATCTCGCGCTACCTCAACACCCTGGTGGACGTCGGGCTCGGGTACGTCAAGCTGGGCCAGCCCGCCACCACCCTCTCCGGCGGCGAGGCGCAGCGCGTCAAGCTCGCGGCGGAGCTTCAGAAGCGCTCGAACGGCCGGACCATCTACGTGCTGGACGAGCCCACCACCGGCCTGCACTTCGAAGACATCCGCAAGCTGCTGGGCGTGCTGCAGTCCCTCGTGGAGAAGGGCAACACGGTGATCACGATCGAGCACAACCTGGACGTCATCAAGTCGGCCGACCACGTGATCGACCTCGGCCCCGAGGGCGGCTCCGGCGGCGGCAGCATCGTTGCCACCGGCACCCCGGAACAGGTCGCCCGGATCGGTGCCAGCCACACCGGCCAGTATCTGGAGCGAATACTGTGACCGCGCCTGACACCGCGATCCTGTTCGACCTGGACGGCACGCTGGTGGACCCAGCGGGGGCCATCACCGGAGGCATCGCCACCGCCCTGGAGCGGCACGGCCTGCCCGTGCCCGGCCCGGACCGGCTCGCGTCCCTCGTGGGGCCGCCGTTGCAGGAGAGTCTGGCGTCCCTCGAGGGTGTCACCGCGGAGAACCTGCCCTCGGTGATCCGGGACTATCGGGCCGGCTACCTGAGCCACGGGATGGCGGCCAGCACCGTCTACCCCGGTGTCCGCGAGGCCCTCGAGAACCTGGGGGCGGACCACCGGCTGGTCGTCGCGACCTCCAAGCCCCGGTTGCTCGCGCGCCAGCTGCTGCGCGTCCAGGGACTCGACCACCTCTTCGCGGCGGTCTGCGGGTCGAACGACGACGAGACCGCACCGCTGCCGCCGCACGGCACCAAGGTGCAGGCGATGGCCGAGGCGCTGGCCGCCGTCGGGCATCCGGAGCGGGCCGTGATGGTGGGGGACCGGCACTTCGACCTGGCCGGGGCAGCCCGCCACGGGATCCCGGGGATCGGGGTGCTCTGGGGCTTCGGCAGCCGGAGCGAGCTGGAGGCAGCCGGGGCCACGGTCCTGTGTGAGGACGCGGGCGACCTGCCGGCGCACTGCCGAGCACTGGTGACCGCGGCCCGGATCTGACCCGGGCACTATGATGGACCCGGTCCGCGGGAGCATCCGGGACACTCAGCTCTGTCGATTCCACTGGAGAGGACGGTCATGGCGACCAATGAAGCCGTGCGCACGGGGATCCGTGCCCTGGTCAAGGTCACCTGCCGACCGACCATCACCGGGCTGGAGAACGTGCCGGAGTCCGGCGGGTTCATCGTGGCCAGCAATCACCTGTCCTTCTTCGACTCCGTGATCCTGCAGGCGGTCATGCCGCGCATGGTGCACTTCTTCGCCAAGGCCGAGTACTTCACCCAGCCCGGCGTCAAGGGCAAGGTGATGAAGGGTTTCTTCGACTCCGTGGGATCGATTCCCGTCGAACGCGGTGAGATGGCCGCCTCCGTGGCTGCCCTGGAGTTGCTCGTGGGCCACGTGGAGGCCGGCTCGGGCGTCGGCATCTACCCCGAAGGCACCCGCAGCCGGGACGGTCGCCTCTATAAGGGCCGCACTGGCGTCGGCTGGCTGGCACTGGCCACGGGGGTGCCGGTGGTGCCGGTCGGTCTGCGGGGGACCGAACGCCTCCAGCCGCCCGGTTCGAACCGGTTCACGCCGCACCGCTTCTCCCTGACCGTCGGCCAGCCGCTGCAATTCGAGCATCTCGGCACCAGGCATCCTCTGCCGCCCCGGCGGCAGGCGACGGCAGAGATCATGGACGCCATCGCGGCCCTCTCGGGCCAGGAACGCGCGGCCACCTACAACGAACCGGTCTCGGGCAACACCTCCGGCGGTCACGCCGGACAGAACCCGACGCCCGCCCAGGACTGAGGCGCCATGGCTGATCCGGCCAGCTACCGCCCGAGGACCGGCGAGGTGCCCACCTCGCCGGGGGTATACCGCTTCCGCGACCCGGACGGGCGCGTCATCTACGTGGGCAAGGCCAAGAACCTGCGGTCCCGCCTGGCCTCCTACTTCCAGGACCCCAACGGGCTGCATCCCAAGACCCGGGCGATGGTGTTCACCGCCGCCTCGGTGGAGTGGACCGTGGTCGGCTCGGAGCTGGAGGCCCTGCAGCTCGAGTACACGTGGATCAAGCAGTACACGCCGCGGTTCAACATCATGTACCGGGATGACAAGTCCTACCCGTACCTCGCCGTGACGATGAACGAGAAGTACCCGCGGGTCCAAGTCATGCGCGGGGACAAGCGCAAGGGCGTGAAGTACTTCGGACCCTTCCACCCGGCCAAGGCCATCCGCGAGACCGTGGACCTGATGCTCCGCGTCTTCCCGGTCCGCACCTGCTCCTCTGGCGTCTTCCGCCGGGCCGAGCTCTCGGGCCGGCCCTGCCTGATGGGCTACATCGACAAGTGTGCCGCCCCGTGCGTGGACCGGATCAGCCAAGCAGGGCACCGGCAGCTCGCGCAGGACTTCTGCGACTTCATGGCCGGGGACGCCCAGAAGTACATCCGCCGGCTCGAGACCCAGATGAAGGAGGCCGTGGCAGACCTTCGCTACGAGGACGCCGCGCGGCGCCGGGACGACATCGCGGCCTTGAAACGGGTGTTCGAGCGCAATGCCGTGGTCCTCTCGGAGTCCACGGAGGCGGACATCTTCGCCTTCGCCGACGACGAGCTCGAGGCTGCCGTCCAGGTGTTCCACGTCCGGGACGGGCGCATCCGCGGTCAGCGCGGCTGGGTGGTCGAGAAGGTCGAGGACGTCTCGGGTTCCACCATGGTGGAGCAGCTGCTCGAGCAGGTCTACGGCTCGCTCGAGGACACCAGCCGCATCCCGCGTGAGGTCCTCGTGCCCGAGCTGCCGGAGAACGCCGACCAGGTGGCCGCCCTGCTGTCCGGCATGCGGGGCGCCCAGGTGAGCCTGCGGGTGCCTCAGCGCGGTGACAAGAGGTCCCTGATGGAGACCGTCAAGGAGAACGCCGTGCTCGCCCTGCGGGTGCACAAGACGCGCCGCTCCGGAGACCTGACCACACGCTCCGCCGCCCTGCGTGAGCTCCAGGACGCCCTTGAACTGCCCGAGCCGTTGCTGCGGATCGAATGCTATGACATCTCCCACGTCTCCGGGACCAACGTGGTCGGCTCCATGGTGGTGGTCGAGGACGGGATGCCGAAGAAGGCCGACTACCGCAAGTTCAGCGTGACGGGGGACGCCGCCCGGGATGACACCGCCGCCATGCGCAACGTCCTGACCCGCCGGTTCCGCCACTACCTGGAGGACCAGGAGCGCAGTGGCACTTTCGCCACCGGGGAGATCGCCCTGGAGCCGGATCCGGCGATGCCGGCTGATCAGGTGGGTCCCGGCGGTGTGGCCGAGAGTCCGGCCGGGGCGCCCGCGGACGGCCCGTCCTCGCGCCGTTTCGCCTACCCGCCCTCCCTCGTGGTGGTCGACGGCGGCCCCCCACAGGTGGCCTCGGCCGTCCAGGCCCTGGCGGACCTGGGGATCACCGACCTGCCCGTGGTCGGCCTTGCCAAGCGGCTCGAGGAGCTGTGGCTGCCGGGCGAGGAATTCCCGCTCGTGCTCCCGCGTGCCTCCCAAGGGCTCTACATGCTGCAGCGGATCCGTGACGAGTCCCACCGCTTCGCCATCACCTTCCACCGGGAGAAGCGTGGCAAGTCCATGGTGTCCTCTGCCCTGGACGGCATCGAGGGCCTGGGCCCGGCCAAGCAGAAGGTCCTTCTCAAGCACTTCGGCTCGGTCAAGCGCATCCGTGCCGCCACTGTGGATCAGCTGCAGGAGGCCCGGGGCATCGGCCCGGCCCTGGCCGCCACTGTCCATGCGGCGCTGCACCCGGATTCCCCCGTGACCAGCGAGACTGCCGGCGAGGCTGCAGCCGACCGGGTGACGCAGGGCGTCAACCTCACCACTGGGGAGATCTTGGACTGAGCGACGTGGCCGGGGTGAATCTGGGTAGTCTGGACGCATGAGCGACGGACTGACCCCGGTGAAACCACCCACCTCTGAAGTCCTCATCGTCACCGGCATGTCGGGGGCGGGACGGACCACTGCCGCCCACGCGCTGGAGGACCATGGCTGGTACGTGGTGGAGAACATCCCGCCACAGCTCTTCATCACCCTGACGGACCTGGTGGGCCGTTCCCCGGAGGCGATCCCGCGGCTGGCCCTCGTGGTGGATGTGCGGTCCAAGGAGCTCTTCAAGGACATCCAGGAGGCCCTGGGGCAGTTGCGTGCCCAGGGCGTCGACTATCGGGTGCTCTTCCTGGATGCCAGTGATGAGTTGCTGGTGCGCCGTTTCGAGTCGGCCCGCCGCCCGCACCCGCTGCAGGGTTCCGGCCGCATCCCGGACGGGATCGCCGCCGAACGCCTGCTCCTGCGGGAGCTGAAGGAAGAGGCCGAGATCGTGGTGGACACCAGCACGAAGAACGTGCACTCGCTGGCGACCACCATCACGGAGTTGTTCACCGAGTCCGGCCCCATCGTGCTGCGCCTGAACGTCATGAGTTTCGGCTTCAAGTACGGGCTCCCGCAGGACGCGAACTTCATGGCCGATGTCCGGTTCCTGCCGAACCCGCACTGGGTCCCCGAGCTGCGTCCCTTCACGGGCCGGGACACCGCGGTCTCGGATTTCGTGCTGCAGCAGGAGGGCGCCAGCGAGTTCGTGGACCACTATCTCGAGGCGCTGGTGCCCGTCCTGGACGGTTACCGCCGGGAGAACAAGCACTACGCCACCTTCGCCATCGGCTGCACGGGCGGCAAGCACCGCTCGGTGGCCGTGGCCGAGGAGTTGGGCCACCGGCTGAGTCAGCAACCGCGGGTCACGGTCAACGTGCACCACCGGGACCTGGGCCGGGAATGAGTGGGATGACGGGGATGCCGGGTATGAGCAGCCATTTCACGGGCCAGTTGCCCCTGGCACCCAGTTCCGTTCCGGCGCCGGGCCAGCCGGCCGGCACGTACGATCCGACCCTGCGCGTCACCGCGCTCGGCGGCGGCCATGGGCTGTCCGCCACGCTGCGGGCCCTGCGGCTCATCGCCGGGGAGATCACGGCCGTGGTCACGGTGGCTGACGACGGCGGATCCTCGGGCCGCATCCGCCGGGAGATGGACGTGCTGCCGCCCGGTGACCTGCGGATGGCCCTGGCCGCCCTGTGTGATGACACGGACTGGGGGCGGACCTGGCGCGATGTCATGCAGCACCGGTTCACGTCCAAGGAGGGCACCGAGGCCACGCTGGACAACCACTCCCTGGGCAACCTGTTGATCGTGGCCCTGTGGGAGCTGCTCGGCGACCCAGTGGGCGGACTGCGCTGGGCCGGGGCCCTGTTGGGTGCCCGCGGCCAGGTGCTGCCCATGTCCACCGTGCCGCTGACGATCTCCGGTGCCGTGCTGTCCGAGAACGAGAAGGGCGAGCTGGTCCGGCGGACCGTGACGGGCCAGTCCTCTCTGGCCGCCGCCGGGAAGAACACCAGGGTCTCCCACATCCGGCTCGAACCGGAGAATGCCCCGGCCTGTGAGGAATCCATGGAGGCCATCGAGCTCTCCGACTGGATCGTCCTCGGCCCCGGCTCCTGGTACACCTCCGTCCTGCCGCACCTGCTGCTTCCTGAGCTGCGCGAGGCCCTGGTCCGCACCCCGGCCCGGAAGGCGCTCGTGATGAATCTCACCACGGACACCGCGGAAACCTCCGGCATGAACGCGGCGGACCACCTGGAGGTCATCCACCACTACGCGCCCGATCTGCGGTTGGACGTCGTCATAGCAGACCAGGACGCCGTCCAGGACGCCCAGGGCTTCGTGGATGCGGCCGAGCGTCTGGGGGCCGTGGTCCTGTTTAGTAAGGTTGGTGCCGGTTCGGGGACCCCGATCCATGACCCACTGCGTCTGGCCTTGGCCTTCCAGGAGGCCTTCAAGGGCTCCTGATACGGTCATCGTCGTCCGTCACGCCCACCGGTATGGCGGCTCCACCAGTACAAGCGAGAGATGTGAGGCGAGACGCCATGGCGTTGACTGCGGCGGTGAAAGAGGAATTGGCCCATCACGGGATCAAGAGCTCTTCCGAACGGAAGGCCGAGGTCTCGGCCATGCTGCGCTTCGCCGGGGGACTGCACATCATCTCCGGCCGGATCGTCATCGAGGCCGAGCTGGACCAGGCCGCCACCGCCCGCCGCCTCCGGACCGCCATCGCCGAGGTCTACGGACACGGCAGCGAGATCATCGTCGTGTCCGGCGGCAACCTGCGCAAGGGCAGCCGCTACGTCATCCGGGTGATCCGTGATGGCGAGTCCCTGGCCCGCCAAACCGGCCTGCTGGACGTCCGCGGCCGCCCCGTGCGTGGCCTGCCCCCCATGATCGTCAACGGTTCCGTCGCCGACGCGGAGGCCGTATGGCGCGGAGCTTTCCTGGCCCACGGGTCGCTGACCGAGCCGGGCCGCTCATCCTCCCTGGAGGTGACGTGCCCGGGTTCCGAGGCCGCCCTGGCGCTGGTGGGGTCCGCCCGCCGGCTCGGCATCGCCGCCAAGGCCCGGGAGGTCCGCGGCGTGGACCGCGTGGTCATCCGTGACGGTGACGCCATCTCGGCCCTGCTGACCCGGATGGGGGCGCATGACACCGTGCTGGTGTGGGAGGAGCGCCGCACCCGCAAGGAGGTCCGTGCCACCGCCAACCGGCTGGCCAATTTCGACGACGCGAACCTGCGGCGTTCGGCCCAGGCCGCCGTGGCCGCCGGGGCACGGGTGGAACGGGCTCTGGACATCCTCGGGGACGAGGTCCCGGACCACCTCAAGTACGCCGGGCAGCTGCGCGTGGACCACAAGCAGGCGTCCCTGGACGAGCTCGGCCGGCTGGCCGACCCGCCCATGACCAAGGACGCCATCGCCGGCCGGATTCGCCGACTGCTCGCCATGGCGGACAAGCGCGCCATCGAGGAGGGCCTGCCCGGGACCGATGCGGCCCTGTCGTCGGACACGGCCGACCACGACGCCTGACGCGACACCTGAGAACTCCTGAACCACGCTCCGCGTCGGGGCTGTGATGACCACACGGCACCTGGCCTGCAGCTGGCCTGCAACTTTCCGGCGGCTGAACATTCCGGCTCTGAGCGGAACCGGTGGCCAACGCCCCCACAGGGGTGCTTAGGATGGGAAGCAAGGTCTCCTGACGGGGGCCAGACGCCAAGGCCCGGCACCCCGGGCCCTGGATACATGTCCATCAAGGAGGAAACATGGCTGAATTCACCCTGCCGGAACTTGATTATGACTACAGCGCGCTGGAGCCGCACATCTCGGCGAAGATCATGGAGCTGCACCACTCCAAGCACCACGCCACGTACGTGAAGGGTGCCAACACCGCCCTCGAGAAGCTGGCCGCCGCCCGCGAGTCCGGCGACTTCGGCACCGTCAACCAGTTCTCCAAGGACCTGGCGTTCAACCTGGGTGGGCACACCAACCACTCCATCTTCTGGAAGAACCTGTCCCCGAACGGCGGAGACAAGCCCGAGGGCGAACTGGCCGCCGCGATCGACGAGTTCTTCGGCTCCTTCGACAAGTTCCAGGCCCACTTCACCGCTGCCGCTCTGGGCATCCAGGGCTCCGGCTGGGCCGTGCTGGCCTACGAGCCGATCGGTGGCAACCTGGTCATCGAGCAGTTCTACGATCAGCAGAACGGCGTCCCCGTGGCCACGATCCCGCTGTTCCAGCTGGACATGTGGGAGCACGCCTTCTACCTCGACTACCAGAACGTCAAGGCGGACTACGTCAAGGCCATCTGGAACATCGTGAACTGGGCGGACGTCTCGGCCCGCTTCGAGGCAGCCCGCGCCGGCGCCTCCAAGCTCATCACCCCCTGAACCAGGTGACCCGTTGACGGGCCGGGCGGCCATTGCGGTCGGTCGGCCCGCTTCGTGTCTTCAGACAACACTTCTCGTTCCTCTCTGTCCGACCGAAAGGCACCATCGTGAGTACTGCAACCAGGATCGCCATCAACGGATTCGGCCGCATCGGCCGCAACGCACTGCGTGTCATCGAGCAGGAGGGCCACGATCTCGAGCTGGTGGCCGTGAACGACCTCGCGGATGTCGAGGACCTGCTGTACCTCGTGAAGTACGACACGATCCTGGGGCGCTACCCGCACGGGATCGAACTCGTGGACGGCAACCTGGTCGCCAACGGCAGGACCATCCGGGTCTTCTCCGAGAAGGACCCGTCGAAGCTGCCCTGGGACGAGCTCGGCGTGGACATCGTCGTCGAGTGCACCGGCCACTTCACCCAGGCCGAGGACGCTCGCAAGCATCTGGAGGCCGGTGCCCGCAAGGTCGTGCTCTCGGCCCCCGGCAAGGGCGTGGACGGCACCTTCGTGATGGGCGTCAACGACTCCACCTACGACCCGGCCATGGACATCATCTCGGCCGCCTCCTGCACCACGAACTGCCTGGCCCCCATGGCCAAGGTCCTGCACGACTCCTTCGGGGTCGTGGACGGCATCATGACCACCATCCACGCGTACACCGGTGACCAGAACCTGCATGACGGGCCGCACCCTAAGGACCGCCGCCGCGCCCGGGCCGCCGCTCAGAACATGGTCCCCACCTCCACCGGCGCCGCCAAGGCCATCGGCGAGGTGATCCCCTCGCTGAAGGGCAAGCTGGACGGTTTCGCCATGCGGGTGCCCACGATCACCGGATCCGCCACGGACCTCACCGTCGAGCTGGAACGGGAGGCCTCGATCGATGAGGTCAACGCCGCCTTCCAAGCTGCGGCGCAGACCCCCGAGCTGCAGGGCCGCCTGGTCTACAACGTGGACCCGATCACCTCCTCGGACATCATCACCTCGCCGGCGGCCTGCACCTTCGACGCCCCCTTGACCAAGTCGATCGGCAAGACCGTCAAGATCATCGGCTGGTATGACAATGAGTGGGGGTACACCTGCCAGTTGATGGACCTGACCTCCATGGTCGCCTCTAAGCTGTAGTCCGGGTTCGAACCCCGCTCATCCCGTTCCACCACCCCGGAAGGCCCTGTGCATGACCGCCAAGACCCTTGACGACCTGCTGGAGGCAGGAGTGGCTGGACGCCACGTCCTCGTCCGCTCTGACCTCAACGTCCCGCTGGAGGACGGTGCCGTGGCGGACGACGGCCGCATCCGCGCCTCGCTGCCGGTCATCACCGCGCTGGCCGACGCCGGCGCACGCGTGGTCGTCATGGCCCACCTCGGGCGCCCGAAGGGCACGGCGGACCCAGCCTTCTCCCTGAGGCCCGCGGCCGAGCGGATGGCCGAGCTGGCCGGTCGTGAGGTGCGCCTGGCCGCAGATGTCACGGGCGCCTCGGCTCGTGAGGAGTCGGCGAACCTGGCCGACGGCGGCATCCTCCTTCTCGAGAACGTGCGGTTCGATCCGCGTGAGACCTCCAAGGACGAGGCCGAGCGTGCCGAGTTGGCCGCCGAGATGGCGGCGCTGACCGGTGGCAGCGGCTCGTCCGAGTCGACTCAGGCAACTCCGGCGACTCCGGGAGCCTATGTGGATGACGCCTTCGGCGCCGTGCACCGCCGGCACGCCTCGGTGTATGACATCGCCGGCCTGCTGCCGTCCTACCAGGGTGGCCTCGTCTCCCGGGAGCTGGACGTGCTCTCCCGCCTGACCGGCGAGCCGGACCGCCCCTACGTGGTGGTCCTCGGGGGCTCCAAGGTCTCGGACAAGCTAGCGGTGATCGACAACCTGATGGATCGCGCGGACACCCTGCTGATCGGGGGCGGGATGCTGTTCACCTTCCTCAAGGCCCAGGGCCACGAGGTCGGTGCCTCCCTGCTGGAGGAGGACCAGATCCCCGTCGTCACCGAATACCTGGAGCGCGCCGCGAAGGGCGGCTGCCGGATCGTCCTGCCCACGGACATCGTCATGGCCTCGGCTTTCGCCGCCGACGCCGAGCATGAGGTCCTGCCCGTGGCGGCCCTGACCTCCGGTGCGCACGGCGCCTCCGCCCTGGGCCTGGACATCGGCCCCGAGACGCGCGTGGCGTTCGGCGAGGAGATCCGCCGGGCCGAGACCGTGTTCTGGAACGGGCCGATGGGAGTCTTCGAGTTCGAGGCCTTCGCCCATGGCACCCGCACGGTGGCCCAGTCCCTGACCGAGTCCACCGGACTGACCGTGGTGGGTGGCGGTGACTCGGCGGCCGCCGTGCGGGCCCTGGGCTTCGACGATAAGCAGTTCGGCCACATCTCCACCGGTGGCGGTGCCTCCCTGGAGTACCTCGAGGGCAAGTCCCTGCCGGGCATCGACGCCCTGGAGCGCTCGGCCGCAGGTCACGGCACGGGCCACGGCACGGACCGCAGTGCAGGACATGACGCGGCACAGGCAGGTGCCTGAACATGACCTCGAAGACCAACGGCGTCTATGACCGCACCCCGCTCATCGCGGGGAACTGGAAGATGAACCTGGACCACCAGCAGGCCGTCACCCTCGTGCAGAAACTAAGCTGGATCCTCACGGATGCGGACCACGACTTCGAGAAGGTCGAGGTGGCGGTGTTCCCGCCCTTCACGGATCTGCGCAGTGTCCAAACCCTCGTGGCGGGGGACCGACTGCCCCTGATGTACGGGGCCCAGGACGTCTCCGCAGAGGAATCCGGTGCGTTCACCGGCGAGATCTCGGCACAGTTCCTGTCCAAGCTGGGGTGCCGCTACGTCCTGGTCGGACACTCTGAGCGGCGCACACTGCACGGCGAGGACGACGCCATGGCCAACCGCAAGCTCACCGCAGCACTGCGGCACGGCCTCGCGCCCATCCTGTGCGTGGGGGAGGGATTGGACGTCCGGCAGGCCGGCCGCCACGTGGAGCACACCCTGGCCCAGCTCCGAGGAGCGCTCGAGGGCCTGTCCACCGAGCAGGTCACCGACATGGTGGTGGCCTACGAACCCGTGTGGGCCATCGGCACCGGCGAGGTGGCCGGTCCGGACGACGCCCAGCAGATGTGCGCCGCCCTGCGCGCCGACGTCGCCTCCCGGTATGGTGAGGAGGCCGCCGCGGGCCTCCGCCTGCTGTACGGAGGATCCGTCAAGTCCTCGAATGCGGCCTCCATCCTGCGGGAGAAGGACGTGGACGGTCTCCTCGTGGGTGGCGCCAGCCTGGACGAGGCCGAGTTTGCTAACATAGTCAGGTTCGAGCATCACCTGCTGACCGACTGATTCCGGCTGTTCGGCTCCGGTCGGACGGCGCAGAAGTACCCGAACGGGCCGGTGACGGCCTCCCGCCAATGGAAAGAGTGACGTGGACGTCCTGACCCTCATCCTGCAGATCGCCCTGGCCGCCATCAGCGTCCTGCTGGTCCTGCTGATCCTGCTGCACAAGGGCCGCGGCGGCGGTATGTCCGATATGTTCGGCGGCGGCGTGACCTCCTCGCTGGGTGCCTCCGGCGTGGCCGAGAAGAACCTGAACCGCATCACCGTCACCCTGGGCCTGACCTGGGGCGCGATCGTAGTGGCCCTCGGCCTGATCATGCGGTTCTCGCAAGACTTCTAGTCCATCTTGGACCCGAGGGCTCGGGAGGACCTGCGGCGCAGGGTCAGCCCGGCCAGTCAGTCAGCCAGCCAGTCAGTCCAACAGAATCAGGCCTGACCGGCTGCCGCCCCGTCCAACCACCAGACGGTCGCATCCCGACCTGAGACCACCGATGCCGGCCAGCGGGCCGCGTCGGTGGTCTCGTCGTCTCGGGCGTGCCGGACCTCAGCGACGGCCTCGGCCTTGTCCGCACCGGCCACCACGAACCAGAGCCGCTCGGCCATGTTGAGGGCCTCCACGGTCAGCGAGAGCCGCCTCGGGGGCGGTTTGGGGGAGCCCTCCACGGCAATCACCGTCGCTCCGCGGGTCAGGGGGCCGGGCAGGCCGGGGAACAGGCTCGCGACATGGGCATCCGGGCCCACGCCCAGCATCACCACATCGAAGACCGGCAGGCGGTCGTCCTGCCCCGGGTCCACGCGCGCGTGGGCGGCGAGCTCGGACGTATAGGCCTCCGCCGCCGTCATGATCGACTCCGTCGCCTGTGTGTTCGGCGTCTCCGGCGTCACCTGAGTCTCCGGCGGCATCGTCTCCGCCCCTGCTGCGCGGTCCGCGGCGGGCATCCGGTGAATGTTGGCGGCGGGCATCCCG